>NZ_JBHTTU010000146.1:0-7560 GCF_042794375.1 Kitasatospora sp. NPDC056531 | reverse complement strand
TAGTGATCTGGCTGTCACTGACCACTGTGAACGTCGCCGAAGCGCTCCCGAAGTGCACCGACGACGCGCCGGTGAACCCCGAACCACTGATTACCACCAAAGTGCCAACCGCGCCCGAGGCCGGACTCACAGCAGTGATCACAGGTGGAACGGTGTAACTGAAGGTGACACCGTTGCTCGTGCCGAGCGGCGTGGCGACGGTGACGGCGACCGAACTGGATCCCGCGGGAGCGGTGGTAGTGATCTGGCTGTCGCTAACTAGCGTGAACGACGACGCCGGCACGGTTCCGAACTTCACCGAGGTCGCGCCGGTGAAGCCGCTTCCGCTGATCGTGACGGCCGTACCGCCTGCGGCCGGCCCGTGGTTGGGGTTGATGCCGCTGATGACCGGAGCCATCGGGTGCTCCTTTGCGTGGCTGGCGAGGGTGCCCTGGCCGCCGTGGGCGGCCAGGGCGCAGCAGGTCCGTGGCCGCGGCCCATCGGATCCGCGCCGATGGGCCGCAGGGCGGGGGCGACCGTGCTGCTCGGTGCCCGCGCCCGCCCGACGCTTAGGGGATGACGAAGTGGTCGGCGGCGACGGCCGTGCTGGTGCCGCCGGGGGTGATGACCTGGATGTCGTAGGTGCCGGCGGCCAGGGTGCCGGGCACGTCGAGGGTCAGACTGCCCACACCGGTGATGTTGACGTTGTCGGCCGGGGTGGACGCGCCACCGCCGGTCGGGGTGAACGTCACGGAGCTGACGTCGACGAAGCAGGTGCCGGCGACGATGACCCCGGTGGTGCCGGCCGCTCCCGTGCCGGGCGTCACGCCGGTGACCGTCGGCAGCTGGTAGTAGGTGAACTGACCCGACGCGCCGATCGGGGAGCTGGTGCCGCCGGTGTTGGTGACGAGGACGTCCGCCGCGTCGGTGCAGCCGGTGAAGGCGCCGTGGCCCGGAGGGGTGACGGTCAGGTGGCTGTCGGACACGACCGTGGGGACGGCGGTGCCGACCGTGCCGAAGGCTACCGAGGTCGCGGTCGAGAAACCGGTGCCGAAGACGTCGATGGCGCCGGGTGCGGCGGGGCCGGTGCTGGGGGTCAGCGACGTGACCGTCGGGGCGGCGACGTAGAAGAAGGCGCTGCTGTTGCTGTTGACCCCGGAGACGGTCACGGTGACGTTGGCCTGGCCGCTGCACCCCGACGGGATGGTGAGGGTCACGGAGGTGCTGCTGGCCGCGGTGGGCGTGACCGTCTTGGTGCCGAAGTTCACCTTGGTCGTGCTCAGGCTCCCCAGACCGGTGCCCGTGATGGTCATCGTCTGGCCCGAGTGGCCCGCGGTCGGCGAGATGGAGGTGATGGAGGGTGCCATGACTGATCTCCTTTGCTGTTGCTGATGACGCTGTCGCCCAGTTCGCCGGGGCTGCCGAGTCGGCGGTCCGTCACACCGGGCACGGTCGGGTTCCAGCAGGTCACAGGGCAGGGCTCGCAGCGCTGCCGGAATCGGGCCCCGAAGTCGCCGACCGGTTGGATGCCGGATGGGAGCGGGGCGTGGGGATGTGATTCGGGCGGCGTGGTTCTACCGCGCCGTTGACCTGTGGCTTGGGTGGGTGGGTCGGGTGTCCCGTGGTGGCGCCGTCGGGCCTCAGCAGGGCGCGCTCAGGGGCGGGGTGGCGGCGCAGTTGTTCGGGGTGTTGCCGGAGACGTTGGTGGACAGGAGCGCGACGGAGCCGGCGTTCTCGAAGATGCCGCCGCCGTCAACCGTGGCGGTGTTGCCGGTGACGCTGCCGGCAATCATCGTCAGTGCGGTGTCGGTGTAGATGCCGCCGCCGAACGAGGCGCGGCTGTTGCTCACGCCTCCGGCGGTCACGGCGACCGACCCGCCGAGGTTGGCGATGCCGCCGCCCACCCCGATGCCGGCGTCACCGTTGCTGATGGTGACCGTGGTCAGGGTGAGTCGGCCGTGGGCGGTGGGGAGTTGCGAGGGCCCGTCCACCTCGATGATGCGGAAGGCGGGCGCGCCCGACGCGCGGGTGATCTCGGTGTCCAGCCCGCTCATGGTGATCGGCGTGGTGATGTTCGGCAGCCCCGCCGGTCCGCCGGCGCCACCTGAGCTGTGGGCGCTGGTGAGGGAATAGGTGCAGAACGGTGCCAGGAGCAGGGCACCGCCCCCGGCGGCGTTGGCCGCGTTGACGGCGTTCACCAACGCGGCTTCGCTGCACGGCACGGCCATCGCCTGCGCGGGACTCGCGGTCTGCGCGTGTGCCGTCGGGGGTGTGAGCATGAGCGCACCGACGGCGCTGGTCCCGAACAGCACTCGAAGCATGTTGACGGCTCGCAAGAACGCCTCCTCGGACGCCTGAGCCACCCTCGTCAGCCGACGCACGCAAACAGCATGTCGGCCGACGGCTCTCTCCGACTGGGGGCCCCCGGGCCTGTGACAGGTTCACACCACCACATACCGATGGGCTGCCTTCCCCAACGGAGGGATGGGCGGCCCCCTATTCGGACACCACAAGTCAGTCATCTGAACCGTAATAAACACAAGGCATATGACCGCCCATCACTCATTCGGCGCAGCGCCCACCCGTAACGTTTTCCCCGAGGTGTGCTCGGGAGTGTGCGCTGCCGTCCCACACGAACCACGCGTTACCGACTTCGGCGCTTCAGGGTGGTCCCGCGCCAGCACGATGACTCCTCGGCGTCCCGATGCCCGGGCCCGCTTCCATGGCGATGCCGGGTGGGCGGCGCCTGGATGCTTCGCCCTGCCATGCCGGTGGGGTCCGGCATCCGCGGTGGGCGTGCGCGGACATCTCGTTGCACTGAGCCATTCGGGTGGCTATTCGTCAATACTGTTGCTTCAGATACATTCTGTCGGGTTAATGATGGCGTCTGAACCGGCGGGCCGCCCATCCCCGTGCCGGGAAGCTCAGCCGGCGGCCCGTGCCCTGTTCCAGCCCCCTCCGCCCGAACACCGGGGCTGACTGGTTCGAGCCTGCCTGGCGTCAGCTTGCCGGCACCCGTCGACGCCACCGGTCCGGACATCTCGTAGTCGCGACGGTACCGGCACCCGCGGCTCGGTTTCTCCCATCCCGTCCTTCGGACTCGCCGCCGGGCGCAGTGCTCTGGGCCGAGGCAGTGGCCGGACCGCCGACAGGACCGGGGCCGGTGGGCGTGGCTGAAGGTCCAGCCGGCCGCCATCACCGTTCTCACGCAGGAGGCACATCGTGAACGCAACCGTGCTCGCGGCGCCGTTGGCGCCGAACCTCACGCTGCCCTGGCCGCTGCCGCCCGTGCTGTTCGCGGACAGCCCCAACGCGGGGCCCGGGACCGGCGGCAACCTCGTCACCCTCACCGGCCTGGGCCTCAACGCCGCCACCCAGGTTCACTTCGGAGAGACCCTGGCCACCATCGTGGCCGGTGACGTCCTCGGCTTCAGCCTCGTCGTCGTGGCCCCGCCCGGAAAGGGCACGGTCGCGGTGACCGTCACCACCCCGAACGGCACCAGCAACCCCGTGGCCTACACCTATCTGGTGGCCTCGCCGCCACCTGTGCCCAGCCCCACGACCATCACGCCCGCCTCCGGCCCGACCGCCGGCGGTACCGTGTTCGTCATCACCGGTGCCGGGCTCGCCGGTGCGAGCGTGACCTTCGGCGGCACCCCGGCCACCGTGCTGGCCAGCACCGCGAACGTGATCGCGGGTCTGACCCCGGCGCACGCCGTGGGCAACGTCCCCGTGGTGGTGACCACCGCCGGTGGATCGGCGAGTGTTCCGGGCGGCTTCACCTACCTCCTCCCGCCCGTGCCGGTCGTGACTGCGGCCATCACGCCGTCGGTCAGCATTGCGGCGGGTGGTGGCGTGTTCACCATCGTGGGCACCAACCTCACGGGTGCGACCGTGACGTTCGGGTCGACCGCGGCGACGGTGACCGCCAACACCGGTACCGTCATCACCGGCATCATCCCGGCCGGCACCGCGGGCACCACCGTCAACGTCACCGTGACCACCCCGGGCGGCACTGCGTCCGCCGGCACCATGACCTACGTGGGTGTGCCGGTCGTGACTGCGGCCATCACGCCGTCGGTCAGCATCCCGGCCGGTGGTGGTGTGTTCACCATCGCGGGTACCGGTCTCACGGGTGCGACCGTGACGTTCGGGTCGACCACGGCGACGCTGATCACCAACACCGATACCCTCATCACCGGCACCATCCCGATCGGTACACCGGCCACCACCGTCAACGTCACCGTGACCACCCCGGGCGGCACTGCGTCCGCCGGCACCATGACGTACACCGCCTGATCGCCCCGGCGGTGCTGCCGGCCTTCGGATGACACTCCGAAGGCCGGCTACCCGTCTTGGGGCGCCGATCCCTGCCCGAACTCGCCGACTGTCGGATTGACTTGTCGTCAACACCCTTGTGAAGTTAGCCATTTACATGGGCCACTTGTGCATCCGAACCAGTGCGCCCATGCGCGGTTCCTGCTTTCTGGAGAGTCCGATGCCACTGTCCCCGAACCAGGGCTCCACGGGGGGCAATACCTCCGTGACGATAACCAGCACCACGGCCCACGCCCTGAGCACCGTCAGCCAGGTGCTGTTCGGCGACACTCGGGCCGGGAACGTCGCCTACGACGCGGGCGCCGACCACGTCACCTGCACCACTCCTGCCGGGGCGGGCGTGGTGCAGGTCACCGTGGTCCTCGCCAACGGTGAGGTCACCAACGGTGTGCCCTTCTACTACATCCCAGCGCCGGTCGAGTCGTCGGTGAGCCCCGCGGCCGGCCCGCTCGCGGGCGGCTCTACGGTCACCATCACCGGCAGCGGCCTGGAGACCACCAGCGCCGTCCTGTTCGGCACCAACGCCGCGACAGTAACCGCGACGACCGACGGCCAGCTCACGGTCACCGCCCCGGCGGGCACGGCCGGGGCAGCCGGAGTCCACGTCACCACCGCCGCCGGCACCTTCGACGGCCTGACGTACACCTACGTCGCCGACCCCGGCACACTGACGATCACTCCGAACACCGGACTGCTCACCGGCGGAACCCACGTGACGATCACGACCACCGGAGACGCGACAACCACCTCGCAGGTCCTGTTCGGCAGCACCTCCGTGCCGTTCGCGGTCGCCGGCTCCACCACACTGACCCTCTACACGCCCCCCGGGACTGTGCTCGGCGCGGTCGACGTCTCGGTCACCACCGCGGGCGGCACCAGCACCGCCACCAACGGCTTCACCTACGTGTGATCCGGCCTTCCGGCCTCCCGCGGGTTCGCCGCCCGTCTCCAGGACGCCGCCGACGCCGCCGCGCATCTGGTCGAACTCCTCCACCAGGGCGGGCCAGGTGCGGTCGGAGGCTCGGAAATCCCGGTTGGTCAGTGTTGAGCGCGCTTTCCTGGACGGCGGCCGGGGTGCGGACGTGGCGCATGGTGAGCTGCGGCGCATCGCGTCGGCGATGCCCAGCAGGTACCGGCCGTCCTCTCCCCAGCGGGCAAGGTCGTCGTCGGCCGGGACGGCGGCCACGGGTGCAGCGGGGGGTAGCAGGTGCAGCAGCCTCGGCTGCCGCTGCTTCTCGGGCCTTGGCCTTGGCGCGGTCGACCTTGCTGCGACGCGAGCGGTAGCAGTAGGTGCGCGGCCTGCCGGTACGGGCCACCAGGACCGGGTTCGAGCAGCCGGGCCGGGCGCACTGCCGGGCCTGGTCTGCCCCGTCGGCCGACTGGTCGGTCGCGGTGGTCGGCAGGGCGCTGTCCATGTCCGGGATCGTAGCCGTCAAGGTCGGCGCTCGGGTCGGGTTTCGCCCCGCACCCGTCGGTGGGGTGATACTTCCAGGCTCGGTGGCCGGGACAAGGGGTTCTGCAGCATCCCGTGCCCCGGCGCCCTTGGCCGCGTTGATCAGTTCAGCGAGATCAGCGCGAGAAGGAGCACACCTTGACGACACTTTCGATCCGCAGGATCGCCATGGCCACCGCGGCGGCGACCATGGCCACGATGACGGCGATGCAGCCCGCAATGGCCGCTGGTGCATCCCACCGCGCGTTCACGGACCAGACCGACAGCATGTTCCAGAACGACTGTCTCACCGCCATCAACGCCTACCGTGCCAAGCACCAAGCGCCCCCGCTCACCATCGACCCGAAGCTCGTGGACTACGCCAAGACCCGGGCACAGAGGATCTCCCAGCCGGACGGTTTCAACCACAACGGCCTGGCCAACGGGTACGGCGAACTCCTCGACTGGCGCTCGTACGGCAGCAAGAAGGCTGACGCCGCCTACGCCGCGCACACCTGCAAGGACGCGGTGGACTCCTGGTACAGCGAGAGCAAGCAGTACAACTTCAACAGCCCCGGCTTCAGCGACGAAACCGGCAGCTTCACCCAGCTCGTGTGGAAGTCCACAACGAAGGTCGGCTGCGCGAGGGTGGGCGGCCCCCGCAACGGGAACCCCCAGGAAGACGGCTTCCACTGGTTCGACACCTTCATCGCCTGCAACTTCACTCCGCAGGGCAACTTCTACATGGTGGGCCAGGAAGCGCAGGCATTCGCGGACAACGTCCTGCCGGCCAAGCCGTAGGGCACCGGTAAGAGAACGCACGAAGCCTCCGGCATGCCGCCGCGGCTGGCGGCATGCCGGTTTCGCCCCGAAAACAGCGGCGGGGCGACACTCCCGGGCTTGGCGGGCTGGGCGGCGGGCCCGGCGTCGGGTCGGGTAGTACGGTGCGCCAGGAGCAGCGGGAGCAGCAGCACGCGGTGAACCTGCCGGTCGCCGAGGCGGGCGAGGTGTGGCTTTGTCGGCGAATACCGAGAGCGGATGTCGGTCGACGGCGAGAGCGCCTCGCCCAGCCAAGAACTGGTGTCACCGAGTTTTGAGAACACTCGAGTACTTGTGTCAGGGCCGGGGCTGTGCTTGCCCTTGAGTACTGGCTGTAGCCTTCACGACTTTGCCAGCCCCAGGCCGCCCGGTGTGATGCTCCGCCGCGAGGAAGACCCGCAGCCGTGCGAAGCGATCGACCGTACCGGACGGCCCGGCCAGGGCCTATGCCTCGGGCAGCGGCTGGACGGTCAGGTGGTAGTCCTGCAGGATCCGGCCGCTGCCGTCGAGCACGAGGAAGACCCGGGCGGCCCAGGCCACCTCACCGGTTCGGGGGCCCTTGGCGTACGTCAGCTGGATGGTGAACTTCACGACGTCGTCGTGAACGGTGACGTGGTTGTCGTGCGTGACGTGGTACTCGCCGGAGGCGACGAACAGTCCGTACGCCTCCGCGACCCGTTCCACCAGCCCGTCATGGCCGCGGAACTGGGTGCCTTCGACGAACTCGACGCCGTCGGGGCCCACAGCTCGGCGACGGCGCGCAGTCGATCAGGTAGTAGGCGGTCAGGTGCTCGGCCGCCGCCACGATGGACGCCGCCGCCGAGGCCGGCCGGTCCGCCTGCCCAGGGCACGGGTGAGGCCGATGACCCGTCTCAGGAGAGTTTGACCGCGTCGCTCCTAGTGTCCTGCGCCAGAAATAGCGACTCTAGATATGTAGACTGTTTCCATGTCACGCAGAGGCCCCCGCGCAGTCGAGATCTCCCTCTCGGATG
>NZ_JBHTTU010000145.1:7450-10291 GCF_042794375.1 Kitasatospora sp. NPDC056531 | reverse complement strand
CTGGTGGGTGCTGCTGGCCTCGCGCAGCAGCTTGACGATCGCGATGACCTCCTCGGGGTCGGCCACGCCCTCGGCGAGGGCGACCAGGACGCCGGAGGCCATCAGGGCGCGGCCGAGGGTCGCCCACTCCTCGGGGGTGAAGTCCAACTCCCCGACGCCGTCGACGACGCGGCCGATCCGCACGACCTGGAAGCCGACGTCGGCCAGGATCGCAGGAATACGGCGGACCGACTCCACCGTACGGGCGCGCGCCCGGTCGGACAGCTCCTCCCAGGGCAGGAACTGTGCCCGGCCGTCCCGCTGGCCGGGCAGCAGGGCCGGGTCGGCGCCGTGCTCGCGCTCGTGTTCGTGCTCCAGCCGGGCAAGGACCTCGGCCTCCTCCTCGGTGAAGTCCTCGAAGCCGCCGACGGCGTCGGAGGCCACCTGCTCGGAGGTGGGCACCATCAGGCAGCCGACCGTGGCGAGGCGTTCGCCGAGCTGCCGGGCCTGGCGCCGGTTGGCCGCCCTCAGCTCCTCGGGCAGCTCCTCCCAGGGCAGCAGGGCAGGCCGGCTGCCCGGCTCCTCGCCGTCCTCGACCGCCGCCGTCAGCCGGCTCTGGTGGATGGCCCGCGCCAGGTGCCGGGTGACCTGGGCGCTGGTGTAGTCGGCCAGGCTCTCGATGATCCTCCCCTGCGCCTCCAGCCGGGCCTTCATCCGGCCGCACTCGTGCAGGACGGCCTCGGCGTCCAGCAGGGTCTGCTCGGCGCGGCGGTCACCGGCCTTGCCCAGCACGTCCTGGCCGACCATGATCACGATCATGAAGATCAGCTGGGCCAGGGTGGACAGGAAGCTCATGAAGGCGAACGGGTACGGGTCGAAGGTCTGCAGCCCCAGCTGGGACATGCCGATCCAGACCACCTGTGTCACGGCCGCGAGGTAGAACGCCCACATGCTGCCCAGCCGCCCGGTCAGCCAGGCCGCGATCCGCCCGTTGACCCCGGTGACCTGGTCCAACGCCTGTGGCGGCGGCTGCACCCGGTGCCGCTGGATCCACGGGTGCCCGCTGGTCTCCAACAGGCTCACCCCGCGGCCGAGCGCCTGGTCGTGCCGGTCCAGGTGCAACTGGAGGTCGGCGACCCGGGCGAAGATCGCCTCGGCGTTCTCGTAGGTCTGCACCGCCCGGCGGTCGGCGGCCTGGCCGAGCACCCGTTGGCCGACCAGGATCGCCAGGCAGAGCACCAGTTGGACCACGTTGTCGAGGAACAGCAGGAAGCCGAAGGGGTACGGGTCGACCGAGTGCAGCGGCCCCCAGGTCGCCAGCGCCATCCAGCCGCCGACCACCACCAGCGCGACGTACAGGGCGGGCATCGAGCCCACCGCCCGGGTCAGCGCGGCCGCGATCGCGCCGTTGAGGCCGACCTGTTCGTCCGCCATCGCCACCGGCTGCTGCCGCGGCTGGTTGATCCCCGTACCGGCTTCCCGCACGCCCGCTCCTCACCATCGGTCCCGGCGCCGCCGCCGGAGTCGTGTTCATGATGGCAGCGGTCCCGCCGGTCGGCGGGCTACTGAACTCCGTTCTTAACGGTCTGTCAACGCGGTTTCCCTGCACGGCGCGCGTAGCTCCACCCGGCCGCGCCGGAGGTGGTTGCGGTGGCCGTCGGCGAACTTCAGCCGGAGGCTGCGGTCGGCCGGAGTGTCCACGACCACGGCGCTCTCCACCGTGCCGTAGGAGGAGTCGCGGTAGACCCACACCCGGTCGCCGACGTGGAACTCCGGGGTCTCGGAGACGATCATCGCACTCACCTTCCTTCCGGCCTGCTCACTGACCTATACGGTGCTCAGCGGGCCGGGGACTCAAAGGTCCACCCGCCGATCGCGGTCAGTGGCCGCGCAGCTGCGCCGGGGCAGTGGGGCTCGGCAGGTCGGCCGGCTTCCCTTCCCAGTCCACCGGGGTGTCGTCGGGGTAGCGGGCGCACTCGGTGCCCGCCGCGACGGCGAGGGTGCCGCGCTCGGGGGTGAAGCCGACGGTGACCGTCTCGGCCAGGGATCCGGGGCCGGTGCTCGGGGGCTTCAGGGTCACCCTGGTGTCGTCCGCAGCGGTCTCCGTCCAGCCTTGGCCGGTCAGGGTCTGCCGGGCCCGGCGCAGGGCCTCCTCCGCCTGCGGGGGCGTGATCCCGGTGAGGGTGAAGTCGGCGTCGAGGGTCGCCGTGCGGGGCTCGTCGGCTCCGCGGTCGGTCATGTTCTCCAGGAGGTGGGAGATACCGCGGGGGCGGCAGACGTCGTAGATCCGGGCCGTGATCCCGTCCCCGGCCCAGGGTGCGCGGTCCAGTGCCGCGCCCGGCGGCAGGGCGAGGGCGTCGTAGACGGTCTGGGTCCGGGCGTCCAGGTGCCTGGCGACGGCGGCCGGATCGGCCACGGGGTACGGCTGCCCCGCCCAGGCGTCCTGCAGCTCCGCCGCCGCGTCGTACCCGACCGCACCGAGGGCCGACATCCCTGCGGCCGCGACCACCGCCACCCCCACCACCACGGCTTTGCGGCGGCCTCGCCCGCCCTTCGTACCACGCTTCGTCATGGCCGATATCGTCCACCGTCCGGCCGGGCCGTCGCCTGAGTACCCGTACTCAGGCGACGGCGCGAAAAGACCTGGGTCAGGCGTGGGCGGCGGCGCACTCCGGGTGGCCCCAGCTACTGCCCACCTTGGTGATCTTGTCACCCTTGGCGTACGGGCGGCTGCACGGGCAGGTGCCGGGGAAGCGGGCGTTCAGGGTGCGCGAGCCGGTCCGCTTGGTGGTGCTGCCGGTCCCGCTCGCGGCGGCGGGGCGGGTGCTGCGGGCCTTGGGGGCCTTGGCGGCCGAGGCCCGG
>NZ_JBHTTU010000145.1:2205-7434 GCF_042794375.1 Kitasatospora sp. NPDC056531 | reverse complement strand
CCCTCAAGGAGCTCGTCGATCCGCTGGATCAGCTCACGGTTGGCCACCGGCTTGCCTGCGGCCGTCTTCCAGCCGTTGCGCTTCCAGCCCTTGAGCCACTTGGTCACCGAGTCGCGGGTGTAGGTGCTGTCGAGCCGGACCTCCAGCGGGACGGCCGGGTCGGTCGCGGACAGCAGCTGCTGAAGCGCCGTCAGCTCGCCGATGTTGTTGGTGCTGTGCCCGAGCGGCCCGGCTTCCCAGCGCTGGGGTGCCCCGGCGTTGTCCGCGACCACGTAGGCCCAGGCCGCCGGGCCCGGGTTGCCCTTGGCTGCTCCGTCACACGCTGCAATGACTCGTTCGACCATGCCCCCGATCATGCCTGGTCAGGCGGCCAGGAGCCAAAGTCGCCCGGAACCGGGCAGAGCCGCGATGACAGGACTCTGCAGGATCCCGCCATCGGCCTTCCCCGACCGGTCCTGCCTTCACCCGTTGGCGCTAACTTGCCACGGGGGTGCCGCGCGGCGGACGAGGTGGTGGCGCGACGGGCTGGCAGTTTGCACCCTGGCGCTCCGCAGCGCGCCTCGGCCGGACGGAGGAGGCAAAAGCCCCGGCGTGGTCGGGGAACGCTCCGGGCACACCACCGCCAGGACCCGGACCACCTTGGAGGCACACCATGCCCGTTTCGCTCCCGGAGCTCACCGGGGACTACGTCCTCGACCCCGCCCACACCCGGATCGGCTTCGTCGCACGCCACGCCATGGTGACCAAGGTCCGCGGCGCGTTCCACCAGTTCGAGGGCACCGCCCACCTGGACGGCGGCGACCCGTCCCGTTCGACCGCCCAGCTGACGATCAAGTCCGGGAGCATCGACACCGGAGTCGAACAACGCGACCAGCACCTGCGCACCAACGACTTCCTCGACGCCCCCAACTACCCCGACATCACCTTCCGCACCACCTCCGTCGAGCCGCGCTCCGAGACCGAGTACGGGGTGACCGGCGACCTCACCATCAAGGACACCACCCGTCCGATCGCCATCGACTTCGAGTACACGGGCAACGCCGTCGACCCGTACGGCAACCTGCGGGTGGGCCTGGAAGGCTCGGTGACCATCAGCCGCAAGGACTTCGGCGTGAGCTGGAACGCGGCGCTGGAGGGCGGAGGCGTCCTGGTCGGCGACAAGGTCGTCCTGGAGTTCGACATCTCCGCCATCAAGCAGAACCAGTGAAGTTGAAAGCGTGATGTCGGTCAGCCGTCCATGACCAGGCCGGTGCCGACCAGGCAGCCGTCAACGAGCTCCGGGCGGTACCGGATCTGCTGGAGCCGGTGCTTTACGACCTTGGCGATCTGGCCGCGGCCGGTGCAACGGCACGATAACCAGTTGCGTCACGGCAGTTTCCTCGTCACGGTTGCCAGGTGACTACAGGAGATCTGGGTCGGGTCGAGCGCATCGGCAACACGGTGCATCGGCCGGTCGGACCGTGGACCCCGGCGGTTCATGGGCTGCTGCGCCATCTGGAGGCCGTCGGCTATGAATATGCGCCCCGCGTGCTCGGCTTCGATGATCAGGGCCGCGAGGTACTGACCTGGATCAGCGGCGAATCCGGCCCGGACGGTTGGGCCAAGGTCGTCGACGACCGAGGCCTGATCACCTTCGCCCGCCTCCTGCGCGACTACCACGACGCCGTGGCCGGATACCGGCCTCCGGACACCACTTTCTGGTCCACCACCACCGCCGGACCCGTCAGCGACGAAGTGATCTGTCACGGCGACTTCGGTCCCTGGAACACCGTGTGGCGCGGCGCCCGGCCAATCGCGATCATCGACTGGGACCACGCGCGTCCGGCGCCACGGCTGCACGACGTGGCGTACGCACTCGAATACACGGCGCCGTTCCGCGCCGACGACGTGTGCACCCGGTGGCTGCGCTACCCGCAGCCGCCCGACCGGCGTCACCGCCTTGAGGTGTTCGCCACTGCGTACGGCCTCAGTGACACGGCGGGCCTGGTCGATGCCGTGCTCACCGTTCAGGAGCACGGCATCGATGCCGTCCGGCGCCTGGCCGAACAGGGCCACGAGCCCCAGGCCACCTGGGTCGCCGAGGGGCACCTGGACGAACTCCGGGGCCGCCTCGCATGGAGCCGGGCCAACCGACACCTGATCGATCACTCAGGTTGAACTCGCGGTGCCGGCAGTCCGGTCGGGGTGGGCCAGCCCGGTCCCGGCCAGGCAACCGTCGATATCGACACCTCTCAGCACATGCGACAAGGCGAGTCCAAGCTGAGTAGCGGCACCCGCCGACAGTCCGACCGACACGACCGGCAGCCCCGCCGACGCACGCTGCCGCGGCTTCACCGGTTCATCCGACCTCCCTGCGACCCGGCGACACCTACGTCCCCGGTCGGAGCGCGCCCGCGACCTCCGCCCGATTGATCGCCGTCCCCCGGGCGCAGCATGATGGCCCGCATGTGGGGCAAGTGGATCGACTGCCGGGTACGGCCCGGCGCACACAGGACGTTCGCCGTCGGCCAGCGCCGCTGGGCCGTGCTCGCGGGCGAACCGGGGCTGGTCGGACAGGTGGGCGGCTGGTCCCGTCCGGGTGACCAGGCGCTGGTGCTCGGCCTGTGGGCGGACGAGGAGGCGTACGGCCGCTTCATGCGCGAACGCCACGACACGGTCGCCACCGAGGCTGCCCAGCAGGGCAGTTGGACGGCGATCCAGATCTCCGCGGGCCCGGTGGTGCAGGCCTTCCCCGGCGCGGCCGCCTCCCTTGCGGACGCGCTGAAGGACGCCACGCTGCTGCGCGCCGCCGACTGCCTGCTCCGCCCCGGCCGCACCGAGCACTTCCTGGAGGTCCAGCGCCAGGTCTGGGCCCCCGGCATGGCGGCGGCCGGCGGCATGCTCGCGGGCACCGTCACCCGCCTCGCCGCCGACCGCTACCTCGTCACCACCCTCTGGACCTCTCCCGCGGCCCACGCTGCCTACACCGCCGACGCGCTCCCCGCGCTGCGCGCCCGCGCGGACGTCCCGGCCGACGTCAGGACGCTGACCGGGCACGCCCTGCCGCTGGAGCCCTCCTGGCGGGTCCTGCCGTAGCGGCTTGCGCGTCGCTCGCCGCCGAGCAGGGCGACCTCGCCCTCCTCGACACCACGACCGTCTTCGGCTCGCCCCGGGACGTGACCGCCATCGAGACCTTCTTCCCGGCGGCCCCGGCCACGGCGGCCCTGGTGCAGCCGGCCACCTCGTAGCGTCAGGTCACCACCGGGACGCCGTCCGGCCGCCCCGCGAGCAGCGCCGCGATGTGGTCCGCGCAGCGGAGGGCCGCCTCGGCCATGGCACTTCCGGTCATCCCGGCGACGTGCGGGGTGAGCAGCGCGTTGGGCAGGCCGAAGAGCGGCGAGGCGAAGGCGGCGTGCTCGTGGGCGAAGGTGTCGACGGCGGCGGCCCCCAGCGGGTGGGCCGGGTCGTGCAGGGCGTCGGCCAGGGCCTGTTCGTCGACGATGCCGCCCCGGGCGGTGTTCAGCAGGATCGATCCCGGCCGCATGAGTGCCAGCTCGGCCGGGCCGATCAGCCCCTCGGTGTCCGGGGTGAGCGGAAGGTGCAGGGACACCACGTCGCTGGTGGCGAGCAGGGCTTCGAGGGATGCCGTCCTGCGGACGGGCGTCCGGGTCGAGCGCCGTGAGTAGCCCTGGACGTCCATGCCCAGGGCCTGTGCGCGCCCGGCCAGTGCCAGGCCGATCCGCCCCAGCCCGACGATGCCCAGGGTCAGGTCCGACAGCTCGACCGCAGGAGCCACCGGTACGCTCCAACGTCCTTGGTGCGAGGCTTCGTTGTACGAAACCAGGCTCCGGGTCAGGGCCAGCAGCTGGGCCAGCGCGAATTCCGCGACGGCGTTGGCATTGGAGCCGGGCGTGTGGGTGACGGTGACACCGTGACGGGCAGCGGCGACCAGGTCGACATGGTCGGTGCCCGCACCGGCCCGACCGATCACCCGGAGCCGATGGGCCAGTGCCCGGTCGGTCGCCGCCGCGAGGAACGCGGCCCCCAGCGGAACGCCCGCCCGGGACTTGAGCGCGTGATACCCGAGCCCGCCCCGGACCACCTCACCGATCAGCGCCGACTCGTCGAACGGGTCGACATCGGTGAACCAGACCCGGTCCGACCACGCTCCCGTCACACCCGCCGGGTCACTCACCCGCCGCAGGTTCAGCGTGACGGCAAGACCGTGCCTGACCAGACGCTCCAGTTCCCGATCGAGCAACTCCCCCGGAGCCGCGTCCAACAGCAGCACCCGCATCCGCCTCACGGCACTCCCCTTTTCCATAGGACGGACGCTATCCGAGGCGGAACACCTGCGAAGGAAGCCCGCCTACGCCCTCGACGGCCCGCTGTCCGCGTCCCGGGTCGCGGGCGCCCACGTACACGGTGAGGCCCTCGGCCGCGAGCAGCCGGGCGATGTGCTTGCCGATGCCCTTGTTGGCACCGGTGACAAGAGCTGTGCGATCGTTCATGGAGACTACGGTCCCCTGGCGCTGGGTGCCCTGCCAGGGACAGTCCGTACCAGGCAGACGGCCGGGGTGGCATGGCGCGGCAGGAGCTGGCCCGCTTTCTGCGGGACCGTCGGGCGGGCCTGCGTCCGCACGAGGCGGGGTTGACGACGACGGGCACCGCCCGCCGGACGCCGGGCCTGCGCCGCGAGGAAGTGGCGGAGCTCGCCCACATGTCGGTCGACTACTACACACGGCTGGAGCAGGCCCGGGGACCGCAGCCATCGGCCCGGATCCTGGACGCGCTGGCCCAGGTCCTGCGTCTCACGCCGGCCGAGCGCAGCCACCTGTTCCGGCCGGCGGGATCGACCGCGCCGCCCGGCGGCGATGCCGTGCGACGGGTGCGCCCGCACGTGGCCCGGATGCTGGAGCGGCTGCCGGAGACCGCTGCCGTCGTCACTGACGCGGCGTACGGCGTGGTCGCCTGGAACGCCCTGGCCCGGGCACTGTTCGGCGGAGACCTCGCACGCGGGACGACGAACCTGGCCCGGCGCCGTTTCCTGGGCCAGGGGCGGATGTACGCGAGCTCCGGCACCGAGGAGTTCGGTCACATCGTGGTGGCCCGACTGCGCCGGTCCGCCGACCGCTACCCGCGTGACCTTCGGCTGACCGCCCTGCTGGGCGAACTGCACGCCGGTAGCGAGGAGTTCCGGCAGATCTGGCAGACACATCCGGTCCACGCCCCCGGGCACCGCACCAAGAC
>NZ_JBHTTU010000145.1:652-2195 GCF_042794375.1 Kitasatospora sp. NPDC056531 | reverse complement strand
CCGAGGACGACCAGGAGGTCGTCCTGATCACCGCCGACCCCGGATCACCCACCGTGCGGGCCCTGCGAACGCTGGCCGGGCAGGCGACCTGAGCCGAAGGACGCGCACAGGCCTGTCAGGGGCGCGGAGTGCCGCGACAACGTTTTTCGCCGGGGCCGGTGCTCCCCTTGACCCCGAGGCCGGCCACTTCACCCAGCCGCACGGGCGAGCACACCCGCCACCGGCGACCTCCACCGCTCCCACCGCCGGCATTCACAAGCCGCCCCGCCCGGCAAAGGACCCTGCCCCGCCGCCTCCCGTCCACCCCCCGACCTGGCAGGATCTCCCGCCATGACGCGAATCGAGACACCACCGCCCGGCCCCGGGGCCGGACGCCCCGGCGGCCGCGCCGGCCGGGGCGGGCAGGGCGGGCAGGGCGGGCAGGGCGGGAGGAACGACGTCCCCTGGCCGAAGCATCCGCTGCGGACCGCCCTGTGGATCCCGGCCGCCGCCGTGCTGCTGCCGCTCGGCGGGGCGTTGGGGGCCTTCGGCCTGTGGTTCCTGGTCCCGTCGCTGCTGCTGGCCCTGACCGGGGTGATCGGTCTGATCTATGCCCTGCTGAGTCTCTGCCAGTCCGGTCCGCTGCGGCTCCTGGCACTGGCGCTGCTGATCGCCCCGATGATCGGGGTGCCGTTGCTGAGCAGCAGCACCGTGCAGGCCACTGTGCTGTCGACGCGCGGCATCGCTCACCCGGGCACCGTCACCGAGGTCCGGGTCAGTCACGGCAAGACCACCACCTACCGCTGCGCCGTACGCTACGAGGACGCCCCGGGCCGTAGCACGTCCGTGAAGTGCGGCGCCGGGGACACCGTGGGTGAGCGGGTCAGCGTCACCGAGGACCCGGGCGGCCTGGTGGAACCGGAGTTCACCGACCAGGCCGCCGGCCGGGTCGACCTCGCCATGGCGGGCTTGTCCGACGTGACGCTGCTGGTCATCGCCACCGTCGTGGCCGCGGTCGGCGCCCTGCTGCACTGGCTGAAGGTCCGTCGTAATCCCGTTGCCGGGGCGACGGGGTAACGGGGATCCTCCACAGATGGAGCTAGCAGAGCAGGAAATCCCGCTGGGTGAGGTGACGCTGCGCCGTTTCCGCGGCGAGGCGGACCTCCCCGAGTTCTTCCGGGTCATCGAGGAGTCGCTGGAGCACTTGCGGCCGTTCATGCCGTGGGTCGCCGAGCACAGCCTCGCCAAGACCACCGAGTTCCTGACCGAGCGGCCGGGGCTGTGGGAGAGCGGCAAGGACTTCACCTACGCGATCCTGCTGGACGGCGCGATCGTCGGCGCCTGCGGGCTGTTCCGGCGCGAGGACACCCCGGAGAACGGCCGGGAGATCGGCTACTGGCTGCACCCCGCCGCGACCGGCCGAGGGATCGCCACTCGGACCGCCCGAGCGCTGGCCGAGCAGGCCTTCCGACTGCCCGGCGTGGACTTCGTCGAGATCGTGCACGACCCGGCCAACCGCGCGAGCGCCGCCGTCCCGGCCCGCCTCGGCTTCACCGAGTACCTG
>NZ_JBHTTU010000145.1:385-642 GCF_042794375.1 Kitasatospora sp. NPDC056531 | reverse complement strand
GCGTCGCCCCGCCGAGGCCCTGGCCCCGGCCGAGACCGGCGAGGAGCTGGTCTGGCGGCTGGACCGCGGCTGACGGATAGGAACGGACAGGACCCGACGGTCCGCCGCCGTGGGGGAATGCGCGCGGACCGCCGGGCGGCGCCGGCCGGACGGGACAATCCGGCCGGGAGCCATGGGAGAGAAAGCGAAAAGAGGAAAGCATTTCTCCCGCCGGGGCTCCCTCTCGACCCCCGAACTCCCGCCAAATACCCCCTCTC
>NZ_JBHTTU010000145.1:0-375 GCF_042794375.1 Kitasatospora sp. NPDC056531 | reverse complement strand
CTGCCTGACTGGACGCTCCGACCGGGGGTCGTGGGAACGACCGCGGCCGGAGACCCTCATCTCCGCGCGGAGCGCCCCATCTCGAACCCCGCGTTCCGGCCGCATACCCTCTGCCGCGGCGTCGCGCGTTCGTTCCCACGCCCAGGAGACCGTCCACCGTCCAAGGCGATAACAATTTCTTCGGATGCTTCCGGCGATTCCAGCCAACCGGTGACGCGCGGGTCCGCCGACACCTGCTCAGGAAGCTTGTACCGAACGGTCCGTTTCCTCATACTTCCGGACAGCGCCTGTCAGGGGCAGATCATCCTCCGTGCTTCCGGACGGCACCGGCAGGTGTCCGCCCATCGCCTGACCGCGCCTCACGGCCCCCAACCC
>NZ_JBHTTU010000144.1:387-10366 GCF_042794375.1 Kitasatospora sp. NPDC056531 | reverse complement strand
AGGGTTTTTTGATTGGTCGGGTGGGGAAAAAGGGGAGAGGCCCCCCCCCCCGAGGTGCAACTTCCGGGGGCAGGTGAGGCCCTCCCCCCACCTCGCCCCCGACCGACCCTCCCGCCGGGCGGGGTCGGATCTCAGAAGGCCGTGCCATACTCGGCCGCATGGAGCCCGGGATAGCGCTTCGCACGGCGCGCGCGGCGGTGTTCACCGCGTTGCTGCTGACGCTGTCCGCCGGCGGTCATGTCCTACTGACCGGTACGCCGTTGCCGGACACCATCGTGGCCATCGCCGTCGTGGCCGTCCTCGGCACCGCCCTCCTGCTGTCCTCGGCCGAGCGGGCGTTCGTCCAGATCGCCGCCGTGCTCGTCCCGCTGGAGCTGACGCTCAACGCGATGTACTACGTCGGCCAGGACACCTGCCGGGCCGGCGCCCGGCAGAGCGGTGAGCTGCTCCCCGACCTGCTGTGCGGCGGAAGCTCCGTCCACGGGCTGGGGCCCGTCCCCGTCCTGCCCGGGCAGCCCACCGGCGTCCAGCTGGCCGCGGTGTTCTTCCTCCATCTGACCGCCGCGCTGGTCGCCGCGGTGTGGCTGCGGCAGGGCGAGAAGGCGGTCTTCCGTACGCTGACCGCGCTCGCCGCCCGCCCGGCGCGGATCCTGCTGGCGTGGCTGCTTCCCGCAGCGCCCGCCGAGACCGGCCCCGCACCGGCTTTCCCCGACCAGCAGCGGCCGGGACCGCAGGAGGTCCTGCGACGCGGCACCCGACGGCGCGGCCCGCCGCTCCTCGTCCGGACGCCGACCGGCTGACCGGACGGCCTGCGCTCACCGATTCCCTGAGCGTGCCGTCCGCGGGGTCACCACCCCGGCAGCCCGTCGTCGCCTCTCCGCCAACCCACCCGGGCAGCCTGCCCGCCTTCCACGGAGACGTCCCGGACCCGGACGTGGCCTCGCGGCCGCACCGGTGTCCGCCGGACGGGAGACGAGACCACCATGAGCAACAGGAACAGCCAGGGCGCCAAGGGCTCCGCCCGCGAGCAGATGCGCGTCGAGCGGGAGCGTCAGCAGCGGGCCGCGGCCCGCCGCAAGAAGATCCTCATCGGCGGCATAGCCGTCGCCGTCGTCGGCGCCGCCGTCGGCATCAGCATCGCGACGGCCGGCAGCGGCGGCAGCAGTGGCCCGCTGGTCGTGCCCGCCAACACCACCGGCACCAACGGCACCGTGATCGTCTACGGCGATCCGAACAACAAGAACGTCCTGGACGTGTACGAGGACTTCCGCTGCCCGGTCTGCGACAAGCTGGAGACCGCCGACGGTCCGACCGTCCAGCAGCTCGCCGACAACGGCACCTACACGATCCATTACCACCTGGCGACCTTCCTGGACGCCAACCTCGGCGGCAGCGGCTCCAAGAACGCCCTCGCCGCCGCCGGCGCGGCCCTCAACGAGAGCCCGCAGAAGTTCAAGCAGTTCCACGACGTCCTCTACGCCAACCAGCCGGACGAGCAGTCGGACGACTTCGCCAACACCGGCCACCTGCTCGACCTCGCCGCCAAGGTCCCCGGCCTGGTCACCCCCGACTTCACCAAGGCCGTCCAGGACGGCACATACAAGTCCTGGGCGGGCAAGGTCAACGAGGCCTTCAACAGCAGCGGCGTCTCCGGCACCCCCACTTTCAAGCTCAACGGCAAGCAGCTCACCGTGTTCGACGGCCAGGGCAACCCGATCACCCCGGCCCAGTACACCCAGCTGATCCAGCAGACCATCGCCGCCAAGTGAGCCACGGGAGCCCGCACATGACCACCGCCGCCAAGCCCCCCACAGCGGGACGGACGGCCGGACGGCTCACCGACCCCGTCGACGGCGGCCGGGCCTTCGGCCTTCTGCTGGTCGTCGCCGGGGCGATCGGTCTGGCCGCCTCGATCACCCTCACGCTGGAGAAGATCCGGCTGCTGGAGAACCCCGCCTACGTCCCCAGCTGCAACATCAACCCGATCATCAGCTGCGGCTCGGTGATGCGCACCTCCCAGGCATCCGCCTTCGGCTTCCCCAACTCCCTGATCGGCCTGGCCGGTTTCGCGGTCGTCGTCACCATCGGCGTCGTGGTGCTGACCGGTGCCCGGCTGCCGCGCTGGTTCTGGCTGGGCCTCCAGGCCGGAACTCTCTTCGGCGCCGGCTTCATCACCTGGCTGATGGACCAGACCCTGTACTCGATCGGCGCGGTCTGCCCGTACTGCATCGTCGTGTGGATCGCCACCGTCCCGCTGTTCTGGTACACCACCCTGCACAACGCCAGGAACGGCGTGATCCCACTGCCCGCGAGGTGGCGCCCGGCCGTCGAACTGGCCGCGCGCTACCACTGGGTCGTCCCCGCCGTCTGGTACCTGGTCATCGCCCTGCTGATCCTCAACCGCTTCTGGTACTACTAGAGCACCCTCCTCTGAACCCCGCCCGAGAGCGAGCCACCCCCGCTGCGGCGGCCTTCCTGGCTGCCTGCCGCGGGGAGTTGGGCGATGCCGGGGCCTCCGGCGAGGCGTACTGGATGACGGTGTCGAGGCTGTCGTCGTCGAGTGCCCAGCCGAGCCAGACCGGTTGGCCGTACGAGCGGCGGCGCGCGGTCGTCGCCCATCGAACGAAGGAATCACCCGGACACCCGGACTGAGAGCGCCGCCAGTCGCCAGCGCGCGTTGAAACAATCGACCGACAACGGCAGCGACACCGGAGCAATGCATGCGCGATGCCCGACGGTACCTGCAGCTTGCTCTCGCGGCCATCTGGCTTCTGGACGCGGCGTTGCAGTACCAGCCCTACATGTACACCAAGGCGTTCGGAACCGAAGTGCTCGCCGCCTCGGCGCAAGGCAACCCGGCGGTGATCGCACGGCCCATCACCTGGGTGGCCGGCATCGTCGAACACCATCCCGTCAGTACCAACGCGGCGTTCGCGACCATCCAGCTGCTGCTGGCCCTCGGCATCGCGTG
Source organism: Kitasatospora sp. NPDC056531 (assembly GCF_042794375.1). NCBI lineage: Bacteria > Bacillati > Actinomycetota > Actinomycetes > Kitasatosporales > Streptomycetaceae > Kitasatospora > Kitasatospora sp. NPDC056531. The sequence goes on along the minus strand of NZ_JBHTTU010000144.1, from coordinate 7,395 downwards.
GCGCCCCACCGTCAAGCCCGCACTCGCGGCATCGATCATCTGGTCACTGGGCGTCTGGTGGTTCGGTGAAGGTCTCGGCGGCGTGCTGACCGGCACCGCCAGCCCCGTCTCCGGAGCCCCGGGGCCGGTCATCCTCTATGCGTTGCTCGCCGTCCTGCTCTGGCCGGTCAGCGTCGAAACGGGCGCACCGGAGAGAGCATCGTTCGTGGCCGAATGCCCAGTGGGCGCGGGCACCGCCCGGGTGCTGTGGCTCGTGTTGTGGGGGAGCCTTGCCTACTTTGCCGTGCAGGGGAGCAACCGCAGCCCGGAGGGACTCCACGACATGATCTCCTCCAGCGCCTCCGGTCAGCCCCGCTGGCTCGCCTCGGTCGAGCACCACGCCGCGGGGTGGGTCGCGCATCAGGGTACGGCGGTCTCGATCACACTCGCAGTCGTGCTCGCCGTCATCGCCGTCGGGGTGTTCCTGCCCGTGCCGCTCGTCCGGGCTTCGCTCATCCTCGCCATGGCGTTGGCTGCCGTCGTCTGGATCGTCGGACAAGCCCTCGGTGGGATCTTCACCGGACAGGCCACGGACCCCAACTCCGGTCCGTTGCTCGCTCTGCTCAGCCTCGCCTACTGGCCGCTCAAGCCCCGCCGGGCATCACCGGACACCGGATCGGAGCCTGCGTCCCAGCCCTGACGCGCGGCCGTGCACACTCATCCCCATTGTGGGGACACCGGGACTCATGCGCTCCCGCGAGATGCCCGGGGACCACATGATCCGGGCGTGAAGGGTGTCAAAACTCCGATCGGGCTGCTGATCCGGGGGTCTCCCGCGGAGATTGAGGAGGCGGGATCGATGCGGCGCGGTCCTCGGGGGAGTGGGCCCATGACCGGCCCATTGAGTACGCCCGCCCGTGCGCGGCGCGCTGGGCTCATCGGTGGCCGTCGGTGGTGTACGGTGTCCGGCCGACCGCGACGGCCCATGGGGAGACGCAGCAGAAGGGGCCCACCGGAGCGGGCCCCGGCCTCCGCCGACGTCTCACAGGTTCCACAGGTGGGTCCTCTCGTCCGGGCACAGGTCGGTGACAGTGTGTGAAAAATCCGGCAAGAGCAGTTGCGGGGCGCGTTCGGCGCCCACCCGTTCGCCCACGGAAGTCACTCCGTTCGGCCGATCCGTCGGGGAACGGGCGAGGGCTTGACGGCCGTCGAAGGCGGGTAGGGTCCCGCCGCCGACGGTGGACCGGTGGCCGCGCCGGAGGAGACGGGGGAGCGTGGGCGGGGATCGCCGGGAACAGAGACGGGATCACGGCGCCCTGGAGGCCGAGGTGATGGGCGTCCTGTGGGCCGAGGGGCAGCCGATGACGGCTGCGCAGGTGCACGAGGCGCTCGGCGATCCGGGGTTGGTCTACAAGACGGTGCTCACCGTGCTGGGCCGGCTGTACGGCAAGGGGCGCCCGTGGTCCAGGTCGGTCGGGTTCTCGACGTCGACGGACTGCGTCGGTGCGGGCGACGGTGTGGCGGCCGCGGGCGGGGGAGTGGCCGTGTGGGACGAGGCCGGGGGCGTGTGGGCCGGGGCCGTTCGAGGCGGTGCGGGGGTGGCCGGGACCGTCGGTGAAGCCGAAGGCGTGCTGATGGTCGGGGCCGTCGGGGCCGCCGTCGAAGGCGGTGCCGTGACGGCGGTGGTGGTGGCCGGGGGCGGGCTGGAGGGCTGGGTGTTGCCGCCCTTGTCCGCATCGCAGGCCGAGGCGGTGCCGAGCGCGGTGAGGATGAGGACGGCGATCCCCACGGCTCTGTGTCGGTGCATGAGGTGAGGTCTCCCGGTTCTGGCGGACGATGCGGCCATGAGACGACAGCGGCGCCTGTCCGGTTCCGCAGGTGTGCGCGCGGCCCACCAGCCGAGGGTGGCTGGTGGGCCGCACGTGGGAAGTACCGTCAGCCGGTGATCTTCCACAGGCCGCGGCCGTGGGTGGCGGCCATCAGGTAGCTGCCGTCGGGGGAGACGGTGAGGTCGGAGACGGAGGCGTTCGGCAGTCCGGCGCCGAGGCGGGTCCAGCTGCCGGAACCGGTGGTGGCGAACACGCCGACGTCACCGCCGACGACGACCTGGCCCTTCCAGAGCTTCACCACGCTGAACGGGGCGTCCGGCAGGTTGCCGCTGATGTCCGTCCAGTGCGCGCCGCCGTCGCGGGACTCGAAGACGTGGCCCACTCCGGCGCCGTCGATCCAGTGGCGGCTGTAGGAGCCGTAGACCGCGTAGACGTGGCCGGCGTCGGCCGGGTCGACGGTCAAGCCGGTGACGAAGCGGTTCGGCAGCTCGGGGGCGCTGATCCGGTGCCAGGTGCCGCCGTAGTTGGTGTCGATGCCGGAGGTGAACGGCGTGGCCGCGCCCGGGTTGCAGCCGTTGCCGGTGCCGCACCAGCCGACGTAGGTGGTCGGACCGGAGACGGCGACGGCGGTGGAGGCGTTGCCCGCGCCGAGGTCGCGGACGGGCTTCCAGTCGCAGACCTGCTGCCAGCAGGTGGTGTCCCAGCCCTTGCCCTGGTTGTCCCAGACGTAGCGGCCACCGGCGACCCAGTGGTCGGCGTTGCCCGGGTCCGCGGAGAAGGGCGCGTTGAAGCGGCCGTCGGTCTCGCACGGGCTGGTCTTGTTCTGCTTGCAGTTGGGCGTCACGTAGTACCAGCTGTGGCCGCCGTCGTCGGACTTGGCCATCGCGAGGTTGGTGTACTCCGCGACCACCCGGTTGCCGTTCTTCGGGTCGACGACGACGTCGAAGCCGTCACCGCCCTTGGGCTCGGCCATGTGGTCGCTGCCCGGGGTGAGGACGGAGTAGCCGTTGTCCTGCAGGCCGCCCCAGGCGATGTCGCCCTTGCCGTCGGGGGAGGCGCCGAGGCCGCCGTAGTAGTACTGCAGGGTGCGCAGGGTGGCGTTGCGGTCGGTCCACTGGACGACCTTGCGCAGCGCGGCCGGGCGGGACCAGACGCCGCCGTCGTTGCCGAAGTACGCGGTGCCGTCGGGGGCGACGACGGCCGCGTGCTGGTCGGGGTGGGTGGTGTTCGGGCAGGTGTTCTTGGCCGGGTCGTCGTCGTAACAGGGCAGGTCGTAGTTCCAGTACGGCCCGATGGTGTCCCAGCTCTTCCCGCCGTCGGAGGTCTCGTAGATGTCCTCCAGGCCGAGGTAGACGTGGTTCGGGTCGGCCGGGTCGACGGTCACGTACTGGTCGTACCAGGACTGCGCGCCCGGGGTGCCGGCGCGGCCGCCGGAGGCCTTGAGCTTGGCGGCGTCGGCGAGCTTGGTCCAGGAGCCGTTGACGTCACCGGAGTCGGCGGAGTAGACGCCGCCCAGGCTGACGTTGGTCGGGTCCTCCACCACGGCGTAGAGCTTGCTGCTGTCCGGGGTCCAGTCGAAGGTGGTGCGGCCGAAACGGCTCGCGTCGAGGTCGCCGGTGGGGGTGGCCTTGGTCCAGGTCGCGCCCGCGTCGTTGGAGACGTAGAAGCCGTTGTACTGCAGGTCGTCGGGCTTGGTGCCGCCGCGCCAGCCGAGGGCGGCGACGACCGTCTGGCCGTGGCTGCCGGGCCGCACGTGCACGTCGGTGACGAATGAGGTGCGGTACGGCGAGCCGGTCGGGTTGGGGTCCGGCTTGAGCACCGTCTGCCAGGGGCTGCGGATCTGCTTCGACGGGTGCTTCAGCAGGCCCTGGTTGGTGGCGACGTAGACCTGGTTGTTCTCGGCGAAGGAGATCCGGAACACCATGCTGTTGGCGACCCGGTCGCCGACCAGCTGGAAGGTCTGTCCGTGGTCCGTGGAGCGGTAGATGCCGCCGCCCGCGATGCCGTCGGCGTTGCTGTTCGCCTCGCCGGTGCCGACCCACAGCGAGTGGTCGGCCGGGTTGACCGCGACCGCGCCGATGGAGAGGGTGTCCTGCTGGTCGAAGACCGGGCTCCAGTGGGCGCCCTGGTCGGTCGAACGCCAGACGCCGCCCCCGGCGGCACCGACGTACAGGTACTGCCCGTCCACGGCCAGCGAGGTGATCCGGCCGGAGGCGACGCCGTGGCCGGCCATGTGCGGGCCGAGCTCGTACGAATGGTCGGAGGTGTTGTACGGCGCGCTGGAGAGCTCGCTCCAGCGGCCGCCGGTGGTGGCAAGGCCGTTGGCGCTCTGGCGGCCGGCGGCGAACGCCTCCGAGCTGACCGTGGTACCGGGGGCGGTGCGGACGGCGCTGTACGCGGCGTCGGCGGCCAGGATGTCGGCGCTCTCGCCGCCGCCCTCACCGCCGTCCTCGTCCCCGAACGCCTCGGGGCCGAACGGCGGCAGGGCGGACCCGTCGGTGACGACGGTGCCGGGGGTGGAGTCGGCCGGTGCGGCGTGGCCGGGTATCGCGTTGAACAGCAGCAGAGCGGGCAGGGCCGCGCTCAGGGCTACGCGGGTCGCGCGGCGCCTGGCTGAACTCATCGGGGCTCCTCACGGATGACGCGGAAGTGCGGCCCCAACCTGCCGTCTTTGATCATTTCAAGGAAGAGCTGTGTAAGAGTATTTGCCGATGCGTTAGATATCGGATGCGAACGATGCGCGAGATTGAACCCCCGCCGGTTGAGGGCCGGTTGCGACCTCGGGGCATCCCGTTGCTTTTAACTGATTTCACAGAATTGAGTTTTAATCATTCGTTACGCAGATGCCCTTCACGCGGTGCCATTGCACCGGCCAGGCTTCGGTCTGATCCGCCGGGAGTGCGACCGTGCGCCCCGGCCGCCCAGGGGAGGACGCACCGTGCCGAACAGGCAACGACGACGGCTGCTCATGAGCGCCGTCACGCTCACCGCGCTCGGCCTGACCACCACTCAGGCCATCGCCGCGCCCGTGGCCCAGCCCGGAACCCAGCCGAACCCGGTGCAGCGCCTGACCGAGGCCGGCCAGAAGCACGCCCAGAAGGTCAAGGGCAAGCCGGCGGTCGGCCAGACCTTCTCCGCCAAGGCCGAGACCGGCGGCGACGGCGGCAGCGACGAGGCGGAGAACTCGGCCGAGGGCACCGCGCAGTACACCGAGGCCCGTACCGCCCCCGGCGTGGTGGCCCCCGGCGCCTACGGTGCGGCCTGGGCCCAGCTGCAGTCGCTGCCGCACACCGGCGGTTCCTGGGATCACGTGACGAACAAGCCGTACAACGGCGACGACCCGCGCTACCGCGACGTCAACTCCAACTCCAGCGGCGGTGCCGGCCTGGTGACCGGCCGCATCACCGGCATCGCGGCCGACTCCGACGGCTACGTCTACGCGGGCGGCGCCAACGGCGGCGTGTTCCGCTCCCGCACCGGCGGCGGCCACTGGGAGCCGATCGCCGACAAGCTGCCCACGCTGTCCACCGGCACCCTGAACCTGGACGGCGGCGGCCGGCTCTGGTATGCCACCGGCGAGTCCAACACGGGTGCCACCTCGTACGTCGGCACCGGCGTGTACGTGCTGTCGGACCCGAAGCACGGGAAGTTCCAGCCCGGCAACCGGGTCGGCGGCGCCGAGTTGGAGTCCACCACGATCCACCAGCTGCGCTTCGCCGGTGACAAGGTGTGGGCGGCCACCAACCGGGGCGTGTGGAGCCATTCCACCACCGATCTGTCCGGCCCGTGGACCATGGAGTTCGCGCCCAACCCCGACTACCTGCCCGGTGGTGCGAAGGCGAGCGACCCGAGCGCGCCGTACAAGAACATCGCCAACGACGTCGCCATCGACCCCAAGGACCCGTCCAAGGTGGTCCTGGCGGTCGGCTGGCGTGGCGGCGACACCTACAACGGCTTCTACAGCAAGGCGGCGGACGGCAGTTGGCAGCGGGTCTCGTCGCTCGGTGATCTGCCGACGGACGCGGCGAACGTCGGCAACGTGACCTTCGCGCGCTCGGCGGACGGTTCGCGCTACTACGCGATCGACCAGTCGCCGGACGTGATGGCGCACAACCCGGACACCGGTCTGAAGGGCATCTACGTCTCCAAGTCCGGTTCGCCGTCCGGTCCGTGGACGCTGGTCGCGGACAAGGACAAGCTCAAGGGCTCCGGCTCGGCCCTCCAGGACGCGGGCTACCAGCCGGGCATCCAGTCCTGGTACAACCAGTTCCTCCAGGTCGACCCGGCCAACCCGGACCACGTCTGGGCGGGTCTTGAGGAGGTCTTCGAGACCACCGACGGCGGCGCCAAGTGGGCCACCATCGCCCCGTACTGGAACAACCCGTTCCCGTGCTGGAGTATCGACCCCGCCAAGCAGACCGGCGACTGCTCGCCCACCACCCACTCCGACCAGCACGCCGTCGCCATCGGCAGCTACCAGGGCAAGACCAGCGTCTACGTCGGCAACGACGGCGGCATCTACACCCGCCCGGTCAACGGCCAGCTGGACGCGGGCGGTCACGCGAAGGACTGGAAGTCCCTCAACGACGGGACGATCGACACCCTGCAGTACTACTCGGTGGGCGTCGGCAAGGACCCGTCGGACCGCTCCGGCCGGGGTGTGATCGTCAGCGGCGGCCTCCAGGACAACGGCGAGTCCATCCTGCGCGCCCACGACAAGGTGATGGGCTCCAACTTCGGCGGCGACGGCGCCGACACCCTGGTCGACCCCACCAACGGCTGCAACATCGCCGAGGAGTACGTCTACCTGGACGTCTGGGTCACCCAGAACTGTGCTGTCAATGACGGAAGTTGGACGAAGGACCCGAGCAAGGCAACCTCCTTCGAGGTCGCCCCGCCGGACAAGGACCTCGGTGGCGCCGGGGCCCGCTTCATCGCCCCGATCACCACCGACCCGAAGAACACCAACACCTGGATCGCCGGTGGCCGGCACGTCTGGGTGCAGAACAAGGGCTACGCGATCCGTAGCGGCAGCGAGTGGACGTCGGCCTACGACCTCGGCGAGGGCCACGTCGCCACCGCCGTCGCCACCGTGGGCGGCACCGTCTACGCGGGCTGGTGCGGGCCCTGCAACAACCAGGGCTTCAGCCGCGGCATCGCCGTCGGCAAGACCGACGGCACCGGCTGGCACCAGCTGAGC
>NZ_JBHTTU010000144.1:0-377 GCF_042794375.1 Kitasatospora sp. NPDC056531 | reverse complement strand
CCGGTACATCTCCTCCTTCGCGGTCGACGAGAACGACGCCCAGCACGTCCTCGTCTCGTTCAGCGGCTTCTCCCGCAGCTGGACCGAGGGACCGGGCGCCGGAATCGGCCACCTCTTCGAGACCCACGACGGCGGCACCACCTGGACCGACATCTCGGCCAACCTGCCCGACGTCCCCGCCACCTCGGTCAAGATCCTGCCGAACGGCGGCCTGGCCCTCGGCACCGACCTCGCCGCCTTCTACCGCGCCCCCGGCACCACCGACTGGCGCGTCCTCGGCCGCAACCTGCCCACCACCTCGGTGCAGCAGCTCAAGATCGGCCCCGACGGCAAGCTCTACGCCGCCACCTTCGGCCGCGGCATCTGGTCCTTCGACC
>NZ_JBHTTU010000143.1:0-10494 GCF_042794375.1 Kitasatospora sp. NPDC056531 | reverse complement strand
GCGGCTCTCGCGGAGATGCTCGCGCAGGTCCCCGCCGAGGCGCCGTTGACCGGGGTGGTGCACACGGCGGGCGTGCTGGACGACGGCGTGATCGAATCGCTCACCCCCGAGCGCTTCGACACCGTCCTGCGCCCGAAGCTCGATGCCGCCTGGCACCTGCACGAGCTCACCCAGAACCTGGACCTGTCGACCTTCGTGCTGTTCTCCTCCGCCGCCGGCACCTTCGGCGCGCCGGGCCAGGGCAACTACGCGACGGCCAACACCTTCCTGGACGCGCTGGCCCAGCACCGCAAGGCGCTCGGCCTGCCCGCGGTCTCCCTCGCCTGGGGCCTGTGGGCGGACGCCTCCGGCATGACCGGCGCGCTCGCGGACGGGAAGATCGAGCGGGTCAACCGAAACGGCGTCGAAGGGCTCTCGTCCGCGGAGGCGCTCGAACTCCTCGACACCGCCCAGACGATGGACGACGCCGTGCTGTACCCGGTGCGGCTCAACCTGCCCGCCAGTGCGAAGGTGGACGCAAGTGCCGTCCCGGCCCTGCTGCGCGGACTGGTACGGGCCACCGGGCGCAAGCTCGCGCAGGGCGGCGGAGCGCCCGCCGACGGCGCTGCGCTGCGCCGCCGGCTGCACGGGCTGACCGATGCCCAGCAGGACGCCGTGCTCGTCGAACTGGTCCGGGAGCACGCCGCCGCGGTGCTCGGCCACGGCTCCGCCGAAACCCTGCCGGAGGAGGCGGGCTTCCCCGAGCTGGGACTCGACTCGCTGACCGCGGTCGAGTTGCGCAACCGACTGAACGCCGCGACCGGGCTGCGGCTCCAGGCCACGGTGATCTTCGATTACCCCGCGCCCGCGGCCCTCGCCGCGCACCTGCGGGGCGAGTTGGCCGAGGCCGCCGCGAGCGGGGCCGGCGAACCGGACCGCGACGGGCAGGGGAGCGGCGCGCACGCCCCGGCTGGGGATCCCTCGGGGTCCCAGACCATCGAGTCCCTCTTCCGGAACGCGTGTCTCGACGGGAAGTACCTGGAGGGCGTGGAGTTCCTGATGAGCGCCTCGCGGCTGCGTCCCGCCTTCGAGCAGTTGGCGGACATGGAGAAGGTCCCCAACCCCGTCCGGCTCGCCCGCGGCCCGAAGGGCCCCAGGCTGATCTGCTTCACGGCCCCCGTCGCGGTGTCCGGCGCGCAGCAGTACGCGCGGTTTGCGGCTAATTACCGGGATATCCAGGATGTGTATGTCGTGCCGACTCCCGGCTTCGGCCGCGGGGAGCGGGTTCCCGCTTTTGCGGAAGCGACGATCAGGGTTCAGGCGGAAATTGTGAAGGAATGTGCCGAAGGGGAGCCGTTCGTCCTGCTCGGGCATTCGTCCGGGGGCTGGCTGGCGCATGCCGCGGCGACGCACCTGGAGAGCACGGGCATTCGCCCGGAGGGCATCGTGCTGCTGGACACCTATGCGCCCGGAAACAAGATCGTCGACAGGTTCCATTCGACGTTCATGGACGGTATGCTGCAAAGGGAGCAGGCGGTCGGACGGATCGACGAAGTCCGGTTGACTGCGATGGGGGCGTATTTTCGGGTCTTCTCCGAGTGGACACCGCGTGAAACCGCGATCCCCACCCTGTTCCTCAGGGCCTCGGAGTCACTTTCCGCGGCACGTGAAGAAGCAGTGCGCGAGGAATCCGCAGATCCGGTAGCGGACTGGCAGCCCTCGTGGGAGCTTGACCACATTGCCGTCGATGTCGCGGGAAATCACTGGTCGATGATGGAGGAACACGCCTCGTCGGCCGCGGAAGCTGTTCGCGATTGGCTTTCCGGACTGGCCTGACCAGTCCTCTCCGAAATGCATACGGGGGGAGTCCTCTGTGATTCCCCCCGCTGGGGTTACCGCATCAGACGGTAAAGCAGATGAAATACCCATGGGAAGGTTGCAATGGCAGATCAGGAACTGAATCGGGATGAGATCTCTCCGATGCCGCCGTCTGTCCAGAACGGCTCGGCCGAGCTGCTTGGCTGGCTGAAGCGGATGCGGGAGGACCAGCCGGTCTTCCGCGACCCAATCGGGATCTACCACGTCTTCCGCCACGAGGACATCCAGCAGGTCACGCTGAATCCGGAGACCTTCTCCTCCAACTCGGCCACGGTCATGCCGGGCGTTCCGGCCGAGCTGACCAGCGGCATGCTCTCGGTGACCGACCCGCCGGCGCACGCCAGCCTGCGCAAGATCGCCGGCCAGGCCTTCACGCCGAAGCGGATCAAGGACCTGGAGCCGCGGGTCGTCGAGATCTCCGAGCAGCTCCTGGCGGACGTGCCGGCCGGTGAGTTCGACTTCGTCGACCACTTCGCCCACCCGCAGCCGGCCCTGGTCATCGCCGAGCTGCTCGGCATCCCGCGCGAGGACGTGGCGAAGTTCCGTGACTGGGACGAGAAGCTGCTCGCCACCCAGGTTCCGGACCGCAACAACGAGGCCGAGATGGCCGCGGCGGCCGAGGTCGCCATGGGCGGTGGCCCCTTCGCCGAGCTCAAGGCCTACGTGCTGGAGCTGTGCGCGAAGCGCCGTGCCCAGGCCGAGGACGACTTCATCAGCGCGCTGGTGCACGCCGAGGTCGACGGCGAGCGGCTGGCCGACAACGAGGTGGCCAACCTCTGCATCCAGCTCCTGCTCGCCGGACACGTCAGCACCACCGCGGTGCTCGGCCACCTGATCCTGATGCTGGACAAGCACCCGGAGGTCGCGGCCGAGCTGCGGGCCAACCGCGAGCTGATCCCGGCCGCGATCGAGGAGCTGCTGCGCCACCAGCCCCCGGCCCCGAAGTTCGCCCGTTTCACCACGGTCGACACCGAGGTCGCCGGCACCGCCATCCCGGCCAAGAGCGTCGTCATGGTGTGGGTGATGTCCGCCAACCACGACGAGCAGGTCTTCACCGAGCCGGAGCGCTTCGACATCCACCGCAACCCGAACAAGCACATGGCGTTCGGCCACGGCATCCACTTCTGCTTCGGTTCCGCGCTGGCCCGCATCGAGATCCGGGTCGCCCTGGAGCTGCTGTTCGACAAGTTCGCCGACGTCCGGGTCGCCCCGGGCGCGGAGATCGAGTACTACGAGTCCGAGATGTTCGCCGCCAAGCGCATCCCGCTCGTCGCGAACTGACCGGACATCAGGGTTGAACGTGGCGTACGCCTGAGAAGGCGTGCGTCTTGAATGGCGCACCACTGAAATGGTGCGCAACGTCTGCCGGGCCCTTCCCCCGGGGCCCGGCAGACGGGATGCGCGTCAAGTCGAGGAGTGAAACATGACCACCGTGGTGGATACGGCGGCCGACAGCGGGGCGGTGCACCGGCTCGCGGTTCTGGGAGCCGGCGTCATGGGCGTGGGAATCACCACGCTGGCCCTGGCTCGTGGGGTTTCCGTCGTCCTCGTGGATGTGGACGAGGCGAAACTCGAGGACGCCCGGGTGAGGATTTCCCAGGAGCTGCGGATGGCCCAGCTCATGGGCGTCCTGCCGGCCGGGGGAGCGAGCGGGGAACTGGCCACCGCGACGTCCGTCGACGCGGTCGCCGAGGCGACCGCCGTGATCGAGGCGATCACCGAGGCGAAGGACCTCAAGGCGAAGGTGCTGGCCGAGGTCTCGGCGATGGTGCGGCCGGGGACCCCGCTGATCTCCAACACCTCGTCGATTCCGATCGACGAGCTGGCCGACTCCGTGCCGCGGCCGGCCGAGCTGATCGGCACGCACTTCATGAACCCGCCGTACCTGATCCGCACCGTGGAGGTCATCCGCGGTGCGCGCACCGGGGAGGACACCCTGGCGGGGGTCCAGTCGCTGCTGGGCGTGCTCGGCCGCACGGGCGTGGTGGTGCGTGACGCCCCGGGTTTCGTGACCAGCCGGGTGCTGCACCCGATGATCAACGACGCGGCCAAGGTCGTGCAGGAGGGCACCGCGACGGCCGAGGCCGTGGACGCCCTGATGCAGGACTGCCTGGGCCACGCCACCGGTCCGCTGCGCACCGCGGACCTGATCGGGCTGGACAACCTCGTGGACTCCCTGTGGGTACTGCACGAGCGCACCGGGGACGAGGGCTGCCGCCCCTGTGACCTGCTGCTGGAAATGGTTCGAGCGGGCGACCACGGTCGCAAGTCGGGCCGTGGCTTCTACGAATACGAGGAGGTACGGCCGTGACCGTATCGAACAATCAGTCGACCGACACCGTGGCCGAGGGCACCGGTTCCATCGAGGTGAACCTGCTGGGCTACCTGGAGACCCGGACCAAGAAGTCCTGGGACCCGGACCTCGACCTCTTCGCCGCCGGCGGCCTGTCCTCGCTCTTCGCCATGGAGCTCGTCGTCCACCTGGAGAAGACCTTCGGCATCACCATCGGAGGCGCGGACCTGCGGCTGGACAACTTCCGTACGGTCAAGCTGATGGGCGAGCTGGTGCGCCGCCTCCAGGGGTCGTCCGCGGGAGCCGGCGGTGAGTGACTCGCTCGCCGACATGTCCGCCACGGTCACCGAACTGGTCGGCGACCGTGCGGACGCCTGGGACCGGTCCGGGCTGCTGCCGCTGGACCTGCTCCGCAAGCTCGGTGCCATGGGCTACCTCTGCGCCGAGGTGCCGGCCAAGCACGGCGGCCTGGGGCTGACCAGCGCCTTAAGTGGCGAGTTCACCGCCCACGTCGGAAGCCTGTGCAGCTCGCTGCGCAGCGTGATGACCTCCCAGGGCATGGCGGCGTGGACGATCCAGCGCTTCGGCACGGCGCAGCAGCAGGCGCACTACCTTGGAAGGTTGACGAGTGGCCAGCTGGCCGCGGTCGCCTTCAGTGAGCCCGGCGCCGGCAGCGACCTGTCGGCGATGACCACCACGATCCGGCTGGAGGGCGACGAGGTCGTCCTGGACGGGCAGAAGGTCTGGATCACCGCCGCTCACTACGCCGACCACATCGTGGTCTTCGGGCTGCACGAGGACGGCGCCGCCGCCGTGGTGGTGCCCGCCACGGCCCCCGGTGTCACGGTGGAGCGGGTCGCGGACCCGCTCGGCTGCCGTGCCGCGGGCCACTCGCAGGTGACCCTCACGGATGTCCGGCTGCCCGCGGAGAGCGTGCTCGGCGGCGCGGGCGTCGGCCTGCCGCTGCCGCTGCTGGTGACCTCGGCGCTGGCCTACGGCCGGATGTCGGTGGCCTGGGGGTGCGTCGGTATCCTGCGGGCCTGCCTGTCGGCCACCGCCGGCCATGCCAGGACCAGGGAGCAGTTCGGCCAGCCGCTGGGCCGGCACCAGCTCGTCGCACGCCAGTTGGCGGAGCTGCTGGCCTCCGAGCAGATCGCGACCCGGATGTGCGCGCACGCCAGCCACTGCTGGGACGAGGGCCTGCCGGACATGGTGATCGCGACGGTGCTGGCCAAGCACGTCAGCAGCGGGCACGCGGCGCGCGGGGCCGCCTCGGCGGTCCAGCTGATGGCCTCGGCCGGCGCGCAGGACGGGCACGTGGTGGCGCGGGCGTACCGGGACGCCAAGTTGATGGAGATCATTGAAGGCAGCAACGAGATGTGCCAGCTACTGCTGGCCGATTACGCGCTGACCGTCACGCCGTGAGGCGGTGGCAGCGATACCGATACGGGGGAGTACACGGTTCCTGTGAGTGACAACAACAGCGTCGGTACGCCGGTGACGGTGAAGTGCCTGGTGTGGGATCTGGACAACACACTGTGGCAGGGCACCCTCCTGGAGGACGGCGAGGTCTCGCTGCCGGACTCGGTGCGCGAGGTGATCGTCGAGCTCGACGCCCGCGGCATCCTCCAGTCGGTGGCGAGCAAGAACGACCACGAGCCGGCCTGGAGCAGGCTGGAGAAGCTGGGCATCGCCGAGTACTTCGTCCTGCCGCAGATCGGCTGGGGCCGGAAGTCGGACTCGGTGGCGCAGATCGCGGAGCGGCTCAAGTTCGCCCACCGGACCATCGCGTTCATCGACGACCAGCCGGCCGAGCGCGCGGAGGTCGCCTTCCACCATCCGGAGGTGCGCTGCTACGCCGCCGAGCAGGTGGACGAGTTGCTGAAGCTGCCGGAGTTCGACCCCGGCACCCGGACGGTCGACTCGGCCCGGCGTCGCGAGATGTACCAGGCGGGCTTCCGGCGCGAGGCCGAGCGCAGCGAGTTCAACGGCCCGGACGAGGAGTTCCTGCGCACGCTGGAGCTGGTGCTGGGCATCGGGCGGGCGAGCGCGGACGACCTGGCGCGGGTCGAAGAACTGACCCTGCGCACCAGTCAGATGAACGCCACCGGCGTCCACTACTCGGACGAGACGCTGCGCGGCCTGCTGGCCGACCCGCGGCACGAGGTGCTGGTGACCACGATGACCGACCGCTTCGGCCCGCACGGCGCGGTGGGGGTGATGCTGCTGGAGAAGCACCCCTCGGTGTGGCACCTCAAGCTGCTCGCCACCTCCTGCCGAGTGGTGTCCTTCGGGGCCGGTGCGACCATCCTCAACTGGTTGGCCGACCAGGCCGCCCGGGCAGGTGTCCACCTCGCGGCCGACTTCCGCCGCACGGACCGCAACCGGATGATGGAGATCGCCTACCGCTTCGCCGGGTTCGACGACCAGGCGTGCGACTGCCGCGGGGAGATCTCCCCCTCGGGGGAGGAGATCCAGCTGCTGCACCTGGAGCCGGCCAGGCAGTCGGTGTCCCCGGTGATCCGGGTCGAGGCACCCGAACTGGCGTGACCCGTCGAGTGCCCGCCTGTTCGTAGCGAGGGGGGTACCGCCGGAAGCCGCTCGACGCGGCTCCCGGCGGTACCCCCCTTCGGTTTCAGGGGAGCCGTGTGCGGGGCCGGTTCCTGCTCAGGCGCCCTTCTTGTGGGCCAGCGTGATGCCGTCCGCCATCACCAGGAGGCTGATCTCCACCCGGTCGTCATCGCGCAGCAGCGTGTTGAGGGCACGCACCCCCTGGGTGTCCGGGTCCTGCGCGTCGGGGTCGGTGACGCGGCCGAAGAAGAGAGTGTTGTCCACGATGATCAGACCGCCCGGCCGGAGCAGTGCGAGCGAAGCCTCGTAGTATTCCGGGTAATTCGCCTTGTCGGCGTCGATGAAGACCAGGTCGAAGCTCTCCGGGCCCCTTTCCGTGAGGAGGTTGCGCAGAGTCTCGACGGCCGCGCCGATCCGCACCTCGATGCGGTCCGCCACGCCGGCGCGCTTCCAGTAATCGGCGCCGATGGCGGGCCATTTGTCGCTGATGTCGAGGGTGACGAGGGAGCCGTCGGCCGGCAGGGCGCGTGCCATGCACAGCGTGCTGTAACCGGTGAAGGTGCCGATCTCCAGCACCGCCCTGGAGTTCGTCAAACCGACCAGCAGGCCCAGCAGCTGGCCCTCTTCGGCCATCACCTGCATGGCCTCGCCGGCGGGCAGTGCCGCGGTTTCCCGGCGGAGTTCCGCGAGAATCTCGTCATCGCGAACCGAAATGTTCCGGACATAACTGAGCAGATCTGACGTGGCATTGATATGAGTGGCCATGGAGGGAAAGTCTAGATCGAATGGCCGGTGAGCGCACCGGCCGATTTCCGTCGCTCCATCAGGCGCGGTTGAGCCGCCAGATCTGCTCCTCGCCGGTCTCGGCCGGGGTGACGGCCTCGGCAGGGCTGCGCCGGTACTCGGTGAAGCCGAGCCGGGCGGGGACGGCGGCGGGCGTGGTTGGCCGGGTCGTGCACGATCTCGACGAAGTCCACGCCTGGAGCCGGAAGGCCGGTTCGGCCAGCGCCCGGGCCGTCCGGGTGGCGATGCCGGGGCCGGTGGCGGCGGGGTGCAGCCAGTAGCCGATCTCCCGGCCGTTCTCCTCGGTGTCCTCGCGCCGGAGCAGCCCGCATGCGCCGACGATGGCGCCGTCCAGCAGGATCGCGTAGGTGAAGTCCTTCCCGACGCCCATGACTACCGAACTCCTCAACACCGTCTACGTCCAAACACAAGGCACCGACCTACGCCTCGACCAGGACTCCCTGCGCATCCACCTCCCCGACACACCAGGCCGCAAGACCCTCCCCCTACGCCGACTCGACGCCATCGTCGTCTACGGCCACATCAACCTCTCCACCGACCTCCTCACCCGCTGCGCACAGGACGGCCGGACCGTCACCTGGATGACCCGAGGAGGCCGGTTCCAGGCACGACTCGAAGGACGCGTTCGCGGCAACGTCCTCCTACGCCATCAACAGCACTGCGCCCACGCGGATCCGGACCGGCGGCTCGACATTGCCCGCAGCGCCGTGGCCGGGAAGATCCGCAACAGCCGCTGGATCCTGCTCCGCGCCGCCCGCGACGCCCAGCCGGCACCACAGGCCCGCATCCGCGAGGCGGCCGCCAAACTCGCCGAGGGACTGCCCGAGACCAAGAACGCCGACACGCTGGACACCCTGATGGGCATCGAAGGCAACGCCGCCCGTACCTACTTCGGCGCACTGCGCGACGTGCACCGCCCCGCCGACGGCATCCCCGCGTTCACACATCGCAACCGGCGCCCCACCGATCCGGTCAATGCCCTGTTGTCCTTCGCCTACGGGTTGCTGCGCAACCTCGTCCACGGTGCGATCGAACAGATCGGATTCGACCCGTACATCGGATTTCTCCACGGCCTGGCGTCTCGGCAGGTCAGCCCGCTGCCCTCGTGCCTGCAGCGGCATCGGTGAGTCCTCCGGAGCGAGCGGGCGGACGTCGTCGCAGCCATGCACCTCGCCGAATCGCGGTCCCTTCTCCCCGCCGTTCCGTGCCTGTACGATCCCCTCACCGGATCGGACGATGAAGTTCCACTGCCACATCGCGGCCCACGAGGACAACGGCATGATGAGCTACATCGACGTCGTCCGCTGACGGTGAGGACATGCATGAGCGGTTCCCGGCAGGTCCGACCGTCCACCGACTGGCCGCGGGTCCTCATCAGGATCTGCCGGTTCCGTCCGGGAACCGCTCGTGAGCATCCGCCGGCCCCTGCAGGAACCGAGCCCGCCAGGCCCGGCCGTCGCGACCCTGTGTCCGGTGACCGGCCGGGTGTTCTGGTCAGCCCATGGTGAAGAGGAAGTTGTCGGAGTTGTAGTAGTTCGGCAGGTGCACCAGGAGCGATCCCGGGTGCGGGGGGTTGGCCCGCGGCCAGTCCTGTGGGCCCAGCAGGTGTGCGGAGCAGTCGCTGGAGGGGACCGGTGGAACGAACAGGAGGCGGAAGGCGCCCTCCTGGGCGTCAGGCGCGAACCGCCAGAACTGCTCGGTGCGCCCTGGGTCGGTTCGGCAGGTCTGGAGGGTGACGGTGACGCTGTTTCCGCCTGCCGTGGTGCCGTCGAGGCACGTTCCGGTGCTGGTGTTGCGCAGTTGGTAGGTGTCCTGTCCGGCCGGTAGCCGCTGCCAGCGCTGGGTGGCCTGGCCGTTGCATTGCTGGAGCTGCAGCGGGCCGGCGGCCTGGGTGGCGGGCGTGAGGCCGATGCAGAGCCCCGAGCCGTGGTTGACGAGCGGACGCCCCGCGGCGACCGGTTGCGTGGGCGAAGGGGTGGTGTCGGCGGGCGTGGCGGTCGCCGGTTGTGTGGGCGGTGCGGAGGCCACGGTGGGCGTGGCGGCTGCGGGGGTGGCCGTGGGCGGAAGGGAGGACATCGCGGCCGAGCCGATTTCCGGGGGCGCACCGTCGAAGCTGTTGGTCGGCAGCGGCCAGCCGGGCGCGGACAGGGTCGGGGCGTCGACCGGCTGGGGGTGTTCTCCGGCCTTTTCCACCGTGCTGAGGAGGAGGCCGGCGATGGCGAGTGCGGCCAGGGCTCCGGCGCCGACCGCGGCGAGGGGCACGAGCAGGCGTCGGCCGGTCCGGCCACCGGTGCGTGCCGGTCGGGGCAGGCGCCGGCTCCTGTCGTTCGCGAGCTCCTGCGCGGCGCCGCTGTCGGCGCCGCACGTGTTGGCGTACGCCGACACGGCCTCGTGGTGGCGGTGCATCGGCCGGGTGGCGGTGGGTTCGTCCGGCTGTCGGCTGCCTGGGAGCCGGTGGACGGAATCAGTTTCCGGGATCGTCGCGGTCCCCGAATGTGGCATCTTCACTCCTGAGCATGCCGGCGGGAAGGCATGTGGTCGAACAGTCACTGCTCGGCCCCGAGGTGCGAGGCTGGGGCCGGGTGTCGCGGCGGGCCGGAGGATGCCGTGGGTGAGGCGATCCCGCTCGGCGCCGTGACCAGTGGAATCCATGACGGGCGTTCCCTGGGGGATCTCCGGATCCGGCGCCGCCAGGGTCCACCGGTGACAAGACCTTGGCGGGAGGCGGAATTTACCAGCTGGTAGCGGTCGGCGGAAGATGATGAATCGTCAGTGTGCGAATGCGTTCGTGAGACGTTCCGTCAGTAATGGATTCTTTCGATTGTGTTCGGGCTGCGTGCGGAAGGGAGTCGAGCCTTGCTGCGTCCCGGTCCCTCAGCCGTGTCGGCCGCGCGGCTTCTGCGCTCCCCGACGGCGGTTGCGCCAACGGCGGCCGAGGGGTCGGCGCTCCTGGGCCGCCAGTGCGAGGT
>NZ_JBHTTU010000142.1:9939-10739 GCF_042794375.1 Kitasatospora sp. NPDC056531 | reverse complement strand
CGTGAAGCCCGCCAGCAGCTGTCGATCGTCCGACTGAGGACGGGCTGGAGCGCGTACGTCCGCGCGATCGCCGCCAGTCGGGCCCGCAGCTGTTCCTCGGCCTCGTCGCAGGCCCGCCTGACGGGCTTCGAGCGGACGATCAGTCGCAGCCTCCACGTCGCCGGCACACCGGATGTGAACACCGCCCGCGCGGCGACGAAGGCGACGACTGCGACGCCCCCGAGTATCTGCCGCGTCTTCGCCGCCACGCGCCGTCCGACCCCGACTCCGGCGACGGCGACCAGGCCGCCGACCACCTGCCGTCCCGGCCGGACAACCCGTTGCCCGGCGCGGCCAAGGGGACGTACGGCACCTCCACCAGCACCTCCGCCCGCACCTCCACCGCCCCGCCCGCAGGCGGGCCCGTTTCGCAGGCCAGCGGCCCGGTAAGGGGTCGTGTCCGTGGCGACGACCCTCTTCCCCCTGCTGCTGAGGTGCGGTGGAAGCGGGGTTCGACACAGCCGGTCAGGAAGGGGGTCATGGTGTCGCTCGCCTTGTTTCAGCGCGCCACCGCACGTGAGCTCTGGAGTCTAGTGCTGCCCCAGCAGCGCAGCGACAAGGCGACCCGCGATGCCCTGGGCGACCTGGCGGCCGCCGGCAGGGTGCGTGAGGAACTGCGCCTGCCGGACGGCCGCAAGTTCTGGTGCCTGACCGCCGCCGGCCGCCGCGGCGACTGGCGCCCTGCCGGTCACCATCGGTGCCTGTCAGCAGGTACGCATGCGGAGCCCGGGAAACCCGAGGCGATAGCGCGTGTACCCCGT
>NZ_JBHTTU010000142.1:0-9929 GCF_042794375.1 Kitasatospora sp. NPDC056531 | reverse complement strand
CCGTCATTCCCTCGATGACGATGTGCTCCGCCTCGCCTCCGACGCGCAGTCCGGAGGCGGACCCGATGCCGGCAGCGCGGGCGGTACTCACGATCAGGTCCGCCAGAGAGCCGTCCACCTCGCCGGGGCCGCCAGCGTCGATCAGCCACGGCGTCTGCCCGAACTGCGGGCGCAGCGGATGGTCGGAGGGCATGGCCTCCTCGATCGGGGTCCATCCGAGGGCCGCGGCCTGTTCTCCGCGTGCGGCCTCGGCGACGTCGGCCTCGGTGTATCCGACGAACAGGCGGCCGTCCTTGCAGTCGATGCTGAAAAGCAGTGGACCGTCGCTGATCGAATACCCGTACAGGGCCATGCTCTGCGGCAGACCGGTGGCCCTGACCTCGGCGGGCAGCATCCGCAGGAACCCGCCCAGGCTCAGCTCTTCCCAATTCCCCGCGTACTCCCAGCGAGGGTGCTCCAGCTCCAGCCCGGCGCCGTACAGCACGCCGACGTATCCGTCCCCGCCCTGCGGGTACCAGGACTCCCATACCGCGCTCGCCTGCAGGACCAGTTCCGGTCCGGTCTCGCCGGCGCGGAGTTCGAGGGTCGTCCCTCCCCTGCGCCAGCGCAGGAAGGGCCTGCCCCAGGAGGGGGTCAGCCGATACCCGGACGGGCCGTTCCACCCGTTGCCGCCGATGTAGGTCGCGTCCCCGAGCACCTGCCGCACCGCGTCGGCGACCCGCCGGAACTCCTCGACCTGCGCGGACACTTCAGGAGCCGGCCGGCTCACCGGGACCACGAGCTCCAGGTGCTCGTGGGACGGGGCCCACTTGCGGGCCCGCGTGTCGACCGGCACGAGCATCGCATCCCCGCCCGGAAGCCCGGTCGCGACACGAACGCCGCCATCCGACTCTCCCACCCACTCCCAGCCGAGCCGGCCGACGAGGCCACGCAGGTCATCACCGCTCCACCTCAGACCGCTGCCCGCGTCCGTCAGTTTCCGGGCGACGACCCCGATCTCCTCACTGATGATCATTTCTCCTTCTTACCACCGCCGATCAGCTCCAGCGCCTGCTGCGCCCCGGCGCGGCATCGAACAAGGCGGTCCGGCAGGCGCTCGGCGACCTCGCGCTGCACGGCCTGGTCGCCTCCGACGGCAACACCGCCGCCCGGCATAAGACGTGCCGGCTCGAAGGCGCCGCCGGGCTGGACGCGGCCGCTTCGGTGCTCGGGATGCTCCTTGGATGGGCGCCCCGGGGGTCTTGCCGCACCGCGCGAGATCCTCGACCAGCACTTCCCGCCCGAGAGCCCGGCCGAGCGCCAGCGACCCGGGCGCCCATCGCTGCTCCTGGACTGTGCCGCTGAGAGAGACGACACCGAAGGCGCCGGCCACCATCAGGTGGTCGGCGCCTTCGCGTTCGGCGGCCAGGGGCGCCCTTGACCGCCCTCACTTCTTGGCGCGTCGGGCGCTGCGCGGGGCGACCAGGTCCCGCCTGCCCGGCCCAGGTCCGCCGAAGCCGCCTCTGACCGTCCCCCAGGCCGCCGCGCCTCCCTGGAACGAAGCACCGGTCCACCCGCACGGTGGACCGGTGTTTCTTGCTGCCTGGCTCTGGCTGTTCAGGGCTCGGCGTTGAGGTACTCGAAGCCGCCCTGATGACCGCCGTCTTCACTGCCCGGTCCGCGGTCGCCGTCACCACCATCGCCCTGACCGCCGTCATCGCCCGCACCCCCGAGCGGCGATGCGATGCCCGCGACGTCCTCAGGATCCTCCTGCGCCGCAAAACCCGATGACCCGGATTGCGGCGCCAGCCGCCCCGCAGGTCGGCACGGGAAGAGGGACTGATTCAGGTGGGCTCACCGGTCTCGCCGTGGCTTCTGCTGGGGCCCGGTGTCGGGGGCGGGGATCGGCAGCCAGGCGTAGGGTCGGCCCGAGGCGTGGTGGCGGCCTTGCGAGCAGTCCGTTCGAACTCGCGGCGTGCCGGCGCTTCGCCGGCCGGGGCAAGTGGTACGACTCGCCCTCCGGAACCGTCCCTTGATGAGAAGGTGCGCCTTGGCAACCGATTACGACGCTCCGCGCAACACTGGCGACGACGCCGGTGACGACAGCATCGAGGAACTGAAAAGCCGGCGTGATGACAAGCAGGGCTCCGCGGTCGATGTCGACACGGAGGCCGCCGAAGGCCTCGAGCTTCCGGGGGCCGACCTGTCCGGCGAGGAACTCACTGTCCGAGTCGTGCCTCTTCAGCAGGACGAGTTCACCTGCATGACCTGCTTCCTGGTCCACCACCGCGCCCAACTCGCCGGCGAGGACGGGAACGGCCGGCCCATCTGCCGCGACTGCGCGTCCTGACTGCGAAGAGAGGCGGAGCCGACCGCATCCTGAACGGCGCACGGCCCAGATGCCACGTTTCCGGACGCCCTGCGGGCCCGTGAGGCCCATGCGAAGCGGCCACCGTGCTGGACGTGCAGCCGGGGCGTTCAGTCAAGAACCGCGAGGTGGTCGGCGGCGCCCCCATGCCATTCGATCATGAAGAGGGTGGCGTCGTCGCTGGTGCGCCCGCCTCGTTCCCTCTTCAGCGTGTGGGAGAGCCGGCGCAGATCTGCCCGCATCCCCTTTGACGGCTCTTTCCCCAGGTGGTTGATACAGCGGATGAGGCGTTCCTCACCGAACGGCTCCCCGCCGGCGACGTGCTCCTCGATGATGCCGTCGGTGTAGCACAGCACCCGGTCGCCCCGCTGGAGCAGGTGCTCTCGGATCCGGGGCTCCTCACCGCCGAAGCCCACGGGCAGCGTCGTCGCGCTCTCCAGCTGCCGCACGACCTTGCCGTCGCGGATCAGCAGCGGCGCGGGGTGGCCCGCGTTGACCAGCTCCATCTCACCGGTGGCGATGTTGACGTGTATCAGCTGGGCGGTGACGAAGTGGTCTGGACCGAACTGCCGGGAGATGGCGTCGTCCATGAACGCGTACTTCTCGGGCAGGCTGACGAACACGCGCCGGGCATGCCGGTAGGCGCCGATGGCGATGGTCGCCATCGCGGCGGCGTCCAAGGCGTGGCCCATCGCGTCGATCACGGCCGCGTGCAGGATGTTGTCGTTGAGGGCGTAGTCGAAGCTGTCGCCGGCGACGCGGTAGGCGGGTTCCAGGATGCCGGCCACCGCGACCTGCGGCACGGACATCGTCAGCGGCGGCAGCAGGCTCCACTGGATCTCCGCGGACACGCTCATCGGCTCCCGGCGCCGGGCCTGGAAGAACTGGTCGGTGTAGGCGTTCTTGGTGACGAGCATTTCGGCCACCAGGGCAGCGAGTCGGCGCAGCAGGCGCCGGTCGTCGTCGCCGACGGCGTCCAGGGTCAGGGCCATCACACCCACTTGGTCGCTGCCGTCCAGCAGCGGCAGGTACATCCGCACGCCGCCGTCGGCCTGCGGCACCTCGACGATGTCCTCGCGCAGGAAGGCCCGGCCAGCGTGGGAGTCTGCCATCGGCTCGGGCTGGCCGACGTGCAGCTTCCTGCCCGGCAGCGGCACCAGCAGCTCCTGCGCATAGTCCTGGAGCAAGATGGAGACGTCGCGGCCGCCGATCCCGGCCACCTCCTCCGCGATCAGTGGGGCGATCAGCTGCGGCGGCATCAGCCGCGCCCGATCCAACAGCAGGCCGAGCAGCCGCTCGCCGAAACCCTCCGACCGGTCCACACTCTCCTGATCCATGACCCGGTTCGCCACCTCATTCCTGCCACCCATGCCGGTCACCGCCTCCGTACAAAGTGACCTGGGAAGCCGTCGGAGCGGCTCATTACGTCCATGCGCGGCATGTCGACCCACGCTGACCGCACGGTGCACTGGTGGCGCCGGGTCTGGCCACCGCCCTGGATGACGGTGGCCCGGTGGGATTGGGCGGTGTTCCGGTTTCAGTTTCCGGTCGGGTCCACGCGGTTGATCGGGCCGCCTAGGCAGTACGCGTACGGGTTGAGTGCGCCGCCATCGAAGGGGCTTAGGGCTCGCAGAGAATCTATGTGTTGCTTCCCGCTCGGTGCGTTCGCCGTCCCCGCCCAGGACCTGCCCGCCTACACCCCGCACCTGAAGGGCACGATCGAGCAGCTGAACGACGCTGTGGAGGAGATGCTGCTGGTCTCGCTGCCCGGCTGCACCCGCCGCCCCCGCTCTGTCGACGCCAAGGGCTCGGCGGTGGGTGGGTGGGTGGGTGGGTGTTGCTTTTTCTTCTCCCCTGGTGAACCCCGCCCCCCTCCTTCCGCCCCCCCAAGGGGTTGGTTGGGGGGGGGGGGGGGGGGGGGGGGGTGGGGTGGGTGGCCTGCTGCCGTTCGCGGCGTTCGTTCGGATCCCGCTGGACTGGGTCGACTGGTGGAACACCGAGCACCGCCCGGCAGGGCCGGGCGGTGCGCTCACCCCACAGATGGCATGGGAGCAGGACCCGACACCGGTCGAGGACGTCCCGCCCGAGCACCTGGTGCACTTCGCTCTGGAGGACGACGGCCGCACCCGGACCATCACCACCAGCGGCGTCACGGGGTCTGCTTCTCGTCCACCGCACCAGCGCTGGACGATGCTCGTCCGGTCAGCCCAGCGATGCGCTCGCCGCACGCAGTTCGTCCAGGGCCGCCAGGGTGTACCCGGCGAGCTCGTCCTTGGCGCCACGGTCGTCCTCGGCCCATTCGGCGTACCCGCGTTTGAAAGCGAGGACGCCCAGCTCGCCCGCGAGAGCCGCAGTCGGATCGGGTACGCCGCGGGCGACCAGAGCGGTTGTCATCGCGGCCGCGAGACTGACGGTCTTGAGGGCGTCACGCTCTTGAAGCTCGGCGCTGGCGGCGACGGCCGCCTTCAGTCGGGGGGCGAGCTCGCGACTCCCGGGGCCCATCGCGGTCGAGGCGCGCTCGAGACCGGCAGCGACTGCCTCAAGCGGGCTGGCGTTACCGGGCGCGTCGGCGATCCCCTCGGCCAGCAGCCGGCTCAGCGTCTCCTGCCCGGCGACCAGCAGCTCGCGCTTGTCGGGGAAGTGCCGGAAGAAGGTGCTCTTGGTGACCCCAGCACGCTCGGCGATCTGCGCGACCGTCGTGGCGTCATACCCCTGCTCCGTGAACAGGTCGACCGCAGCCACGACGAGGCGTTCACGCGCACCTGGTTCCCATCGTCCCATGGGTTCAGCATATGCGATGGGACTCTTGTCCCGTCACTCTGCTAGAGTGACGGGACAAGAGTCCCATCACTTTTGGGGGTTTCCATGCACGTCTTTGTCACCGGCGCCACCGGTCTGATCGGTTCCACCGTCGTCGCCGAACTCCTCGGCAACGGCCACACCGTCCTCGCGCTCGCCCGCTCCGACGCCTCCGCACAGGCCGCCGAGGCGGCCGGCGCCGAGCCGCTGCGGGGAGGCCTCGCCGATCTGGACGTCCTGCGCTCCGGCGCCGCCCAGGCCGACGGGGTGATCCACCTGGCCTTCGGCAACGACTTCAGCAGCCCCGAGGCCCTCGCCCAGAACGTCGCCGAGGAGACCGCCGCCCTCACCACCCTCGGCGAGGAGCTCGTCGGCAGCGACCGCCCCTTGGTCACCGTCTCGGGTACGCCCTGGGTGCCGGGCCGTGCCTCCACCGAGGCCGACCCGGTGCCGACCGACGGGCCGGTCGGCGGCCGCAGTCGCACGGTCACGGCGGTCCTGGGCCTGGCCTCGCGCGGGGTCCGGAGCACGTCCGTACGCATGCCGCGCACGGTTCACAACGAGGGCGCGGGCGGGTTCGCCGGTCTGCTGACCAACATCGCACGCCAGAGCAGGATCTCCGGCTACCCCGGCGACGGCACACAGCGCTGGCCCGCCGTCCACGCGCTCGACGCGGCCGTTCTCTTCCGGCTCGCCCTGGAACAGGCGCAGGCCGGTACCGCCTGGCACGCTGTGGCCGACGAGGGGGACAAGGTACGGGACATCGCGGCCGTCATCGGCCGACGGCTGGGCCTGCCGGTCGAGTCGGTGCCGGAGGAGACCTACGGCCCGCTCGGCCCGATCTTCAAGGCCGACCAGCCCTCGTCCAGCACCCGCACCCGGCAGGTGCTCGGCTGGGAACCGAAGCACCCCAGCCTTCTGGAGGACCTGGAGAACATCCAACCCTGATCGGCGACCGACGATCGGGGCGGACCCGCTGCAGGTGCTCACGTTGGCAGCGGAAAACCCTCACCTACGTCACTTGCGACCGACGTCTCGCCGCAGCGACATCTCGTACCCGCACATCCCGCGGTCGACGCGCTCCGGCTCCCGACTCGTTCCCCACACCATCGTCAACAACCAGGCCCGCCGGCGCCGGTCCGCCACCCGCGTGGCAGCGACACATCTCGCACTACCCGCGCCAATGCGGCAATGCATGTCCACACCAAACAGGAGGTTCCATCATGCCGGCAGTTGTCTTCGGCGCTCGCGGTAACGTCGGTCGTCATGTGGCCGATGGCCTGCTGGCCGCCGGTGAGCAGGTCAGAGTAGTCAGCAGGACCCCAGCCGCGGGCTTGACGCCGGGGTGCGAAGCAGTCGTCGCCGACCTGGAGCGTCCCGAGACGCTGCCCGCAGCGCTCGACGGTGCCGACAAGGTGTTCCTGTACGGAATGCTCGACCCCCAGAAGCCCTACGACATCGAGAAGGTCGCTGCGGCGGCCGCAGCTGCGGGGATCCGGCAGGTGGTTCTGCTCTCGTCGGTGTCGGTCGTCCTGGACCCCGACGCCGACCACCCGGTCGCCCGCCTGAACCGCACGATCGAGCAGGCCGTCCAACGGTCCGGCATGGACTGGACGTTCCTCAGGCCGGGGACATTCGCGACCAACACCCGCACCTGGTGGGCCGAATCGATCCGCACTGACAACGTCGTCCGCCTTCCCTATCCGCTCGCACAGTCGGCACCGGTGCACGAGAAGGACATCGCGGCGCTGGCGGTGACCGCCCTGACCGAACCGGGCCACTCGCACCAGGCCTACACCATCTACGGGGCCGAGTCCCTGACCCTGCAACGCCAGGTCGAGCACATCGGCGAGGCCATCGGCCGTCATATCCGGGTCGAACACATCTCCGACGAGCAGGCTCGCGCGGAAGTCGCCAGAACAATGCATCCGGTCGTGGCCGAGGCGATCGTGAGTCAGTGGGCCGCCGCCGACGGCGTCGTGGCCGTGACCTCCGTCATCGCCGAAAAGATCACCGGCGCTCCGGCACACACCTACGCCCAGTGGGCCGTCGACCACGCCGACGACTTCCGCTGAGCTTGTCGTGCTGACCAGCCATACGGGGCCCGGTCTGCTCGGCACTCTGGTTTCCCCCGCCCTAGCCACAGTGGTGGAACGCGCAGCGGCGCACCCACCCGGCCATGTCTTCACGGTACGCGCAGAACGGGTTGACTGTGTCGGCCCAGCACGACAGCGCAGCCGAGGACAAGCAGTCGTTCCTGCTCGGGTTCGATGCCAAGGCCCACGACCGCGACGGTAAGACGATCACCGCCATGGGGAACCCCGACACCGCCGACCACACCGCCGTCCTGGTGCCGGGGACGACGATCGTTCACCACCGAGATCGCCCGGTCGACGGCCGGTGGGCCGTGCGGTCCGCCGGCCGTGGCGGGCCCGGGGGTGGCCGGGGCCGGGGGCGTAGGCCCTCACGGGACCGGTGATTGCCCGGCAATCACCCACCGCTGAGCGCCCGGCCCGCACCCGCTACCCTCGCCGGCCCGCACCCGCCGCCTCCCGTCCCCGCCGCTGCGCACCGCCCGGCGTTCCCGGCGACCTCGCCGACGACCTCAAGGACGAGTGATCACCCGGTTACCCAACACGTTCTGGGCCGCGCGACGGTAGCCGGTCAGTCCTGGACCTCGACCTCGACGGCCGTGCGGATCTCCAGGGCGCGCTTGGCGAGGTCCTCCGGGCGGGTCTCGCCCTTCCCGCCGATGACGCCGCCGACCGTTGTTCCGTCCGCCCAGATGCAGATGGTCCGGGACGCGGTCGGACCGACCAGGACCGCACAGTCGAGCGCGCCGCCGAGCGGGCCGGCCGGGTAGTCCTGGCGGCCTTTCAGGGTCTCACCGGTCTCGCTGGACACGTCGGACCCCCAGACCGCACCGAACTGCCGGTCCAACTCCCCGCGGGCGTCCGGGAAGCTCCCGGTCATCCCGGCCACCAGCAGTGTGCTCCGGCCCGACCCGGCGGGGCCGTAGCCGGCCACCGACACGTCCCGGTAGCGGCTCAACGCGGTCAGGTTCTTCTGCAGATGGCCGCGTTCGGCCGTGACCACCTCATCGTCCGGCATCCGCTCCTGGTCGCCGATCCGGTCCGCCAGGACGATCCGGTGCGCGGGCGGGGCCCCTGCGCCGGTCACGGCGGCCACGGTCAGGGCGGTGAACAGGGCGACGACCACGACGCCCGCGATCCAGGCCTTGCGGGGCACCGTGCGGTACCAGGGCAGTGGGGCTGCCGGCTCCAGGGTGTTGGCCCAGATCGCTTGGAGGCCGCTGGGCTTCTCGGACGGCTGCTCGGTTTCCATACCCGCCATGTCATCTCATTCATGCAAACAAACGTTCAACAGATTGCCGGATGGTACGTCAGCGCTCGAATGCTTTGCAGGCGCTTTCCGGATCCGACGAAAGTTCGGTTCGGGGTACGCGCCCGCGGCAGGCCGGCCCCTCCCAGCTGCCTCGCCGAAGCCCACTGACAGCCCTGGCCTCCGACGGGTCATCACCTTCCACTCCCGGGTGTCCGCGGCGCGCGAGTTCGCGAACACCCTGCTGGACGCCTCCCAGCTACTGGAGGACGCGGAGCGCCCGGAGCGGGTCTGGGCGAAGGCGGTGGCCGGCACCGACCGGCTCAAGGACCGCCGGGCCGTGGTTGTTGGCCGACACCAACCGACAAAAGGCCCGCCGGCTCTTTCCCCCCTTGTCGGGCCCACCCCCGGTGCCGTACTGGGCCTTGACGATCCAGTGGTGCCTGCGGCCGCCCGGGTCGCGGGGGTGCGCCGGCTCTCCCAGTTGCACGTCGCCGTGCAGGTCCTGATTCCCGATGCTCAGGCGGTCCGCCGCCGAACCCGGCTGGGGCGCCGCGCTGGCCGGCGCGGCGACGCCGCCAGTGACGGCGAGGGCCGCGGCCCCGGCGACCACGGCCGTCTTCCACTGTGCGGCAGGCCGCTGACTGGTTGCCATCCTGGTACTCCTCGTTCACATGCGTCGACAAGTGCGCGGGCACACCCGCGCGCCCGCCACCGGGGAGCACCCGGCGCCCACGACTCTCGCCGACCCGCACCCGGCGCACATCAGTCATTTGACTGAAGGCGCAGACGACCCGTCAGTGTGCGGCGTGTCGGTCATAGGAGAGGTTGTCCGAGCCGCCGGCCGCCAGGTGTCGGCCGTCCTGGGCCGCTGTCCGGGGTTGCCGGTGCCGCGCCTGCCCGGGCCGTTGTCGGGGCCGGCCTTCTCCTGGTGGTCGGTGGCCTGGTGGGGGAGTGCGGGGGTGCAACACGGGGGTGCAACAGGGCGTTGCGTCGGGGTGCTTGGAGGGGCCCGGCTGGGCGTGTTGCGCCTGCGTGTTGCACCCGCTGCTCGGTTCGTCGGCCGTGCACGTCCACCAGCACTGGAGGATGGTCTACCCGCCACCGGCTGGGAGGGCCATCCACCCGTTGCCGAGAGGCGCCCGGTGGCAAGCGCCGACGGCCCAGTCGGAGGGCTGTTCACCGTGGGGTACGTGGAGGCCGCCAGGCGGTGGGCCGGTGCAATCGAAACGGCGCGGCTGGAGTGTCGGCAGTCGCGTGCGCTCGGCCGTTCGGGTGAGAACTCGTGCTTGTGGTGGTGGCGGCTTGACCGTGTGTGGCTGACTTGACGCTACTACCTTGTGGGCTGCCCATCCCCGGCTGGTGGCGGGATGAGGCAGGGCATGACGGTTCAGCGGCCTGTCGAGTGTCGCCCGGGCGGGGTGTGCACCGTCCTGTAGAT
>NZ_JBHTTU010000141.1:8872-10888 GCF_042794375.1 Kitasatospora sp. NPDC056531 | reverse complement strand
GCCGTCCGCCTTGCGGCCACGGCGGCCGAGCACGACGCCCGTCACGGCGCCGAGGACGCCGACGACGATGCCGGCGATGCCGAGCGTGCGGGCGGTGGAGTCGCTGCTGCTCGCCTTCGCCGCCGCCGTGCTCGCCGCCGGGGCGGTCGCGGCGGCGCTCGGGGCCGGCGTGGCGAGGCCGCCGGTGGCGGCGATGGCGGCGGTGGCGGCGGTCAGCTTGAGGACCGGAGCCGGGTGCTCCGGCTCCTTCTGGCCGTCCTGGGCCTCGTCGATCCAGCGGACGATGTTCCCGTCGCCGTACGTCTGCAGGGCCTTGAAGACGACCTTGTCGGTGCCGTCCGGCAGCGCGCCGAGGTCGACGGTGAAGTCCTGGTAGTGGCCGGGGGCGATCTGGCCGCCGGTCCAGACGATCTGCGAGACCACGTCCGTGATGTCGCCGTCGGTGGTCTGGATCTGGTCGGTCCAGCCCGGCACCGGCGCGACCAGGGCCGAGGGGATCGGGTGGTCGGTCGGGAAGTCGATCTCGACCTTGACCGTGCTGTTCTTGTCGTCCTCGTTGGGCACGCGGAACGCGAAGGTCTGGTCGGTCGCGTTCTTCGGCACGCTGGACGGCTGCACGGTGACGTGCGCCGACGCGGGGCCTGCGATCAGCAGTACGGCGGCGGCGCCCAGGGCGGTGGCGGCGGCAAGACGGTTGCTGGGGGACAGTCTCATGGCTGTCTGTTCTCCGTGTGGGAACGTGCACGCGCACCCGTCGGCGGGAGGGCCTGCTTCCGAGCAGGGATGACCGTCCGCCGCGGGTCGGATGGAGCGTGCTGGTGTGGTCAGGGGCGCAGAGCTGCCACCGGCCCGGAGGGCGCTGGGATGCGCTCGTCCGTCCGGTCAGGCAGTGGCAGCCGCCGGCGGGCCTCTCCTGATCACACAGTGCCGGAGCAGAACCGGTGACGGCAGCCGCCACCGTCCGCTCGTCCTGGTGAACCATGCGAGCAGCGGCCGCCACCCTCGCCCGATGTCACCGGACAGCACGGCGTCGAGCCGGGTGACCACCTCGCGCAGCCGGGCCGCGTACGCGTGCGCGGTGGCCGAGGCCGCCTCGGCGGTGGTGCGGACCAGCGTCCACACGGCCGCCTCGCCACGTCGCAGCCACCACCCCGCCAGCAGGGTCGCAGCAAGGTGTCCGGCGAACATCGCGGGACTCAACCCGAGCAGGAAGGCGTGGCACCACACGGCGACGTGCGGCGCGGCCGTCGCCGATGCGTGGGCACCGAGGCCGGCCGGCTCTGCCAGGTGGGTGGCCACGGCCCGGGAGGGAGTGCTGTCGGCCGTTCCCATACCCGCCATATCGGGCATTTCCGGCATGGCGGGCATCCTGCCCTTGCCGCCCGGATCGCGCACGGCCCGGGCCTGGGCCGTCATCTGCCCGAAGTGGAAGAGGAGGTGCAGCCCGAGCTGGCCGAGGGCCAGTCCTCCGGTGATCGCGGACAGTGACCGCTCCCGCCCCGCGCCGAACGCGGCAACGCCGCAGGTCAGGACCCAGGCCAGAAGCACCGTGCGGATCGGGACCCCGGCGCCGGAGGCCAGCGTGTGACCGGCTGCGGCCAGCACGACGCAGACCGTCGCGAACGGCGCGGCGCGCAGTACGCGAAAGTCGATTGCGGCGGGACGTGCCGGAGCGGGCACGTTCACGGTTCCGGGGACAGACATGGCGGGCACATCATGCCATCCGTGCCGAGACTCCGTGCACGGTGCCGCGCATTCGTTACGGCTCAGCGGGCGCACGGCGGATGCGGTTCACGCCGAGCGCTCGGGCCTTCCCGGCCGCGCTGCTCCGGGGTCCGCCGACGCAGCTGGGCAGGTGAGGTCGCGGGGCAGTGACGCTGCGACCTGAGGGACCGGGGCGGGGGGGTTCACCCCCCCGCCCGGTCCCCACCCCCCCCCCCGGGTTCGCCCCCGTTTTGCTCCTTTTCCCCCACTGGGCCCGCCGGCCCTCCAGCCGACCAAGCGATCAGGTTGTCC
>NZ_JBHTTU010000141.1:0-8862 GCF_042794375.1 Kitasatospora sp. NPDC056531 | reverse complement strand
ACCTTGGTTAGGTATACTCACACGAAGGTGGGGAGGGGAGGTCGGCGGGAAGGGAACGTGACAACGGAGGGAACCGGGCCGGGGTTCCCACCCCCCGGCCCCGGTCCACGCGCCACATCGCGGCTCAGCTCCAGTGCTGCTCCTGTACCCCGATGGGGCCGGCCGGCCGTCAGGCGACCGAGGCGGCCAGGTCGTCCAGCGCACCGCTCTTGGCCTGAGCGACGAGGTCGCGGAACTGCTCCTCGCTCATCTGCACCTGCTGTCCGAAGTCGTCGGTGATCCGTACCCGCTTCCCCTCCGGGGCCGCCGGGTCCAGAAACAGCTGCGGGCAGCCGCAGTTGCAGTTGCCGCAGAAGGTCGCAATCGGTTCCGGTCCGGTGTTGTGCATCTGTGCCACCTCGGTCGCCTCTGTCGTGGGCGTGTTTTCCCACCTCCTCGATGCCCGCGCGGCGCGCGTCCTCAAACCGGCTGCCGCGCACCGGCGGGCCCGTATCGGTGGCTGGTTTCCGGCGGTCCGCCGGGCCCGGCCGGGGTGGAGCCGAATCTATTCGTCCGGCGCGGGAACTGGGTCGGTGATTCGGACGACTACCTGGTCCGGGCCCGCATCAGCGAGCTCCGATGTACCCGGACCACCAGGAGAGTTCCATGCGTTTTCGCGCGTTGTGCGGCGTGGCCGCCGCGGTTGCCCTGCTCGCCACGGGCTGCGGCAGCAGCACCAAGTCGGGCGACGCGGCGGCGACGGCCGGGGCGAGCACGTCCGCGGTCGCCGGCTACCCCGTCAAGGTCACCGACTGTGCGGGAGCCGGGACCACCTTCACGGCAGCCCCGAAGAAGATCGTCACCAGCAACGCCTCCAGCCTGGAGATGCTGCTGCAACTCGGAGCCGGGGACAAGGCGATCGGCACCGGCTTCCCGCCCGCCAAGGGCAGCATGCCCGCCCAGTTCGCCGACCAGGCCGCCAAGGTGCCGGTGCTCGGCCAGATGGTGATCGCCAAGGAGAAGCTGCTGGGCTCGGGGGCCGACCTCTACATCGACACCTTCGCCCACGCCACCGGCATGGGCGGCATGGGCGACGTGCCGACCGAGCAGGAGTTCACCGCTGCGGGCATCAAGCACATGTACCTGCACTCCACAGCCTGTGCCGCGACGCATCTGGGCCCGCAGCAGGACCTTTCCGCGGTCGAGGGGGACATCAAGAACCTCGGTGCGGTGACCGGTACGTCGGCCAAGGCCGAGGAGCTGGTGGCGGGGATGGAGAAGAAGGTCGGCGCCGTCCAGGACGCGGTCAAGGGTGTCGCCGCGGACCAGCGGCCGTCGTACTTCTTCTTCGACTTCGACGCCGGGACCAAGCAGCCGATGGCGGTCTGCGGCAAGCAGGTCGCCAACGCGGTGATCACGCTCGCCGGCGCGC
The DNA here is from genome assembly GCF_042794375.1 of Kitasatospora sp. NPDC056531. Lineage (NCBI taxonomy): Bacteria > Bacillati > Actinomycetota > Actinomycetes > Kitasatosporales > Streptomycetaceae > Kitasatospora > Kitasatospora sp. NPDC056531. The sequence continues at coordinate 7,451 of NZ_JBHTTU010000141.1, read as the reverse complement.
GGAACGTCTTCGGCGACTGTGACGGGGACTTCAAGCCGGTCTCCTGGGAGGACGTGGTCGCCAAGAACCCCGACTGGATCCAGCTCGGCGTGCGCAACAAGGGCAGCGATGCGGCGAACCAGCAGGCGTTCGACCAGGCCGCGCAGTTCCTGCGGGACTTCCCGGCCACCAAGGGCCTGAAGGCCGTCCAGGAAGGCCACTTCGTGCGGATCACCTCGGAGGTGACCACCATCGCCGGGGTCCGCGACGCCGACACCGTGCAGCAGATCGCGGCCATCGTCCACCCGGACCTGGTCAAGGGATGACCCGGGAAGCCGCCGCCACCAGCCGACCCGTGCGGTCCGTACGGCCCGTACGGTCCGTACCGGTCGGCTGGGTGGCGGCCCTGCTCGGCCTCGCACTGGTGGCCGCCCTCACCGTCGCCGTCTCCCTGGGCTCGGTCGACATCCCGGTCGGCGAGGTGTGGACGGTGGTGGGACGCAGAGTGGCCGGTGACCTGCCCGAGCCCGGCACCCGCGACCTGATCATCTGGCAACTCCGCGCCCCGCGCGCCCTGTTGGCGGCCGTGGTCGGCGCCGGGCTCGGCCTGGTCGGCACCACCGTCCAGGTCTTGGTCCGCAATCCGCTGGCCGATCCCTACCTGATGGGGATCTCCTCCGGCGCCTCGCTGGGGGCGGTCGCGATGATCGTGCTCGGTGCGGGCGTCGGCGCCGACGTCGGGTTCGGAGTCTCCGGAGCGGCCTTCCTCGGAGCGCTGGCCTCGTTCGCCCTGGTCTGGACGATGGCCCGGCGTGGCGGTGGCTTCGCGCCGATGCGCCTGGTGCTGGCCGGGGTCGGGATCGGCCAGTTCCTGTCCGGTTTCTGCAGCTTCCTGGTCCTACAGGCCGGCGACGACCAGCAGACCCGCGGCGTGCTGTTCTGGCTGATGGGCAGCCTCAGCGGCTCCCGGTGGAGCCAACTCCCCATCCCCGCGGCCGCCGTGGCCTTGGGACTGCTGCTGCTCCAGGCCCGCGCCCGCTCGCTCAACGCCCTGCTGATGGGTGACGAGACCGCCGCCGGACTCGGCGTCGACGTCACCCGGCTGCGGCGCGAACTCTTCGCGGTGACCAGCCTGCTCACGGGAGTCCTGGTCGCCGTCTCCGGGGCGATCGGCTTCGTCGGCCTGCTGGTCCCCCACGTCTGCCGCCTGCTGGTCGGCGGCGACCACCGTCGGCTGCTGCCGGTCTCAGCCCTGGCCGGGGCCGTACTGCTGGTCGTGGTGGACACCGTCGCCCGTACCGCGCTCGACACCCAGGAGGTGCCCATCGGCGTGGTCACCGCCCTGATCGGCGCACCCGTCCTGCTCTACCTGTTGGACCGACGCCTGGAGCGCAGTTGAGAACCGCTGTCGAGGACCTGACCGTCACCCTCTCGGGGCGGGACGTGCTGCACGGCGTCGAACTGATCGTCGCCGAGGGCGAGATCGCCGGACTGGTCGGCCCCAACGGCAGCGGCAAGTCCACCCTGCTGCGCACCGTCTACCGGCACCTGAGGCCGCGCGCGGGCCGGGTGCTGCTGGCCGGCCGGGACGTGTGCTCGATGACGCCCGTCGAGACCGCCCGGCACATCGCCGCGCTGCCCCAGGAACGCGGCAGCGACTTCGAGTTCACCGTCCGGGAGATCGTCGCGATGGGGCGCTCCCCGTACAAGCGGGCCTTCGCGGGGGACGACGACACCGACCGGAAAGCGGTGGCCGACGCGCTCCACCAGGTCGGCCTGGACGGGTACGAGGGGCGCGACTTCGCGGCACTGTCCGGCGGGGAGCGCCAACGGGTGCTGCTGGCCCGGGCGTTCGCCCAGCAGCCGGATGTCCTGGTGCTGGACGAGCCGACCAACCACCTGGACGTGCAGCACCAGGTCGATCTTCTCGCCCTGCTGAGCGCCCAGCGCCGCACGACCCTGATCTCGCTGCACGACCTGAACGCCGCAGCCGCGCTCTGCGACCGGCTGCACGTCCTGCACGAGGGTGCGGTGGTCGCCTCCGGGCCGCCACGTGAGGTGCTCACCCCTGAGCTGCTGGAGAAGGTGTTCGGGGTACGGGCGGCAGTGGTCGAGCATCCGCTCACCGGTGACCCGCTGATCGCCTTCGACCACCGCGCATCGGCGAGGGCCGTGAGCGGTCCGGTCGCCGATGCGGTGTGAGCCCGGGGTCCACCCGTAGGTGGACCCCGGGCCGCCGACTGCCTGCGTACGAGGTCTCGACGTGACTGGGGCGGCCGTCGCGCAGCACGATGCGGCCGAGCTGTTCGGCCTCGCTGCGCCACATCAACTCCCAGCCTCCGTCGGGTCGGTGGACGACGACGGAGTGCCAGGGGGTGGTCCAGGCATCCCCCGTGACCGTACAGAGCTGGTGCTCTGCGGCCTCCTGCCAGTCCGCCAGCGAGGCGCAGCGCGGCCTGCTCGACGCGTAGCGGTAGCGGTCCACCACCGTGCGCCGGGCAATGGAGAGCAGCCAGGTGCGCGCGGAGGAACGGCCGGCGAATCCGGGCAGGCTCCGCAGTGCCCGCAGAAAGGTCTCCTGGGCCAGGTCGTCGGCGGACTCGGTGTCGGCAAGGTGGGCGACGAATCGCCACACGTCCCGCTGGGTGGCGCGCACGAACGCCTCGACGTCCTCCACGCGGCCCTCCCGGGCGAGCAGGGCCAGGGCGGTCAGCTGCTCGTCATCCACGGCGATCCCCCTGCCGGTGGATCGGCGTGGGCTTTGGCAGTGCTACCGCCTGGTTGCACCGGTGGGCGAGCATGGGCAGATGACATGTGCCGACTACCGCACTGCGGCGTCCGCCCGTCTCGACGGCGAGCTCACCGGTCGACCTGGCGACGTACCCGATCTGGACTCGCACCCCGCCCGGTGCGCGGACTGCGCCGACTGGCTCGCCGCCGCCAGGCGGCTGCGGTACATAGCCCTGGCCGCCCGGGGCCCGTCCCGGGAGTGGTCGGACAGCCTCGCCGCCCGTTTGGTCAAGGCGGTCAGCGGTGATTCGTAGTCCGGCGGACGGGAGCTGCACCGGATACGAACCGGGATCTCCATCGCTCATGAGTGGTCCTGAAGGCAGGATCGGGAGCGGTGTGCGCAAACGACACCGCTGAGTAGGCGACGGCCACCAGCACCGCCGGGCCCGGATGCGGACAGGCCGTCGCGCACCGTGGCTTCCTGACGGTCAGGGCACGGCAACGCCGAACACCGGCGCCGACGTGAGCCGGGCGCCTCGTTCGCGGTGGTGTGGGGCCAGGCCCCGCAGATCCCCGTACCCGAAGCGGCCGAGGTGTGCAGGGGCGACCTACCCGCAGACACCGAGCACGTCCGGGCCGCCACGCCACAGGCGCGCAGCCGACGGACAGTCCTGAGGTGTAGCGGGCGCGTCAGACTGCCGGAGCGACCGATGGGGGCCCGCGCCGCACCAGGGCGTGCGAGAGGACCTCCAGGCGGGGAAGCCGGTCGCGACGGGGCCTCGGGCGGGCGGGTTCCGCAGGCTTGTGCCCGCCCGGCGCGAGGAGCAGAAGCACCGGTAGGAAGACACCGGCCAGGGTACGCAGCACCTCGAAGATGCCGACGATCGCGGCCTCGCCACGCCGGAGCAGCAGAGCACACACGAGCGCGGCCATCAGGTGGGCGGCCAGCATGCCGCCGGAAAGGCCGTGCGCCATCGCCATCGAGTCCGCGCCGGGCATGCTGCGTATACCCGCCATCCCTGGCATTCCGGCTACCGGCAGGGCATCGGAATCGAGGCCGGCCATTCGGGCCAGCCCGGCCGGGGCGATTCCGGTCGAGTCACCACCGGGCGAACACAGCAGCAGACTCGCCCAGTCCGGAGCGGCACTCCCGGCCTTGACGGCGGCGCCGCCCGTGGAGGAGGTGCTTTCGAACAGCAGGTGCAGCGCGCTCTGGGCCGCCACCATCCACAGGCCGATCACCGCGAGGCCGCGCCGCCGGCCCGCCAGCAGCCAGGTACCACCGGCCGTCCCGGCGAACGCGGCGACCAGCGTCGGCCCCGGCAACTCGGCCTCGGACATGCTGAAGTGCGCGGTAGCGGACACCGCCACGCACAGAGCGGCGAAGACCGCGGCGCGGAGCATCCGGAGCTGCCAGGCCGTCACGATGGCCACCATCGTCGCACCCACCCTTCCCCGCTGTCCGGCCGCCTCCGGTATTCGCCGACTCCGCGCGGTCGTCTACTACGCGGTGAGCGAGGTCAACGGGATCTTCTTCGGCGGCCACTGACGGCGCGGGCCGGTCAGCAGCACGGTTCACCGCTCCCCCGGTCGGCCGACTCGTTGCGCTGCCGGGAGACGGTGCGCGAAGCGATCGAGCTCATCAGCGCAACGCTGCTCCCTTCGCCTTCAGCAGGCACTGACACTGCCGCGCGTGACGAATGGATGCGGGAACGGGCAGGCCTGGGCATCGCCGGGACGAGCCGGGTGGCGGCGCGATGTGCAGACTTGAGTCACACCGGTCGGCAGGAGGGCAATCGTGGGAGCGGACCCACCAGCACGGTATCCGGCCATGCCGGACCCGTGGACCCTCCACTACCGGGGCTTCGACCCGGGCGAGGAGGGGCTGCGGGAGGCGCTGTGCGCCCTCGGCAACGGCTACGTGGTCAGCCGGGGCGCCGCGCCCGAGTCGGTCGCGGACGGTGTCCACTACCCGGGGACGTACCTGGCCGGCTGCTACGACCGCGCGGAGTCGACGATCACAGGGCGCGTGGTCGCCAACGAGGACCTGGTGAACTGCCCGAACTGGCTGCCCCTGACCTTCCGCGCGGCCGGGGGTGCCTGGTTCGCCGGCCCGCCTGCCGAGCAGACGGTGGAACTGGACCTGCGGCGGGGCCTCCTCACCCGCACCGCGCTCGTGGTGGACGACCGGGGGCGGCGCACCCGGCTCGTCCAGCGCCGGCTCGCCAGCCAGGCCCAGCCCCACCTCCTCGCCCTGGAGAGCACCTTCACCCCGGAGAACTGGTCCGGCCCGCTGGAGGTCCGCTCAGGCCTGGACGGCCGCGTCGCCAACACCGGCGTCGACCGCTACCGAGGGCTGACCGAACGCCACCTCACATCGGCCGGTCAGGGCGTGAACGAAACGGGACTGCTCTGGCTGGAAGCCCACGCTGTCAACTCGCCGCTGCGGATCGCCCTGGCCGCCCGGACGACCACGGACGGGGCGACGCAGGTGGCGACCGAGTGCCGCGAGGGCTGGGCGGCCCACGTCCTCACCGTGGTGGCCGAGTGCGGCCGACCGGTCACGGTGGAGAAGACGGTGGCCCTGCACACCTCCCGCGACCGGGCGATCGAGACGCCGCTGCGCGCCTCCCTCCTGCTCGCCGCCGAGGCCGGGCGATTCGAGGAGATGCTGGCCGAACACGTCCTGCGCTGGGCGGAGTTGTGGCGCCGCTGCCGGATCGGTGCCGACTTCGACGGCACCGGCCCGCTGCACCTGAACCTGTTCCACCTGCTCCAGACCTACTCCGAGCACTCCATCGACCTGGACGTCGGCATCCCGGCCCGCGGACTGCACGGCGAGGCGTACCGGGGCCACGTCTTCTGGGACGAGCTGTTCGTCCTGCGGCTGCTCAACCTCCGTTTCCCCGAACTGGCCCGCGCCGTGCTCCGCTACCGCTACCGCCGCCTGGACGCCGCCCGTCGGCAGGCCCACGAGGTCGGGCTGCACGGCGCGATGTACCCGTGGCAGAGCGCGAGCGACGGCCGCGAGGAGTCCCAGCAACTGCACCTCAACCCGCTGTCCGGCCGCTGGCTGCCCGACCGCAGCCACCTCCAGCGGCATGTCGGCTCGGCGGTCGCGTACAACATCTGGCAGTACTACCAGGCCACCGGGGACCGGGACTTCCTCGCCACGGCCGGCGCGGAGATGCTGCTGGAGATCGCACGCTTCTGGTCCTCCGCCGCAACCTACGACCGAGGCCGGGGACGCTGGTCCATCCGCGGTGTGCTCGGTCCCGACGAGTTCCACGACGCCTACCCCTGGGCGGACCGGCCCGGCCTGAACGACAACGCCTACACCAACGTTCTGGCGTCCTGGGTGCTGGCCCGCGCCCGGGACGCCCTGGACGTCCTCCCCGGCTACCGGCGCGACGAGCTGCGCGAGCGTCTCGCACTCGACACCATGGAACTCGACCGCTGGCAGGAGGTCGAGCGGCACCTGCACGTCCCGTTCCACGGGGGCGTGCTCAGCCAGTTCGACGGCTACGAGCGGCTCGACGAACTCGACTGGGCGGCCTACCGGAGGCGCTACCCCGACCTGCGCCGGCTCGACCGGATCCTGGAGGCCGAGGGCGACACCGTCAACCGCTACAAGGCGTCCAAGCAGGCCGACACCCTCATGCTCTGGTTCCTGTTCTCCGCCCACGAGGTCCGCGACCTGCTGCGCCGCCTCGGCCACCCCACCGGCCACGAACTGCTCCGCCGCACCACCGACTACTACCTCCGGCGCACCGTCCACGGGTCGACTCTCAGCTCGGTGGTGCACGCCTGGGTGCTCACCCGCTCCGATCGCCGCGCCTCCTGGCGGTACTTCCGCGACGCGCTGGTGGCCGACCTCCGGGACACCCAGCACGGCACCACCTCCGAGGGCGTCCACCTGGGCGCCATGGCAGGCGCGGTGGACCTCCTGCAACGCTGCTACACCGGCCTGGAGATCCGCGAGGACGCCCTCTGGCTCGACCCGCGCCTGCCGCCCGCCCTCGGCCGACTGGAGCTGGACCTGCGCTACCGCGGCCACTGGGGCCTCACGATCGCCATCGACCGCCGCACGGTCACGGTGAGCCTGCGCGAGGACCGCCAAGACCCGGTCGTCATCCGTCTGCGCGGCAAGGAAGCGACGGTCCGACCGGGCGAGACCCGCCTGTTCCACCTGTGAGGACCGCGCATCACCGCCGCCCGGACCAGCGCGGTTCCACCTGCTCCCAGGCATCGCCCCAGCTCGTCTCCGCCCGCCGCTCCAGTGCGCGGCGGCGCAGTGCGAAGCCGGCCTCCACGCCCAGCCCGGTCACGGGGACCATGCCAAAGCCCGCCATGACGGCGTCCGACAGGATCTGCTCGGCCCCCTCGGGTGCGCCGACCGGCTTCCCGGTGTCGTCCAGCCCGACCGGGGACGGCCGCCCCGGCGGGCGTGCCGTCCGGGACCGGGATACCTCCGGCACCGGGCCCCGCCGGGTACGTCCAACGGGCCGGAGCGTGCGCCCGCGAGCTGTCGGCCCGCGGGTTGTCCGAGCGACTGACCGGCCTGATCGCCGACGTTCGCCGGCAGATCGAGGAGCGGATGCCCCCAGGGCCCCGAGGGCCGACCCGAGCCGCTGGTCCGGGGTGTCACAGGTGGGGCCGCAGGCTCACGGCCCTGGGCCGGTCGGCCCTCGCGCCGGGCCCCGGGCCTGTCTAGCGTGGGAGCAAGGTCCGGTCGTCTGGTC
>NZ_JBHTTU010000140.1:0-11046 GCF_042794375.1 Kitasatospora sp. NPDC056531 | reverse complement strand
ACCGGGTCGAAGTTCTCGTCCACCACGTACACCGACGTCCCCGAGACCGGACCGCCGATCGACACCTTCGGCTCCTGTTCGGGGCCGAGGACCGCTGTGGTGGTGACGCAGGTGTTCTCGGTCGGGCCGTAGGCGTTGATCAGTGTCAGTTCCGGATGGGCGCGGGCGACGCTCGCGCAGGGGGCGGGCAACGCGACATCGCCCCCGATGAGCAGCTGCCGCAGGCCGCTGAATGCCGCCATGTCCTGCTCGGCGATCTGATGGAACAGGCCTGTGGTGGGGCTGAAGCTCGTGATCGAGTGCTCCCGGATCAGCGCTGCGATCTCGGGAACGTCGAGCCGACCGGGCGGGGGTGCGACGACGGTGCCGCCGTTGAGCAGCGGAACCCAGATCTCCTCCAGGGAGACATCGAAGGCGAGCGGGACGGTGTGCAGGGAGGTGTATCCGGGGCCGGATGACAGATAGGTCTGCCGATGGGCCAGCCGGACGACGTTGCGATGGGTGATGCCGACGCACTTCGGGGCCCCGGTCGAACCCGAGGTGAAGGTCACGAACGCCAGCGAGTCCGGGTGCGCGGCCGTCGCGAAGGCGTCGGCGGATTCCGCGGCGGTCGCGGCCTGGACCGCAGGGTCGTCGAGTACGACGACCGTGCGCCCCTGCGCCGCCTCGCCGAGCGCGGCCAGCGCCTCGGTCGTGGCCACGATGACCTCGGCCCGGCTGTCCCCGACGAGCAGCCGGTTGCGCTCCGGCGGCGCGACGGGATCGAGTGCCAGGTACGCGCCACCGGCCTTGAGTACCGCGAGCAGCACCGTGATGAGGCCGGCCGACCGGGGGACCGCGACCCCGACGACGGTGTCGGTCCCAACACCGTGCGCGCGCAGCACACGCGCCAGCCGGTTGGAGCTGTCATCGAGCTCCGCATAGGTCATGGTCCGGTCCACACCCACGACGGCCGTCGAGCCGGACGCGGTGGGCAGGATCGCGGCGAAGAGCTCGGGCACCGTCGTCTCGACGGTGCTGCCGAGGGCCTTGAGCCCCCAGTCGAGCAGCTCCTGGCGATCGGCGGCGGAGAGGACCTCGATCTCGCCGATGCGGGCTTCGGGCCGCTCGGCAAGCTGCTTGAGGATCAGCTCATAGGTGCCCAGTACGCGTTCGGCGTCGGCCTCGTTCAGCCGCGAGGGCTCGTAGGTCAGGTGGAGCAGCAGTTCATCACCGGCGACCACGCTGAGGTCCAGCGGGAAGCCCGTCTGCTCGTAACTCCGGACGACCTGCAGATCGAGCCCGGCGGCTTCCGCGTCGCCATCCTGGTGGAGGTCGACGAACTGGAACAGGTTCTCGAACAGCGGCGTCCCGCTCGGCACCGAGGTGTGCCGCCGGATGCGCGCGATGCCGATGTGCTCCGCCTTGCGCATCCCGTTCAGGGAGGAGTGCAGTGTCGTGAGCCAGTCCGCGACGGCCATGTCGGCATCGACCGTGACCCGGGCCGGCACCGTGTTGATCATCAGGCCGACGATCCGCTCCAGATCGGCCTGGTCCGCGGAACGGCCGGAGAGGATGGTGCCCCAGCACACGTCCCGCTGCCCGCTGAACCGGCTCAGCGTGATCGCCCACGCGCCTTGCACCACCGCATGGACGGTGCAGTGATTGCGCCGGGCGAGTTCGGCCACCTGCTTGGTGAGGGCCGGGGAGACGGTGCGGGCGGCTGACGCGCTGCTCGCGCTCGCCTCGCGCGCGGCGGGGGCGATGAACGGCAGCGCCGTCGGCGAGTCGAAGCCGCCCATGAGGCCCGCCCAGAACGCCTCGTCGGCCTGCGCGTCGCGCTGCCGCAGCCACTCGACGTGGCGGCCGTAGGGCACCGACTCGGGCAGGTCGGGGAGCGCGCCCGCGGCCAACGCGGAGTAGGCCGCGCCGAGTTCGGCCCGGACGATGGACCCGCTCCAGGCGTCCATGACGATGTGGTGCTGGTGCCAGGCGAGCAACTGGCGTTCGCCGTCGAGCCGGATCAGGTCGAACGCCAGCGGCGGCGCCGCGGCCAGGTCCATGCCGTGGTGGCGCCGCTCCAGCAGCAGCCGGGTGGTCGCCGCCTCCACGGCCTCGTCGTCGCGGCCGCGCCAGTCCAGGGTCCGCAGCGGCAGCGGGAAGCCCCGGTGGACGACCTGGACGGGGTGCGCGACGCCGTCCGTGACGAAGGTCGTTCGCAGGATCGGGTGCCGGTCGATGACGTACCGCCAGGCGGCGATGAACGCCTCGGTGTCGAGCCGGCCCCGGATCTCGTACACCGCCTGGGTCAGGTAGTTCCCGCTGTCCGGGCGGTGCGTCGACTCGAAGAGCATCCCCTCCTGCAGCGGCGACAGGACGTAGACGTCCACGACCGTGTCCGGCGGATACCGGTCGAGGACGCTGTCCAGACCCTCCGAGTCGAGACCGGAGTCGGGGAACTGCTCGGGGGTCGGCCGGAACCGTTGATCCATCGCCATCTCCAATCAGCGTCGTTGAGAAGCCGGGGCTCAGGCGTCCACGGCGGCGGCCATCCGGTCGCGCAGGCTGCGCGGCCGCAGGTCCGTCCAGACCTGTTCGATGTGCTGGACGCAGTCCTGCTTCGAACCCGTCGTGCCCTCGTCGGACCAGCCGGCCGGATTGGGCCGGTCCGCGGCCCAGACCGAGTACTGCTCCTCGTGGTTGACGACTACCTTGAACTGCGCCTCACGGCCGTCGGCCATGGCTTTCTCCTTCGTGTCGGGGTGTTCGGGTCGGGGGGTGTCGCGACTTCGTCGTGTCGTGGGTGTCGCGGCCGGTCAGCTCATCGCGACGAGGATCCGGCGGTCGCCGGTGAACGGCTCACGGCCGTGCGCCATCAGCATGTTGTCGATCATCAGGACGTCGCCCTGCCGGTACGGCAGCGCCAGCGCGACCCGGTCGTAGACCGACGCGATCGTCCTCAGGTCCTCGTCGGGGATCGAACCGCCGTCCGCGAGGTAGGCGTTGCGGGGCAGGTCGGCCTCCGCGTACAGCGCGAGCAGGGCCTCGCGCACCTCCGGCTCCAGGCCCGAGACGTGGAACAGGTTGGCCTGGTTGAACCAGACCTCCTCGCCGGTGTGCGCGGCCCGGGCGGTGGCCGGCCGGCGGTGCCGGGTGCGCAGCCCGTCCTCGACCCACTCGAACTCGATGCCGTGGCCCGCGCAGTACTGCTCGACCGCTGCGCGGTCGGCGGTCTGGAACGCCTCCTCCCAGCTCAGGCCGAGCCCGTCGCGGAACGTGCGGGTGTAGACGACGCCGTCGGAGAAGCGCTGGCGCAGATCCGCGGGCAGCTGGGCGAGCACCGACCGGCTGTCGGCGATCGGGGTGGCGCCGCCGGTCGCGGGCGGGGTCTGGCAGAAGAAGAACACCGACTGCGGCCAACGGCTCGAGTAGGAGCTCTCGTTGTGCATCGGGATCGCCTGGTCGGCGGGGTACTCGGTGGAGGTGTAGATGTTGCCGCTGACCGCGCTGCGCGGGGTGGAGCGCTCGGTGTACTCGAGCAGGTCGCCGCCCACGGCGCTGACCACCTGGTGGAACGCCTCGACATCGCGCGAGGCGCCGCGCAGCAGGACGAACCCGCGGCTGCGGAGCGCCGCGCGCAGCGGCTCCCGGTGGGCGGTGACCCACGCCAGGGGATCCTCGACGGTGGCGAGGTCGTAGACCAGTGCGGCGGTGTGGCCGTTGTCGTGAACGGCGGCCTGCACGCCGCCGATCGTGCTGTCTTCGGTGCGGGGCATTGACAGTCCTGTCCTTGAACGGAGGCCCGGGGATCGGAGACCGGGGATCGGAGACCGGGGATCGGAGGTCGGGGGTCGGAGTCCGGGGCCGGTCAGCCGGCGAGGATGTCCCGGACGGTGCGCCTGCGCAGCACGTCCATCAGGGAGATCCGCAGTCCGGCCTTGCGGGCGCGGGTGACCACGCGTGCGGCGGCGATGCTCGTGCCGCCCAGCGCGAGGAAGTCGTCGTCGATGCCGACCTCCTCGGCGCCGACGGTCTCCCCGATGACCCGGCACAGCAGTTCCTGCTCCGGGGTCATCGGCCCGGCCGCGGACCGGTCGGGCCCGGCCGCCTCCGGCGCGGGCAGCGCCGTGCGGTCGAGCTTCCCGTTGGCGGTGAGTGGGAGTTCGGCCAGCGGGACGAAGACGGCCGGGACCATGTACGGGGGCAGGGTCTTCGCCAGGAGGCGGCGCAGCTCGACGGCGTCGACGGCGGCTCCGGCCGTGCCGACGACGTAGGAGGTGAGCCGGGTGTGGCCGGCGTCGTCCGGGTTCGGCACCACGGCGGCCGCTTCCACCAGGGTGGACCCGACGAGCGTGGCCTCGATCTCGCCGAGCTCGACCCGGTAGCCGTTGACCTTCACCTGGTCGTCGATCCGGCCCAGGTACTCGAGCTCGCCGTCCGGCCGCGTCCGGACGAGGTCGCCGGTGCGGTACATCCTGGCTCCGGGCCCGCCGAACGGGTCCTCGACGAACCGCTCGGCGGTGAGCGCCGGACGGTTCAGGTAGCCGCGTGCCAACTGGGCGCCGCCGATGAACAGTTCGCCGGTCCCGCCGTCGGGGACGGGCCGCCGGGCGTCGTCGAGCACGTACAGACGGGTGCCGTCGACGGCGCGTCCGATCGGCACGGCCCCCGGCTCCAGGCGGTGGCCGGGTTCGACCACGTACACGCAGCAGCCGACGGTCGCCTCGGTGGGGCCGTACTCGTTGACGACGCCCACCCCGGGGTGGGCCTCCCGCCACGCCTCCAGCGCGGCGCCGAGCAGGGCCTCGCCGCCGATCACCAACTGCTCGCTCGGCGAGCACTCGTCGGGCAGTCGACGCAGCAGCGCGAGGTGCGACGGAGTCACCTTGAGGAAGCTCGGCCTGCGGAACCCCGGCGGAAGGGCGGTGCCGTCGGCCAGCGAGACCAGATCGACGACCTCGACCGATCCTCCGGCGATCAGCGGCGGGAAGATGCTCGTCACGGCCAGGTCGAAGGAGACCGAGGAGTGCAGCAGGGTCCGGCCGGCCGTGGCCGGGTAGTGGGTGCGCGCGTAGTCGAGGTACACGTTCAGGGCCCCGTGGTCGATCACCACACCCTTGGGCGTGCCCGTGGAGCCGGACGTGTAGATCACGTACGCGGTGCCGTCGTCCTGCGGCGGCGGGGCCGTGGACGGCGAGAACGCGGAGTACCCGGATCCGGCCGGATCGCGGGCGTCCAGCAGTGCCTCGGTCTCCGGGGACCCCAGGTGCAGGACGCGGGCGACGGTGTCCGTACCGGCGAGCGCGGTGCGGGCGGCCTCGCCCGACGCCACCACGATCGGCGCGGCGGAGTCGGCGAGAACGTGCGCGATCCGCCGGGCCGGGTCGTCGACGGCGATCGGCACGTAGCCGGCACCGGTCTTCAGCACCGCGAGCAGCGTGACGACGATGTCGGTCGACCGGTCGAGCATCACGGCGACGAGCGCACCGGGCCCCGCCCCCCTGTCGGCGAGCACTCCGGCCAACCGGGCCGCCCGGTCGTCGAGTTGCCGGTAGGTCGATTCACGGCCGTCGTGGACGACGGCGACCGCGTCGGGAGTCGTACGGACCTGCTCGGCGAACAGCTCGGGGACCGTTCGCGGCGCGTTCGTGGAGAGTCGGGACGGCATTCGGGATGACATGGTGACGACCACCTTTCAGTTGCTCACCGTGAGCGCCGCGGTGACGGCGGCGGCGACGGTCGGGCTGCGCAGCAGATCGGCGCGGCTGCTGTCGAACGAGGTCTCACGACCTGTGAAACCGCCCACGTGGTCGGCCGAGTTGAGGGACAGCGCGTCCGCCCACCGCGGCCGGCGCTCCAGTCGGCGCGCCGCCGACAGGTAGCGCGCATAGGCCCGGAACAGCCCCATGAGTTCATCGCCGACCTCGCCCTCGATGCCCCATCGCTCGAACGCGACCCGGCAGGCGTCGACGTAGACGGTGGCGAACTCCTCGGCGAGGGCGGCGAATCCGCCGGTGTGCTGCTCGACGATCCGCTCGGCGCGCCGGCGGAACCGCTGCTGCTCGTCCTCGTCGAGCACGGTCATCGACCCCAGCGCGCCGAACAGGTCGCGGCTGAGGGTCGTCGTGTTCGGCGCCCCCGGGTTGAACAGGACGACCTCGGGCCGGACCTCCTGCCGGAGCTCGATGGCGTCGGCCAGCGCCGCCGCGTACACGCCGCCGGCACAGTAGCCGAGGACCGCCGACACGCGCTCGCCGGGACGCGGCAGGCTCTCCAGCCACCAGGCCAGGTACTCGTCGGCGTGCTCGGCGTCCGCCGTCGGCGGCACCGCGTGCCACACGTCCAGCTGATCGGGCAGCAGCCGGGCCAGGTCCCGGAAGGTGGCCTCCTGGCGGGTGCTTCCGTCGAAGTCGACGGCCAGGACCAGGGCGCCCTGGCGGCCCCGGACGAGCCGGTCCCACCCCTGTGATGCTGAGGTCATGTGCGTTGTCCGCCTCCCGTGTCCGGTCGCGCCCTAGCCCCGGGCGCTTCGCACGGCCACGGCCTCGGCCACGCCGTCGACCGTCCGGGCCCGGAAGACGTCGCGGATCGTCACCTTGACGTCGAAGACCTGGCGCAGCCGGGCGACCAGGCGCGCGCCGAGGATGGAGTTCCCGCCGAGCTCGAAGAAGTCGCTGTCGCCGCGCACGGGGGCGTCGCCGCCGAGGATCTCCTGGAAGACCTCGGTGACGCGCGGCGCGAACTCCTCGGCGGCGGGGTTGTCGGAGGTCAGGTCTGATGCGGTGCTCATGAGTCGTGCTCCTTGGGTCGGGGTGATGGTGTCGAGTGGTACGGCGCAGTCGCCGGTGGCGGGTTACGCGCGGGCCCGGTCGATCGCGACGAGCCGCAACTCGGACGCGTAGGCCGCGCCCGCGCCGTCCCGGAGCCAGTGGCCGGGCAGGTCGGGCAGCATCTCGGAGAAGGAGACCCGGGACGCGGGATCGTCCGCGGCCGCGCTCCGGACGGCGGCGGCGAGCAGCTCCACCAGCGCGATGCTGCTGAAGTCGACGTAGATCGGTTTGGTCTCCACGGCGACCCGGTAGAAGGCGCGCTGGGGCAGCCCCATCGCGTCGCGCCAGCGCACCGCGGCCCGGTGCCGCTCGACGCGGTCGGAACGCCGCACCCAGGCCAGGTCGCTGACGCCGATGCTCCAGGACTCGCGGGAGATCACCAGTCGGTCGATGGTGACGCGGGGGCGGTGCGCGGCCGACGGCAGCGGCTTGAAGCCGTTCATCGCGGCGCCGGAGAGGTACTCGCCCAGCACCTCCAGGAGGTCCAGGTCCGGCGTGTCGGGGGACTTGACGACCAGTCGCTCGCCGTCGCGGTGCACGGTCATGGCCGCGCCGGGGACGACCCGGCCCGTCGTCCCGGTACCGGTCGTTCCGATGCCGGTCGCCCCGGTGTTGCGGGCGTGCATGGTCCACACCAGGTCCTGCGGGCCGACCAGCACCGGGGGATACGTACGGGAGTTGACGGCCGGGGACTCCAGCGCGGGCAGCGGGAGCACGCGCGGCGTCCGGCGGTCGGCCGCGTCCATCGCGGCGAAGCGCTCGGGCTCCGGGAACTGCGCGATCCCGGCCGGGCTGTCCTGGGTGTTGATCGCCAGATGCAGCTCGCCGAGGACGAACTCGTAGTCGCCGGCGGCGATCGCCTGGGGGTCGCGGGCGGTGATCATGATGTCCGGGCACTGGTGGACCGCGGACGACCACGGTGGCTCGCAGGCCGGGAACAGCTCGCGTACCCGAGCGGCCAGGTCGGCGGCGGACACGCGGTGGCGGCGGACGTCGTCCGGGACCGCAAGGATCTCCGCCCAGCGCCGCTGGAGCTCCGGGACGACCGCCGCGACCGGCGGCGCGAGGTCCTGGAACGAGTAGGCCAGATCAGGCGTCATCGCGTTGAGAACGGCGTTCAGCGGCACCTCGCCGTCCAGGGAGCCCGCGCGGAGCCGCTCGTACACCTGTGTCAGGCGCCGGCGGTACCCGTCGCCCACCTGGCCGACGAACCAGCGCGCGCTGTCGAGCAGCAGGCCCAGCGGCGCGGCGAGTTGTCCGAGCAGATCCGCCCCGAGCGCCACCTCGGTGTCGCGGAGCGTGTCCTCGTACACCACGCGCCGACCGCCGTAGGCCTGCCCCGCCCGGCGCGCCGGGTCCTGCCCGGTCACCTGCTCGAAGACCTCGTCGAGCCGTTCCATGGCCTTGAACACCGAGTCGGCGTCGCCGGCCGCCTCGCTCACGGCCTCGCGGGCGGCGAGCACCTCGTCCAGCAGGCCGAGTGCCTGCTCGCGGGCCGCCGCGTCGTCCACCGCCAGGAGCGCGCCGCGCAGCCCGTGCTCGCGAAACTCGCCTGTGGACAGCGGAAGTTCGCACACCAGCAGGTCTTCGGCGCTGAGCCGGTCGACGACCGTCAGCACGCTTTCGCCGGCCCGGGCGGCGTAGCCCGGGACGGACCGCTCGATCTCAAGGATCGTCGTGGCCCCGTCGCACAGCTCGAAGACCTCGGCCTCCGCGGCGGTGAGCCTGCGGACCGGGCCGCGCGGCCTGCGGATGCCGATCTCGGTGCCGTCGCCGCTGTCCCCCAGGAGGGCGTCGGCCTCCGAACGGCGCGGCTTGAGGGATACCCGCACCCGCGGATCGGCGGCGAGCGCCCGGGCCACCGCTTCGACGGCCCAGTGCTCGAAGTACACCTGACGTCGGCGCAGCAGCCGTTCACCGGGCCGGATCGTCATCCCGGTCGTGTCCTCGGACCATCGACCCCAGCAGTGCGGCCCGAAGAAGCCGATCGTCTCGTTCTTCAAGCCGTAGCGCTGGAGGTACGTGGCGACCTTGAGCTCCCGTCGGCGCTGCCGGGCGGGTTGGGCCTTGGACCTGGCGGCGACCTTGTCCACACAGCCGCTCAGCATGGCGGGGTTCTGCCACGCGACCGCCTCGCGGAGCATCGGGTCCGCCGCCGCCGTGCGCAGCGCCGTCTCCATCCGTGTGACGGCACGGTCGTACTCCCGGGCCAGCGCATCGGACGGCGGACCTTCGCCGTCCTCGGCGGTTGCGGCCGCCAGCAGCTCGTCGTCGGCCAGCGGCTCGACGATGGCCGACGGGAACCCGGCGGAGCGCAGCTCCACGTCCCGCCACACCTGCCACCCGGTGCCACCGAGGGGTATCAGGTGCTCGGCGGGGTTCTCGCCCGTCCCGTCCATCCCGGTCTCTCCACTCGTCCCGTTCAAGAGGCCTCCTCGATCCGAAGCGCGGTTCCGGCGCACTGTGCGAGTGACTCGGCCAGTCGGTCCGTGTACCGCTCGCCGGACCGCGCCGACAGGTGCCCGCTCCACTGCACCTCGCAGCCGAGGCGGCCACCGTCCTCGAAGAAGCGCACCGACAGCGGGGTCTTGGCCGCGAAGTTGGGGACGTCGAGTTCTGCCGTGCAGGTCACGCCCGTACCGGCGTGCTCGACGGACTGCTGCTGGCGGCGGTAGGAGATCATCACCTGGTTCAGCGCCTCCACCGCACCGCCGCCACGTCGCACGTGCGCGGCCAGCTCGGCGAAGGAGTAGTGGCGCCGCCGCAGATCGGCGGACCATCCCTGGTGCTCCCGCCGAGCCAGGTCGACGACCGTCTCACCGGCCTTTCGACTCGCGGACAGCGGCACCTCGTTGATGAAACAGCCCACGATCGCGGACTCCGCACCGAGCCGCTGGGACGCGGCTCCGCCGAGCACGGTCACGCCGCTGTCCGGCACCGGCAGGGCGTGGTGCACCGCCGCCGAGACCAGCTTGAAGACGCTGACGCCGACGGAACGGGCGCACGCGCCGATGCCCGCTGCCGCGGTCGGATCCGCGGTGATGATCCGCCGCATCACCGTGTCGGAGGCGCCCTCGCGCGGGAAGGGGATGACCATCGCCGACGGCGGGATCCGGTCGTACCAGTAGTCGCGGTCCTCGGTGAGCGCGGACTCCTCGGCCGCGCGAACCCGGCGGACGAGACGGACGTACTCGTCCGGTGAATCAGGCGAATCCGGCCGGTCCGGCGCATCCGGCGTCGCGGCGGCGCCCGCGATGGACCTGCTCAGCTGCTCGGCGAGGAGGCGGTGGCTGATCCAGTCGTAGATCAGATGATGGACGATCAGGACCACCACCGTGTGCGCGGGGGCCATCGGCAGTACGAGGAACCGCACCAGCGGACCGCCGTCCACCTCGAACGGCCGCATGGTCCGTGCCGCGATGAAGGCCTCGGCGCCGTCCACCGGCTCGGCGAGGATCTCGATCTCCGGCTCCTCGTCCGAGAAGCCGTAGACGATCTCCCCGGTCCAGGTGTCGATACCCATCCGCACCCGGAGGGCCGGCGTCGCCGCCACCAGCCGCCGACAGGCGGCGGCCAGATCCGCCGCCGCGATCCTGCCCCGGACCTCCACTCGCACCGCGAGGTTGAAGGCCCCCGCCGCCTCGGTCTTCTCGTCCGCGAAGTACAGTGCGGCCTGGGCCAGCGTCGCCCGCTCGTTCCCGTGAATCAGAGCCACGTCGGCTCCCTAGTCGTCGACCTCATGCCGACCATTCCAGGGGACGGGGATCAACATGAGATCGACGGCCCGTCAATGGAGGATCGACGATCCGCCACCGGCCGGCTGAAACCGGTGGCTGACGTCGTCAACGGTCGCCGATCGCCCGGATCCGCACCGAGAATTGATGCCGACACACCTCTTGCGCTTTGGTGTGACTTGAAGGTTGAAGCGAATGTGCAACCCGAAGGCATGCGGCAGGGCTCGGCCTCGTCTGAGCCCGGCGGAGGGAATGAGCGCCCTCACCTCTCTGCTGTGACTTGAGACTTGAAGCACAGCCAGGCGCCCCTGCGAGGCTGAGCCGTAGGCGGAACGCAGCGCGCCGCGTGAGCGGCGGCGTGCCCGGCGGCGGCGTGGCCGACCGCATTGAGACACTCCGGCGGAGTCACTACTGAAATTGAATGAGTGGTGTCGGGGGCTGGCCGGGGTCAGCCATCCATGATCAGTCCGGCTTGGGTGAGGCATCCGTCGATCAGATCCGGG
>NZ_JBHTTU010000139.1:10057-11075 GCF_042794375.1 Kitasatospora sp. NPDC056531 | reverse complement strand
TCCCAGTACTGGTCGTTGCCCTCCACCGGCTTGACCTCGATGCCGAAGGCCTCGCCGTAGAAGGCCGTGGCGCCCTCGACGTCACTGGTGTGCAGTTCGTTCCAGATCAGCGCCCCGGCCTCGTTGACCACCTGGGCCCCGGAGAACTCGCCAGGCTGCCAGACGCCGAACACCGCACCCTGCGGATCGGCGGCCACCAGCATCCGGCCGAGGGAGCCGACGTCCATCACCGGGACCAGCAGGGTGCCACCGGCCTCGACGATCGCGTCCTGGGTGGCCTCGGCGTCGGTGGTGGCCAGGTAGCTGGTCCACACGGTGGGCGGCTCCGGCATGCCTTCGGGGGCCGCCGCCGGACCGATGCCGGCAACCGCCTTGCCGTTGAGCGCGCAGACCGCGTACCCGCCGAACTCGGCCGGGCCCGGCTGACCTTGCCAGCCGAAGAGGTCTCGGTAGAAGTCCAGCGCGGCCTGCTGGTCCTTCGCCATCAGATCGACCCAGCACGGGGTGCCGGTCGCGTACGGGGTGGTGACGTCAGGCATTCTCGCCCCTTCCTCGGGAGATCCCCCGGCAGTCACCCTCCCGTCCCCCACCGGGATGCGCCACCCGACACGCCGCCCGGCACGCCGCCACGCGGGGCGGAGCCGACGGCGCCCGGGCGTGCTGCCGGACGCTCGCCCGATCCCGCCCGGGAACGCCCCGGAAACAGCCCGCCGACGGCCCGGCAGGGCCGTCCACCTCGGGGTTTGACCCCGGCCACCCCTTGTTGTGACGCTAGGTCAGTACATGTCACTGCGTTGGTCCTTGGGGAGAGCGTGGACAACCGGCTGCTGATCCGCATCACCGACGCCGACCAGGGCGCCGCCGCATCGCTGCTGGCCCGGCTGCGGGCCGAGCCCGAACTGCGCGGCCGGGTCGAACCCGTCGCCGCACCACCGCGGCCCGGCTCGCTGGGCACGCTCGCCGACGTACTCACCGTCGCGGTCGGGACCGGCGGTGCCGTGTCCGGCCTGACCAGCGC
>NZ_JBHTTU010000139.1:1012-10047 GCF_042794375.1 Kitasatospora sp. NPDC056531 | reverse complement strand
GGCCGGCGAGACGGTGGTCCAGGTGACCCGCGCGGACGGCAGCTCGATCGAGCTGCGGGCCACGGCGGTCCACGGGCTCAATGCCGACGGCGTCGCCGCCCTCGTCCGCGAGGTCGGCGAGTCGCTCACCGACCAGGCCGGACCGGACGCGGCGCCCTCGGCCGCCGATGAGTGACCCCGGTCTACCGCTGGGGCTCCCCGGTGCCCGGGCGCTGATCATCGGGACCGGCAGCCACGTCCCCGGCTCGGTCCTGCCCGATGTCCCGGCGGCCGCCGGGACCGTACGCGAGATCGGGCGGGAGCTGGTCGCCCGCTGCGGTCTCGCGCCGGACCAGGTCCGGACCGTGATCGACCCGGCGGACCCGGTCGTACTCGGCGAGGAGCTGACCAGCGCGGCCGAGTCGGCCGAATCGATCCTGCTGGTGTACTACGTCGGCCACGGCCTGGTGCGCGACGACGGCGAGCTGTACCTGGCCACCCGAGTCACCGACCACCTGACCCGCGGCCTCGCCTACAAGGGCCTGCGCTACGCCACGCTGCGCGAGACCCTGGCCGGTTCCCGGGCACGGTCGATCGTCCTCGTCCTGGACTGCTGCTTCTCCGGCCGGGCGGCACCCGTCGGCGGCGCGGCCAACCCGTTCGAGTCCGCCTACCCCCTCGGCGGCTTCGTCCTGGCCTCCGCCGCACCCGAGGAACTCGCCCTGGCCCCGGACGGCGACCCGTACACGGCCTTCAGCGGCGAGTTGCTTCGCCTGCTGCGCGAGGGCGATCCCATCGGACCGCCGCAGCTGACCCTGGACGACGTCCACCGGTACCTGGCCCGGACGCTGCGCGAGCGGGGCTTCCCGCTGCCGCGCCGCCAGTCCGAGGGCCGGACCGGCGAGCTGGTGCTCACCGTCAACCCGGCCTACCGGCCGCCGGAGGGGCCTCCCGGAGTGGACCCCGAGCCGGGCAGCTGCCCGTACCGGGGCCTGGCACCGTACGGCGCGGAGGACGCCCGGTTCTTCTTCGGACGCGAGAAGCTGACCGCCCGACTGGTGGCCCGGGTCGCGGCGCAGCTGTCGGCGGACGGGCCGCTGGTGGTCGTCGGCCCGTCCGGCGCCGGCAAGTCCTCGCTGCTGCGGGCCGGGCTGCTGCCCGCGCTGGACCGCGGCCTGCCGGCCGAGCCGGACCCCTGGCGCCCGCCGCGCGTGGTGTTCACCCCGGGCGAGCGCCCGATGAAGCAACTCGCGCGCGTGCTCGCCGAGTTGGGCCACGGCGAGGCCGAGTCCATACGCGGCGCGCTGATGGCGGATCCCGAGTCGATGGCCGGTCTGTTCGCCGAGGACGCCACCCGTCCGATGCTGGTGGTGGACCAGTTCGAGGAACTGTTCACCGCGTGCGCCGACGAGGACGAGCGGGAGGCGTTCGTACGGGCGTTGTCGGCCGCCTGCACCCACGGCCGGGACGGCGCCGCGCCGCGCGCGGTCGTGCTGCTGGGGCTGCGCGCCGACTTCTACGGGCACTGCGCGGCCCACCCGGCGCTGGCCGACGCCCTGCAGAACAACCAGGTCCTGGTGGGCCCGATGGACTCCTCGGAGCTGCGGGACGCCGTCGAGCAGCCGGCCCGGCTGGCCGGACTGCGCCTGGAGGAAGGACTGGTGGACCTGCTGCTGCGCGACCTGCGCACCGGCGGGGACCGGCAGCGCGGCGCCGGTGCGGCCCTGCCGCTGCTGTCGTACGCGCTGCTGGCCACCTGGCAGAAGCGGTCCGGCCGGACCCTCACCATGGCGGGGTACCAGGCCTCGGGCGGCATCTGGGGCGCCGTCGCGCAGACCGCGCAGCGCACCTACGACGGCCTCGACGACGCCGCCCAGCAGGCCGCCCGGCAGCTCCTGCTGCGCATGGTGCACGTCATCGACGGCGCCGAGGACACCCGCCGAAGGGTCCCGCGCGGCGAGTTGGACCCCGAAGTGGACCAGGCCGCGCTCGACGCGCTGGTCCGGGCCCGGCTGGTCGTGGTCGACGACGGCCACGCCGAACTCATCCACGAGGCCGTGCTGCGCGCCTGGGAGCAGCTGCGGAAGTGGATCGAGCGCGACCGGGCCGGCCTGCTGGTCCGCCAGCGCCTGCACGACGCGGCGGACGCCTGGGACCGGGACGGCCGCGACGAGGGCGCGCTCTACCGGGGCGTCCGGCTGGCCGCGGCGCGGCAGTGGGTCGAGGAGTCGGCGCAGCGGCACGGAACGACGCCCGGGGCACGGGAGTTCGTGGCCGCGAGCCAGGCCCGGCAGGAGGCCGAACGCCGCGCGGAACGCCGTCGCACCACCCGGCTGCGGGCGCTGGCCGGCACTCTGGCCGTCCTGCTGCTGGTGGCGGTCGCCGGGGTCGGCGCTGCGGTGTGGCAGAACCGGATCGCGGACGAGCAGCGCGACATCCTCGCCGCCAAAGTGGGCGCCCAGGCCTCCGACCGGCTCCGTCCCACCGATCCGACCCTGGCCCTGCAACTCGCCCTCGCGGCGCGCCGGATCGCGGACATCCCGGAGGCGCGCGGCAGTGTGTTCGACGCGGCGCTGGCGCCGTACTACACGCCGATCGGAAAGCACGGCGACACCGTCAAGAAGCTCGCCTACAGTGCCGAGCGGCACCTGCTGGCAAGCGCGGGCAGCGATCAGACCTTCCGGCTCTGGGACCTCTCGGACCCTCGCCATGCCAAGTCCCTGTCCGTGACGAGCACGGGGGGCGACAGGGCAAGCCTCGCTTTGAGCAAGGACGGCCGACTGCTCGCCGCCCGGGAATCCGGAACCACCGTACGGCTGTGGAACCTCAACGACCCGGCTCATCCGGTCTCCATCACCACGCTGCCCGACAGTCCCGGTGCCATCACCATGAGCCCGGACGGGCACATGCTGGCGGTCGTCAATGACGACCGGTCCGTACTGTGGGACCTCACCGATGCACAGCGACCACTACGGGCAGCCGCCTTGCCCGGCGGCGCCGGCACGCCGCAGTCCGGCGCCTTCAGCCCGGAAGGGCACGTTCTCGCCATCACCGTGAATGCGTCCGATGGCGACCTGGCTGCCCAACTGTGGAATGTCACCGACCCCTCGAAGCCGGTGCTCACGGCGGCACTCGCCAACAGTCACGCGCTCGCGGTGGCCTTCAGCCCGAACAAGCCTCTTCTCGCGGTCGGATCCAACCGCCTCGGTGTGCGGCTTTGGGACACCAGCAACCCGGCCGCTCCCGCTGCGATCACCACCGCGAACTACTCCGCCTCGCAGTCGTTGTACTCCAGCGAGCCCGTGGAGATCGCCGCCAACCAGGTCGTGACGGCCGTCGCGTTCTCGTCCGACGGCCGGACGCTGGCGGCCGGAGCCTCCGCCGGCGGCAACTACGATGCCACTCACGTGGAGGTCGTGAACGTCGCCGACCCTCACATTCCCGTCCGCATCGTCGAATACCCCACCTCCGAGAGGATCTACTCCGTCCTGGTCGGTGAGGACCCGGCGACCGTGATCAGTACGGGCGCGGCGAACGAGATCCGGCTCTGGCACCCCGCCACCGCCCCGGCCCTGATCAACACCGGCTTGGCCGGGGACCTCACCCGGGACGGCCGGATCCTCGTGTGGCCCACCGACAACCGGACAGTCCACGGAGTGTCGACCCAGAAGATCTCTCTGTGGCGGTTGAACGGAGCCTACGACCCGCGCCCGGTCGGAGCTGTGCCGGCTCCGGACGCGGAGACGGCCCGCGCGGTCAACGACAAAACCCTGCTCGTGTTCGGTGGCGACGGCTCAGCCCAGCTGTGGAACGTCACAGACCCCGCCGATCCGAAACGGGGGAGCCTGCTCACCGAGCTCGCTGAGCCCGTCCTTCACACCGGTGACGTCAGCGCCCGTCCCTACGTGGCCATCGAGGACGGGCTGGTCGCGCTCAATGGTCACGACGGCCAGATCCACCTGTGGGACGTCGCCGATGCGTATGCCCCGAAACCACTGTCCACCATCAAGGCCCCGCAGCCGCCTGGCCAGCTCCGTCTCCTCAACCGGACGCTGGTCTCCATCGATCGAAGGGACGGTCACCGGATACACATCTGGGACGTCACCGACCCTCGCCGACCGGTGGCCGCCGCTCCCGTCGAGTTCCCCGACGACGTCGCGTTGCAGGCCGAGGGGCCCGGCCTGCTCGCCCTCGCTATGGGGGACACGAGTGTGAACCCGAAGACCGTTCAGCTCTGGGATCTCCGCAACCCGAACCGCCCCGACCACGGCGACCTCCCCAAGGGAGAGGTGAACGGGATCGTGATCAGCCACAACGGACGGACCCTCGCGGTGACGACCGAGAAAACCGTTGATCTGTGGGACATCACCGACATTCACCACCCTGTGATGGTCAAATCCCTGGCGGCCGAGCGGCAGGGCGGAGTCGTGTTCAGCCCCGATGACCATCTCCTTGCCACCACGGCCAGGACTGCTCTGGACACCGACCCCGACATCGGCCGAGTCCACCTGTGGTCGGTGGCGGATCCCCACGCCGCCACCGAAATCGGCGCACTGGCCGTTCCCGGCGCGATCGACGCCCGCGGGTTCAACCCCGACGGAAGCAGCCTCCTGGTCGGCGAATCCGGCTCTCGCGACAACCGAACGCCCAGGGTCCACCTCATCGACCCCGACATCGACAACGTCACCAAACGCCTCTGCGACGCCGTCGGCTCGACCATCACCCCCGACCAGTGGAACCAGTACTTCCCCGGCACCCCCCGCCAACCCCCCTGCGGCTGACCGTCGCTCCACGGTACTCGGCGGTCATCCCAGGTCGGCGAGGGCCGCTTCGACGGCGCGGTGGAAGGTCGGGTAGGCGAAGATCATGTGCCGCAGCCGGGCGATCGGCACCCGGGCCTGGATCGCGACCGCCAGGCCGTACAGCACCTCCCCGCCCATCGGCCCGGCGGAGGTCGCCCCCACGAGCACGCCCCGGTCGGCGTCCGCGACGAGCTTGATGAAGCCCTCGTTGCCGGCCTTGTGGATCCAGCCCCGGGTGGCGGACGGCAGCTGGGTGGTGCCCGTGCGGACGTTCAGCCCGGCGTCGCGAGCCTGGCGTTCGGTCAGGCCGACGGCGCCGATCTCCGGGTCGGTGAAGGTCACCCGGGGCAGGGCGCGGTAGTCGGCCTCCGGGCCGGGGTCACCGAGGATGTCGCGGACGGCGATCTCGGCCTCGTACATCGCGACGTGGGTGAAGGCGCCGTGGCCGGTGACGTCGCCGATCGCCCACAATCCGTCGGCGGCCCGCAGCTGCCCGTCGGTGGGGACGGCGCGGGCGGCCGGGTCGAGTCCGACGGTGTCCAGGCCGAGTTCGCTGAGGTCGGCGCGGCGGCCGGTGGCGACCAGGAGCCGTTCGGCGGTGAGCAGTTCGCCGCCGTCCAGGTGGAGGGTGAAGGTCGGTCCGTCGTGCTCCGCGCGGACCGCCCGGGCGCCCGTGCGGATCTCGATGCCCTCCCGCTGCAGCACCGGTGCGATCAGCCGGCCGACCTCGGGTTCCTCGACGGGCAGCAGGCGGTCCAGGGCCTCGACGACGGTGACGGCGCTGCCGAAACGGGCGAACACCTGGGCGAGTTCGAGGCCGATCGCGCCGCCGCCTAGCACCAGCAGGGATTCGGGCAGCTCCTTCGCCGCGATGGCATCACGGTTGGTCCAGTACGGCACCCCGGCCAGCCCCGGGACGGGCGGCGCGGTGGGGCGGGTGCCGGTGGCGATCACGACGCCGCGCCGGGCGGTGAGCTCCTGCCCGTTCACCGCGACGCGGCGCGGACCGGCGAGGCGGGCCCGGCCCCGGATGAAGCGGCCGCCCTTGCCGGTGAGGCGGTCGACGGCGACCTGGTCGTTCCAGTCGTCGGTGGCCTCGTCGCGGATCCGGTCCGCGACCGGGGTCCAGTCGGGGGTGACCTGGGAGCGACCGGCCATGCCGGGCACCCGCCGGGTCTCGGCGAGCAGGTTCCCGGCGCGGATCATCATCTTGCTGGGGATACCGCCCCAGTACGGGCACTCCCCGCCGACCAGCTCGGCCTCGATGCCGACCACGTCCAGGCCGGACTCCGCGAGGCGTCCGGCGGCGTGCTCGCCGCCCGGGCCGAGGCCGATCACGATCACGTCCGCCTGCTGCTGTTCGCTCATCGCCGGTCCTCCTGAGTCGGGTCGACCCGTCACCCCACCACGCTAGGCGCCCCGCCGCGGACCGGCAGCGGACATCGTCGGGTGGCCGACAGTCCCTTCGCCGCCGGGCGGGGCCGACGCACAGGCCGGGCAGCGTCCCGGACCAGCCGACACGGACGGAAACCGGTCGGTGGCGCCACCGCTCCGACGGCCCCCACAGGGGCCACCATGTGGTGCATCCGCCGGACCGCGTTGCCGGCCGCCACAGATCTCCAGGAGGAGAGCTTCGATGATGCGTGCGACCTGGAACGGCGTCGTCCCCGCCGAGGCCCCGCGCCCGGCCCGGGCCGTCACGGACGGCACGGCCGGGTACGCGCTGCTCGTCACCGGGAAACCGGAGGAGGTGTCGGCCCCGTGACCGGCAACGGAATCGTGCTCTACTGGCGGCCCGGCTGTCCGTACTGCACCTGGCTGCGGCGCGGCCTGCGCGTGAATCGGCTGCCGTTCGGCGAGACCGACATCTGGTCGGACCCGCAGGCGGCCGCCTTCATCCGCTCGGTCGCGGGCGGCCACGAGACCGTCCCCACCGTCACCGTCAACGGGCACGCCATGGTCAACCCGAGCGTCGCCGAGGTGCTGGCCGCGGTGGCCGACCACGCGCCGGGGCTGCTGCCCGCCGAGCAGCCCGTGACGCCGTGGTGGCGGCGCCTGCGGCGGGCCCGGCCGTGAGCCGGAACGCCTACCCGGACGCCTTCCACCGGCCGCAGCGGGCACCACCGAGACGGTCCTCCACCGCACCCGCGACGCAAGCGGGGCGGAACTTAGACGGTGGTCACGCGAGGAGGCCGGCGGCTCGCTGGAGATTCACCCTCACGAGTGATTGCTACGCTATGCGCACTAGCGGACACTCAGAGTATCCGGAGAGCTCACGGGGCTCTCCCGGCGTAAGGAGAGTCGCTATGGCCGCAACCGAAGCAACCACCTCCGACGCCCCGCAGATCGCGGGCCACTCGCAGCCCACCAGCCAGGAACAGGGCCTCGCGGCGATCGGCGGCAACGTCGGCGCCGTGTGGCGGGCCTGGTGGACGTGGACCCCGTCGCACGGGACCTTCAACCTCCAGCTCCCCTGGAGCGTCATCGGGGTCGACTCGACCGTCGTCGTCACGGCCTCCGAGATCGACTCCAACGGCAACCGGTTCGTCGGCGCCGCCGCCTTCCAGGTGTCGAGCATCGCCCCGGCCAACGGAGTCGTGACGTTCAAGATCAACATCGGATGGGGCAGCTCGCTGCCGATGCGCACCGACGTGCTGGTCTTCAACTGACCCGGTCTCGAAGACCGGGGACGCACCACCCATCGTGGACGGGGACGGCGCCGGCCCGCCCCGTCCACGATGGCGCTCCGCCGGACTCCCACTGTCGATCAGTTGCGGCAGGCGCCGTAGTCCACGCCATAGGGGTCGTCGGCGTACCTCTCGACCCATGTGATCGACATCGAGGGCGCGATGTACTTCGAGGTCGAGCGGGCCGAGTACAACCTGCTCCAGGCACTGGACCTGGCTTGCGGACGAACGAGTCCAGCGGGGCGGTACCCGGGCGTTGATCCTGCGTTGATCGGGGGGTGACAACGTACGGGTGCCGCCGAGAACTCGGTCGGAAGCTTGGTAGAGAGGCACATTCGGATGGTCAAGCACCGCAGCAGCACCCGTATCGCAGCCCGGCTCGCCTCGGTGGCGGTGGCCGTCGGGCTGGTCGTCCTGCCGCAGGTCGGCGCCTCGGCGCAGGCCCAGTCGGGGACGGCGACGCAGGCGCACAGCCAGCTGCAGGCCGGCCAGGCGACCGGTGGCGGCACCGCGCTGGGCGGCGGCGCGGACATCAAGGAGTGGAACGGCACCGGCGCCTGATTCGTGTCCTGCACGAAGGGCAAGCAGATCTAGCACGATTCACTCCTCGGCGGGCAGCGCGACCAGCTCGCCGAGGAGTGTGGCGACGTCGGCGGCGTCCGGGAGGCCGAGGCGTTCGAAGATGGCGTGCGCCTCGTACAGCCGGGCCCGGGAGGCGCCGGGGCGGCCGAGTTCGGCGAGGGAGCGGCCGAGGACGACCAGTGCGTACCCCTGGTCGCGCTGGGCGCCGGTCTCCACGGTGATCGCCAGCCCAAAAGGCCCTCCGCGAGGCACACGCCCGCCAGGGCCTCCCGGTCGCGTCGGCCGGCGGTGGCGGCGAGGGCCCGGCACTCGCGGCAGCGGACGGCGGCCTCCTGGTAGCGGCCCAGGCCGTGCAGGGCGAGGGCCAGCACGTAGAGGGTGTACGCGGTACCGGCGGTGTCGCGGAGCGCGCGGACCTCGGGCAGGACCTGCTCGCAGGTCTCGGCCGCCTCGGCCGCCTGACCGTGCCGTACCCGGGCCAGCGCGGCGTTGACGGTGCCGGCCACCGCGCCGGAGCGGTGGCCCAGTTCACGGGCCAGGTCGACCGACTCCTCGAAACGGCGGATCGCCTCCTCGTTGCGGCGCAGCGCCTGGGCGATCAGGCCGAGAGCGTTGAGCACCTGACGGAGGATGACGGTGTCCCCGGCCGCCCGGCTGGCCCGCTCCGCGAGCTCGGCCTCGGTACGGGCCTCGTCCAGCCTGGTGGCGGCGAGTCGCAGGCCGCAGAGCAGGAACCGGGCCCGGCCTTCGGCGAAGCGGTCGCCGGCCGTGGTGGCGGCGCCGACCAGGGCGAGGACCGCGGCCTCCAGCCGGCCGCCGAATTCGCCCGGGCCGAAGGGGCTGAGTGCGATCAACAGGTCGGTCGCGGCGCGGAGTTGGTCCGCCGGGCCGGCTTCGGCGGCCAACCGGCCGGCCAGGGCGATGGCGCCGGGGTTCTCCGCCCGGACCCAGGCCCGCGCGGCGGGCAGATCCGCGAGCACCGGCC
>NZ_JBHTTU010000139.1:0-1002 GCF_042794375.1 Kitasatospora sp. NPDC056531 | reverse complement strand
AGCTGGAACGCCGTACGGGCGCCGGCCAGCAGGTGGCCCAGCAGCCGGCCGCGCGCCGCCTCGGATTCGACCCCCTGGGCCCGGGAGGTGCGGCGGGCGAAGCCGCGCAGCAGGTCGTGGTAGCGGTAGCGGCCGGCGGTGAGCGAGTCGAGCATGGCGGCGTCCACCAGGGACTCCAGCAGTTCCTCGGCCTCCTCCGGCGCGAGGTCCAGCAGCGCCGCGGCGGCGTCCAGGCCGAGGTCGGGGCCCTCGGCCCAGGCGGCCAGCCGGAAGGCGCGGGCCTGTTCCGGGGTGAGCTGGCGGTAGCCGAGTTCGAAGGCCGCGTCGACGGCCAGGTCCCCCATCCGCAGCTCGTCGATCCGGCGCTGTTCGTCGGCGAGCCGCTCACTGAGGCTGGCGATGGTCCAGCGCGGGCGGGCGGCCAGCCGGGCGGCGGTGATCCGGACCGCGAGCGGCAGGTAGCCGCAGGCCGCCACCAGGTCCAGCGCCGCCTGCGGTTCGGCGGCCAGGCGCTGTTGCCCGATCACCCGCCCGAGCAGGTCGACGGCTTCCTCGGGGGTGAAGACGTCCAGGTCCAGCTGGAGGGCGGTGGGCAGGCTGGTCGGGCGGGTGCGGCTGGTGACCAGTGCGGCGCAGTCGGGCGAGCCGGGCAGCAGCGGGCGGATCTGCGCGGTGTCGCGGGCGTTGTCGAGGACGACCAGCAGGCGTCGGCCGTCGGTCAGCGACCGGAACAGCGCGGTGCGGTCGGCGATGGTGTCCGGCACGGCCTCGGGGCGGGTGCCGAGCGCGGTCAGGAAGCCGGCGAGCACGTCCGCGGGCCCGGCCGGGACGGCGTCGGCGCCGCGCAGGTCAGCGTAGAGCTCGCCGTCGGGGAAGGCGGCGCGGGTGCCGTGGGCGGCGTGCACGGCCAGCGCCGTCTTGCCGACACCGCCCATGCCCACCACGGAGACCACGGGCAGTGCGTCCCGGGCGGAGGTGGTGAGGGCGGTCCGGATCGCCTCG
>NZ_JBHTTU010000138.1:0-11180 GCF_042794375.1 Kitasatospora sp. NPDC056531 | reverse complement strand
TCCGCCGCTACATCATCTGGCGAAACCGCCATGCCGACGACCGGCGCCTACGCGCCATCGTCGACAGGGCGAACGTTGCCTGATGCGGCACTAGCGGGTGAGGCCGAAGGAGGTGACGAGCAGTCGGCCGGCGTACGGGGTCTCGGCGCCGAGGAGGCCGGTCGGGTTCACCGAGTAGACGACCTTGCGGCTCAGGTCGCGGGTGGCGAAGACGCCGCTGGTGTAGCCGGGGCGGGAGCCGGTCTTGCCCCAGGCGACCTGGCCGTCCTGCTCGATCCGCAGCAGGCCCATGCTCATGCAGGCGCGGGAGGAGGGGCCCTTGCCGCAGTCGTTGTTGTGGAAGTTCGGCACGTCGGGCACCGTGAACAGGTTCTCCTGGACGGAGGCCGGCAGCAGGCCGCCCTGGAACAGTGCGGTGATGAAGCGGTCCAGGTCGGGGGCGCTGGAGATCATGCCGCCCTCGGCCCACGGCCAGGGGCTCTGCTCGGTGACGTCGACGGTGCCGGAGCCCCCGAGCGAGAGGTACCCGTGCGCGGCCGGGTGCGGCAGCGCGGGGTCGTCCCCGTCGGGCGCCGAGGTCTGGTGCAGGCCGAGGGGCTGGATGATCCGGTGCCGCACCTCGTGCGCGAAGCTGTGCCCGGTGACGTCCTCGATGACCAGCCCGGCGAGGAAGGTGTTGATCCCGTTGTACTGCTGCGCGGTACCGGGCTGGAAGTTCATCGGCTGGCCCTCGATCTTGGCGACGACCTCCTGAGGCGTCCAACTGTCCAGCCGGTGGGCCTCGAACCAGGCGGCGGAGCCGTCGCCCCACATCTCCTCCGAGCCGGTGGGCAGACCGCTCGTGTGGTTGAGCAGCTGGCCCACCGTGACGGAGTCGTCGGGCAGCTGAACATCCGGCAGGTACTGCTGGGCCGGGTCGTCGAGGTTCAGGCGGTGCTCACCGACGAGTTGCAGGAGGACGGTCGTGGTGAAGACCTTGGAGATGCTGCCGATCCGGAACCGGCCGTCGGGGTCGACCGCCTGACCGGTCGCCGCGTCGCCCGTACCCGAGGTACCGGTGAAGCTCCCGGCGCTCCCGCTGACCCGGACGAACGCGCTGGTGACCTCGGCCGCCGGGCGCTGGTCGAGCGCCGCCCGGATCGCCGCGGGGTCCAGCGGCGGCAGCGGCGCGGCGGCCACCGCCGCGGTCGTGGCGGCGGCCGGAGCCGGGGCGGCGAAGGCGGGGGCGACGTCGACGCCGATCGTCACGGTGGCCAGCAGTGCCGCGCCGGCGACCAGGCGGGTCCAACGGGTGCGGTTCGCGCGGGAATTCATGAGGGACGTGCTCCAAGAGGACTGATGGATCGCGCCGACGGGCTTCGGCGCGCGATCACTGATCACTGATCAACTCGATCGCTGAGATCCTGTCAGAACTGTGTTCGACCCCGCCATCAGGGAAGATCCCCGTTCCGGCCCGTAGGTGGTCTCGGGGTTTCCCCGGAGACCACCCCTGACAGTCGGTCAGCCCGGCGGGCGATCCGGCTCAGCCCGACCAGACGGTGACCGTGGCGTCCACCCGGTAGTCCGACGGGGCGATGGCGTCGATCTTGATCAGGGCCGTGCGGCCGCCCGGACTCTTCAGGCAGACCAGCGATCCGACGCCTACGTGGACCGAGTCGCCCGGGTGGGTCACGGCCCAGTCGGAGCAGGCGGCACCGGACGGCGGTGCCTGGCCCGTCCAGACGCCGAACTGGTCGTGGTCCATCCGGATCTCCTCCCGCAGCACGGCGCTCGTCGCGGTGAACCCGGTCGCGTAGATGCCCTGCGGGAAGCCGGAGTCGCGTCCCGGCGGGGTCAGGTCGAAGTCGACCCCGCCGTCCATCGGGATGCCGACCTGCCCGCTCCAGGCCACGGTGAGCCCGGTCGGAGACGACGCGGGCGGGGTCGGCGCCGCCTGGGTGGCACCGGTCGGCACGGACGCCGCGGGCGCCGTCGTCGACACCGCGGTGGCGGCGGCGGGCGCCGCGGTCGAGGCCACGGCCGGCGGCGCGTCACCCTTCGGCCGGATCGCCGTCCCCAGGATGAGGGCGAGAAGCCCGACCGCGACCACGCCGACCCGGGCTCCCGTGGTCTGCGGGCCCGGCAGCTTGATCCCGGCGCCGCTCGCGGCCTCCTTCGCGAAGGCCACGACGAAGCAGAGCAGTCCGAACACCCACAACGTGATGGTCCCCGTCACGGTGCCGCCCCCGATGTCCCACGTGTCCCGATCCCGAACGCGCAGATGCTACAAGGAATCTGACTCGCCGGCAGGCCAATTCGGTTCGGGGAAAGCGCGCTACGGCTTGACGGCGACACCCGCGTAGAAGGACACCTGGGCGTCCGTGACGTCGGCCGGGAGCAGCCCGGCGGGGTCGTCGGTCTCCTCGGGGTGCCAGCGGTGGGCGGGGACGATACCGGGGTCGAGGAGGTCGAGGCCCTCGAAGAAGGTGGCGAACTCGGCCTTGGAGCGCAGCCGGAGGGACGTGCCGGCCTGGTTGTATATCTCCTCGACCTTGGTGGCGCCGGACGGGTCGAGTTCGGCGGTGGCGTGCGAGAGGACCAGGGCGGAGCCCGCCGGCAGCGGGTCGAGGAGGTGCTTGAGGATGGCGCGGGCGTCGGCGAGGTCGGGGACGAAGTGGAGCAGGGCCACCATCGAGAGGACCACGGGCTGGTCCAGGTCGAGGGTGCGGGCCACTTCGGGGGTGGCCAGGATCGCGGCCGGGTCGCTGACGTCGCCGTGGACGTACGCGGTGCGGCCCTGCGGGGTGCTGGTCATCAGGGCGCGGGAGTGGGCCAGGACGACGGGGTCGTTGTCGGCGTAGACCACGCGGGCCCGGGGCTCCACGGCCTGGGCGACCTCGTGGAGGTTCGGCGAGGTGGGGATGCCGGTGCCGATGTCCAGCCACTGGCGCAGGCCCCGCCGGGCCAGGGCCCGGGTGGCGCGGTGCATGAAGGTGCGGTTGGCGCGGACGGCGGTGCGCATGGTGGGGAAGACGGTCAGCACCCGCTCGGCGGCCTCGCGGTCGACGGCGAAGTTGTCCTTGCCGCCGAGGAAGTAGTCGTACATCCGGGCGCTGTGCGGGATGTCCTGGCGTATGTGCGGGACGACCGGTTCGCCGGACCGCCCCGGCTCGGCGGCCGTCATCCAGGTCTCGTCCGCGCTCATCCGCTGTCCCCTCATCTGTGATCACGTCAGGCCCGCCGCAGTCTAGCCAACTCACCGGTGGCCCACGGGCGGTCCAGTCGGACCGCCCGTCCAGCCGTCGATCGCGCTGCCGCCGAAAACGGGGGTAGTAGGCTGAGCAGGAAAGATGATCTTCAGGAGGCGACATGCCCGACACCAAGCCCCGCGTCCTGCTCGTCACCGACCTCGCCTACCAGGCCCGGGGCCGCCGGTACTGCGACGAGGACATCCGGCTCTCCGCCAGCCTGCGCGAGGACTTCGACCTCGCCCTCTGCCACCCCCTCGACGCCGCCGCGCTGATGGACGCCTTCGACGTGGTCCTCGTCCGCAACAGCGGCCCGGTGCTCAACTACCGCGCCGAGTACGAGGCCTTCCGCAGCCGCGCCCTCGACCGCGGCACCCGCGTCTACAACCAGCTGACCGGGCGCGCCGACATGGCCGGCAAGCAGTACCTGCTCGACCTGAGCGCCGCAGGGTACCCGGTCATCCCCACCGTCGACCGGGCCGAGGACCTCGCGCGCCTGCCCGTCGTCCCCGAGTACGTGGTCAAGCCGAAGCTCGGCGCCGACTCGATCGGCCTGCGGACCGTCCCCCGCGAGCAGCTCGACTCCGTCACCTACGACGAGGACGTCCTGGTCCAGCCGCTGATCCGCTTCGCGTACGAGGTCTCGTTCTATTTCGTCGACGACACCTTCCAGTACGCCCTCCACGCCCCCGACCCGGAGCAGCGCTGGCGCCTCGAACGGTACGAGCCCACCGCCGCCGACCTGGAGTTCGCCCACCGCTTCATCGCGTGGAACACCGTCGAGCACGGCATCCAGCGGGTCGACGCCTGCCGCACCCCCGAGGGCGACCTCCTCCTCGTCGAGTTGGAGGACCTCAACCCCTACCTGTCCCTGGACCTGGTCGACGAGGCCACCCGGGACCGGTTCACCGCCGCCCTCAGGGCCTCCCTGCTCAAGCTGGCGGCGAACCGGCCCTGACCCGCCGGGCCGCCTCGGTCAGCACCGCGCCCAGCGGCAGGCCGACCCGGGCGACGGCCAGGTCGTCGCCCCGGGTCGCGCCCTGGTTGACGATCGCGACCGGGGTGCCCGCACGCGCGGCGTGCCGGACGAAGCGCAGGCCCGACATGACCGTGAGCGAGGAGCCGAGCACCACCAACACCTGTGCCGCGTCGACGAGTTCGAAGCAGCGCTGGACCCGTGGCTTGGGTACGGCCTCGCCGAAGAAGACCACGTCCGGCTTGAGCACTCCACCGCACGCCGCGCAGGGGGCGACCCGGAACCCGTCCACCAGCTCCTGCGGCAGCTCGGCGTCGCCGTCGGGGTTGACCCGGGCCGATCCCGCGCGGAAGCCGGCGTTCAGCGCCTCCAGCCGCCCGTCCAGCTCCTCCCGCGAGCTGGTGCGCCGGCACTCCAGGCACACCACCCGGTGCAGCCCGCCGTGCAGTTCCACCGCCGCACGCGTACCGGCCGCCCGGTGCAGACCGTCCACGTTCTGGGTGATCACCGCCGCCACATGACCCGAGCGCCGCAGCTGCTCCACCGCGCGGTGCCCGGAATTCGGCTCGGCCCGGGCGATCGTGCGCCATCCGCCGTGGCTGCGTGCCCAGTACCGGCGCCGGGCCGCCTCTCCGCTCGTGAACTCCTGGTACGTCATCGGCGACCCGCGCCGCCGGCTGCCCGTCTCGCCCCGGTAGTCCGGGATGCCCGACTCCGTCGACAGCCCCGCACCGCTGAGCACCACGACGCCCCGCGCGGCCAGCAGCCGCACCAGCGCCTCCAGGCCGTCCGCATCGGCCGCCGTACCGCCGAGAGTCGTCGCGGGCACACCCATGCCGTCCAGCCTAGAACCCGCCGACGGGCCCGCGCGACGGCCGCCGGAGCCGGCTGATCACGACGGCAGGCGCTGCCGCGGCCCGCCGGGACCGGTCAGCGCTCGATCCCGCCGTCCGGCTCCCCCGCGGCCACGGGCAACCCGCTCACCTCACCGGGTTCCACGGTCAGCTGCGCTCGCCGTCCCTCCCGCTCGCCATGAGGCGCAGGGCGTCGACGGCGAGGCGGGCGGCGGTGCCGATGGCGGCGTCGGCGGTGGGGAGGGTGATGCTGGTGGCCGCGGCACGGGTGAAGACGGCCAGGGCGTAGCGGCCGCCGTCGGGGTACTCGACGACACCGACCTCGTGGCGCAGGGTGGGCAGGGTGCCGGTCTTGCCGTGGACGCGGACGTCGTCGAACGGGAAGCCGGAGGCCAGCCGGTGCGGCCAGACCTGGAGGCCGAGCAGGCGGCGCAGGGCGGCGCCGGGTTCGCCGGGGCAGGCGTCGCCGTGCCAGAGGGCGGCGAGCAGGGCGGTCATCTCGCGGGCGGTGCTGCGGTTGGTGAAGGCTGGGTCGAGGACCCTGAGCCGGGCGACGACGGCGGGGTCGACCGGGGAGTCCTGGCCGGTGTCCTCGGCGAGGGCGGCGAACAGGTCGCGGACCGTGTGGACGGCGACCGTACGGGTCAGGCCCAGCCCGGCCATCGTGCGGTTGACGGTGTCCAGGCCGATCTCGTCCCAGAGCACGTCCGCGGCGGCGTTGTCGCTGACCGCGACGGTCAGGTAGGCGAGGTCCCGCAGGGAGAGCCGGGCGGCGTCGAGCATGGCCGACAGGCCTGTACGTCCTGGGGTGCGGCCGGCGGCGGGGAGGTCCACCGGCCGGGTCAGGTCGATCCGTCCGGCTGCGGCCTCGCGGTACAGCGTGACCAGGAGGCAGAGCTTGTGGACGCTGGCGGTGCTGACCGGGGCGTCGGCGCCGAGGGCGAGCTCGGCGCCGGTGTCGAGGTCGCGGGCGTGCAGCAGGCCGCTGACGCCGGCTTCGGCGAAGGCCGCTGCGATGCGGGCGCGCGCGGCACGGGTGCCGGCGGGCTCCCGGCGGCCGCTCGTACGGTCGGCTGCGGGACGGTCACCGACCGCGGCACGGTCACCGACGGCGCCGCCGTCTCTCGGACGGTCGCCGCGGGCGCGGTCGCCGCCCGTGCGGTCGGCGCTCGTACGGTCGCTGGTCACAGCGGGAACTCCATTGCGGGCCGGGGGAAGAGCGGGCGATTGGGCGGCTGGGGCAGCAGGCCGCCGGGTTCGGTCAGCGCCCGGTGGGCGGCCTCGGAGAACAGGCGGACGGCGGGCCCGTCGCGCCCGGCCGGCCAGGCGGTGGAGGTGCGCCAGGTCAGCGGGGTGCCGGTGAGCGGACGCCAGACTGTACCCGGTGGCGCCACGGTGCGCGGCACCAGGGCGACGGCGCTTCCGGTGAGCACGAGCGCGCCCGCGACGTCCGGGCCGGGCGGGTCGACGACCGCCTCGGGGGTGCAGCCGTGCCGGGCCAGGGTGGTGAGCATCTCGTCGTACAGCGCCGGGGCCGTGGCACGGGGGAAGAGCACCAGGCGCCGCCCGGTCAGCTCCGCCGCGGCCAGGTCCGGGCGGTCGGCGTTCGGGCTGTCGGCGGCGAGCAGCACGCCCAGCGGCTGGTGCAGGACCGGTCCGAAGGCCAGTCCGGCGGCCGGGCAGGGGTGGCGGACGACCGCGACGTCCACCGTGTGCTGGGCGAGTTCGCGCACCGCGGCCGCGGCCGGCAGTTCCCTCAGCTCGAGCCGGGTGCCCGGGGAGGCGCTCTCGAAGCCGGTGAGCAGCGCGGCCAGGGCGGCCGGTCCGAGGTCGGGTGGTACGGCCGCACGAAGGGTGCCCGCCCGGCCGGTGCGCAGGTCGGCCGCGACGGCCAGCAGGCGGGCGGAGCACTCCAGCACCTCCTCCGCCTCGGCGAGCAGCAGCCGGCCCGCCGGGGTGAGCGCGACCCCGCGCGGGCCGCGGTCGAACAGGGTGACGCCGAGTTCGCGTTCCAGCCGCTGGATCCGCTGGGAGAGCGAGGGCTGGGCGATCCGCAGCCGCTCGGCGGCGCGACCGAAATGCCGCTCCTCGGCGACGACGCGGAAGTGGCGGAGATGTCCCAACAGGTCCATGAGCAGCAATCATAGGCATTTCGATATGGATCGCTTCACCATCATGGTCTTGGACCTGAGACCTGACGGCCTGTTTAGCTGAGGGCCACGGCGCGACCGACGCCGCCGGACCGCCCCGCGGCGCCGGTGACCGATCGTCCGACCACCTTCCCGTGCACCCGATCCTGGAGATCACCGATGACGTCCGCGTTCCGGCACCCCCGTACCGCGCTGCCCGCCGTCGCCCTGCTCGCGGCGGCCCTGACGGCCGGGTGCGGCCACGGCGGCACCGGTGCTCCGGCGGTGACCGCGACCCCCGCGGCCACCACCGCCGCCGCCGTCACCACCTCCCCCCGCCCAACCGACGGCGCCTTCAAGGAACTTGAGCAACACTTCGGCGCCCGACTCGGCGTGTACGCGGTGGACACCGGCAGCGGCCGGGAGGTCGCCTACCGCACCGACGAGCGCTTCGCGTTCGCGTCCACGATCAAGTCGCTCTCCGTCGGGGCCCTGCTGCGCAAGGCGAGCGACGAGGAGCTGGACAAGGTGGTCACCTACCGCCAGGAGGACGTCCTGAAGTGGGCGCCGATCACCTCCCAGCACGTGGCCACGGGCATGAAGGTGCGTGATCTGGCCGCCGCCGCCATCGAGTACAGCGACAACACCGCGGCCAACCTGGTCATGGCCGAGCTCGGCGGCCCGGAGGCCGTCCAGCGGACCCTGCGCGACCTCGGCGACCCGACCACCAACGTCGACCGCACCGAACCCACCCTCAACGAGGCGACACCGGGCGACCCCCGCGACACCAGCACACCCCGCGTCGTCGCCGCAGACCTGCGCCGCTACGTCCTCGGCGACGTTCTGCCGGAGGACCGGCGCCGGCTGCTGACCGACTGGCTGGTCGGCAACACGACCGGCGCCCCGTACATCCGCGCGGGCGTGCCCGCCGACTGGAAGATCGGCGACAAGACCGGCAACGCGGGCTACGGCACCCGCAACGACGTCGCCGTCGCCTGGCCCTCCGGCGGCCGCAGCCCGGTCGTCATCGTCGTCCTGTCCGACCGCGGCAAGCCCGATGCCACCTCCGACGACGCCCTGATCGCCGAGGCGACCAAGGCCGTCGTCACCGCCCTCGGCTGACCGCCACCCACGAGCGACCGGAGGAGCCCACCCGCCATGCCCCACCCGCCTCGCCGGCCCGACCCCGCCGCCGACCGCTTGTCCCGCCGCCGCCTGCTCACCGCCTCCGCCACCGGCGCCGCGACCCTCGCCGGCGCCACCGCCCTGACCGGCGCGGCTCCGCACCCGGCCGAGGCCTCCGCTGCGGCCGAGGCCCGCCCGTCGGGCCGCCGACGGCGCCGGCCCGGCCCGCCCGGCTCGGCCGGCGTGCGGCTGCGCTGGCTGGGCAACAACGGCTGGGAGATCACCTTCGGCGATCCCGCCCGGCCCACGACGATCCTGATCGACCCCTGGATCACCCGCTTCCGCACCGGGACGTACACCCCGAAGGGCGCCGACCCCGCCACCCCGCTCAGCGTCGACACCGCCCTCATCGACGGCCTCCGGCTACGCGCCGACCAGATCCTGGTGACCCACGGCCACTACGACCACCTGCCCGACATCCCGTACATCGCCACCCGCACCGGCGCGACCGTCCTGGGCACCGAGACCCACGCCAACCTGCTGACGGCGCTCGGCGCGCCCGGCGACCAGCTGTCGGTGGTGCACGGCGGCGAGTACCTGCAGTTCGACGGCTACACCATTCAGGTGATCAACTCCCTGCACTCGATGACCGGCCCCCGATCCAAGGTCCCCTTCCCCGGCACCCGCCCCGGCTCGCCGCCGCCCCGGCCGAAGGTCATCTCGGACCTCGTCGAAGGCGGCACGCTCGCCTACCTGATCACCATCGGCGACGAGCTGAGCATCCTCGACAGCGGCGGCGCCAACTACGACGCCCGCCATCTGGCCGGCCTCGCCCCGGACGTCCTCCTCGTCCAGCCCGGCGGAGCCTCCGTCCCGGACTACGTCCCCCGCCTCCTCGACGTCCTCGACCACCCCCCGTACGTCGTCCCCACCCACTGGGACGACTTCGACCAGCCGCTCACCGAACCCGCCCACGACTGGGGCGGCCTCCCCGCCCTCCAGGCCGCCGTCCACCGGTCCAGCCCCGAGGCCCGCTTCATCCGCCTCGACCACCTGGAGACCGTCACCTTCTGACCCGCTCCCCCGCCCCCGACCTCCTGCCAGTGCTAGCGAGCAACCACATCGATCGGGTCACATCTCGAACACAGTAGGATGACTCAACTTCCGCGCTACGCGCGAAGAGTTCCATAGATGTGCCATTTGCCCGATTTTTCTCCCCCGCTTCACACGCACGGAGCCACCCTCATGGACAACCTGTCCACCGCCGACAACGCCGACGGCGCGATAGAGACCCGCGGTATCGAACCCGTCCCCGACCATGAGCGCCGGGGCAGAGTCCGCGAGCTCTTCCCGACCTGGGTCGCGGCGAACATCAGCGTCCTGCTGCTCACCATGGGTGCCGCCCTGGTGGTGTTCAACCAGTTGAACTTCTGGCAGGTCCTGATCGTCGCGGCGTGCGCCGCGCTCGTCTCGTTCGGCATGGTCGGTGTGCTGTCGGTCTCCGGGAAGTGGGGCGGGGCGCCGGGCGCGACCCTCTCGCGGGCCACCTTCGGGGTGCGCGGGAACCTCTTCCCGGGCGCGATCCTCTGGATCGCCCGGTTCGGCTGGGAGACCATCAACGCGGTCACCGGCGCCTACGCCGTGCTGACCGTGCTCGACCTGCTGTTCGGCATCAAGAGCAACACCGCACTGATCGTGATCACGCTCTTCGCCTTCGTCGCCTGCACCTTCGTGGTCTCCGGCATGGGCCGGAAGGCGCTGAACGTCTGCAACACCTGGTCGACGTACCTGTTCGGCATCTTCAGCGTGCTGGTGCTGGGCTACCTGGTCGCGACCATGCACTGGAGCGAGGTCTTCGCCAAGCCCGCGGGCACCACCGCGATGATGATCGCCGGCATCGGGACCATCGCGGCCGGAGGCATCAGCTGGGTCCCCACCGGCCCGGACTTCGCCCGCTACCTGCCTCACAAGGCCTCCGGCAAGAAGATCGTCGGCGTGACGGTCTCCGGTGCCGCCATGGTGGTGGTGCCGATGGTGCTGATGGGCGCCGTCATGGCGGTCGCCTCCCCCGGCCTGGCCGAGGCGGCGGACCCGGTCTCCTTCCTCGGTGACCTGCTGCCGACCTGGCTGGCCGTGCCCTACCTGCTGACCGCGATCGTGGGCATGCTGCTGATCAACAGCCTCTCCATGTACTCGGCCGGCTTCACCGCGCAGACCATGGGCGTG
Organism: Kitasatospora sp. NPDC056531; assembly: GCF_042794375.1. NCBI lineage: Bacteria > Bacillati > Actinomycetota > Actinomycetes > Kitasatosporales > Streptomycetaceae > Kitasatospora > Kitasatospora sp. NPDC056531. The sequence continues at coordinate 643 of NZ_JBHTTU010000138.1, read as the reverse complement.
AAGCTGCCCCGCGCGATGGCCGTCAGCATCAACGCCGTGATCTCGCTGGTCGGCGGCCTGCTGCTGATGCTGGTCGCCAAGAGCTTCCTGGGCTCCTTCATCACCTTCCTGATCCTGCTCGCCGTCTCCTTCTCGGCCTGGATCGGCGTCTACGCGGTGGACATGTACCGGCGCCGGTCGCGCGCGGTGCGCTACGACGCCGCCGCACTGATGGACACCAGCCGGAACAGCCGCTACTGGTACGCGGGGGGCTTCTGCTGGCAGGCGATGGTGGCCTGGGTGCTCGCACTGCTGATCGGGCTCGCCTTCACCAAGTGCGACTGGTTCGCCGGCCCGCTCTCCGACACTCCCGTCGGTAAGTACGGGCTCGCCTGGGCGGCGACCATCGTGATCTCCGGCGTGATCATGGCCGTACTCCCCGCGCCCCGGGAGAACACCTCTGCCACCGCCGAGCAGCCCGCCGACCTCCAGGCCGAGCGGACCGAACAGGTCACCGTCTGACCCGTCGGCCCGAAGCTCCGCACGCCCCGACGTCCCCGGACCGCCCGGTCTTCGTCGGCGACCTGGTGGACCGTGGCCCCGACACCCCGGGAGTGTTGCGCCTGGTGATGGGCATGGTGGCGGCCGGTCACGCGATCTGTGT
>NZ_JBHTTU010000137.1:0-11249 GCF_042794375.1 Kitasatospora sp. NPDC056531 | reverse complement strand
GGCCGGACTTCCTCAACCGCCTCGGCAGAGACGATCACGTCGCTCATCAGGTGTTCTTCCTTGATCGGGAGTTACACCGAAGACCGTACAGACCCCGCCAAGGTCGTCGAGGCCCTGGCCGTGCCGCAGAAGTCCGGCGAGCGGACCAAGGGGCGCAGCGCTGAGGCGGCTTCCGGTCCTGGTGAGAGCGGTGTGGGTGCCGGTGGGTCGGGTGCGTTCACGCTGCCGGTGCGGTTCCAGACGCCGGTGGACGAGAACGTGCTCGCGCTGTTCATCGCCTCCCGGGTGCTGACGGGTGAGAACCAGTTCTGGCGCGAGGGCATCAACCACGCCAGGCGCTGGCATGAGGAGACCGGTGGGCTTGATGTTCCCTATTCCGCGATGGTCGGAGAGGAGGGTAATTTCCCGCTCGGGAAATGGCTTTCGGACCGACGGAGCGAGCATTCTTTGGGTGAATTGGCGCGCCACCGCGTCGACATGCTCGACGCCCTCGGGATGATCTGGTCCGTGTCCGACGCCCGGTTCGAGGCCGGCCTCGACTGGGCGCGGGTCTGGGCGAAGGGCCACGGCGGCTCGCTGGCGGCGCCGGCACGGGCCTCCATCGGCGGCTACGCCATCGGCACGTGGCTCGCCGACTTGCGCACCGCCGCGGCGGTGCCGGCCGGAGAGCAGGGCGCGCTGTCGCCCGAGCGGCGCAGGGCGTTGGAGGAGATCGACCCGTGGTGGTGCCCGGTGTGGCCGGTCACCTGGCAGCGTGCCTATGCCACCGCGTGGCTGTGGTGGCTGGAGTCCGACGGCCTGGTCGACTGGACCAGGCTGCCGCTGGACACGGTGTACGAGGGTGAGCAGCTCGGCCGGTGGGTGCAGGCGCAGCGAGCCGGCTGGCCAGACCTGGCCGAGGAGCAGCAGGACCTGCTGACCGCGATCGGCATCGAGGAGGACCAGGAGCTGGTGGCTGCCAAGGCCGCGGCAGTGGCTGAGCCGAAGGTGTCCCGCACCGACCGGTTCGCCCAGGGCCTGGCGGCGCTGGCGCAGTTCGTGGAGCGGGAGCGGCATCCGCGGGTTCCCCGCCCGCACAAGGAGCCGCTGGAGACCGTGGAGGCCGGCCCCGGCGGTGAGGAGCAGGTGGTGGTGTCGCACTTCGCGCTGGGCACCTGGCTCAACAACCAGAAGGCCCGCCGGGCGAAGCTGACCCCGGGCCAGCTCGCGCAGCTCGCCGAGCACGGGGTGGAGTGGGCGTAGCGGGCCCGCCCGGCCGGGATGGGGCTGTTGTCGGAGGCGCGCGTTACGCTACGGCGGCCCCGAGAAGGCACAGGAAGGCCGTCACCTGCGGGTGGCGGCCTTTCGCCGCGGGGGCTTCACGGCACGAGATAGTCCGCCGTTCGTCGCTGTCGGTCCTTCGAGGCGTCCGGGTCGGGCCGGCCCAGGTTGAGCGCGTCCTGCACGCACTCGATGAACGCGGCCAGCTCGCCGCCGGACAGGATGCTGCGCAGCAGCAGCATGGTGTGCCAGGCCTCGTGGAATCCGTCCGTGTGGTCGTCCAGGTCACCGATCGCGCGGGTGAGGGCGCTGTCGAAGTACCGGACGAATCCCAGGCCTGGCAGCGGACCGCCCCTGTGTTCTTCTTCCTTGGCGAGTGCGTCGAGGGCTGCTCTTGCGTACGTGTCGAGCATCGGTTCGGGCAGGATGTCGGCCATCGTGCCCGCTGCCGTGACGGCCAGGTGGTACCGGGCGGGCTCGTTGCGGCGTACGTCGCGAGCGACTCCATCACGACCGGGCCACACAGGGCATCCACCACGCCGAACATCGCATCACCCCGCTTCGTCAGACAGCCGTACAGACACTCGCGGAACTCAACGAGATCCTCGAAACTGCCCCCGGCTCCACAGCCGACGGGCACACTGATGGCAGTGGCCACCGCACCCTCACAGAGTCTTCAACCCACTCCGAGAGTCCCGCGGTGGCCACCACCATGTCCGGCGAACTGGGCAAACGCCAGAGCCCACTACCCCGACAGTAAAAAGCGAAGCTTCGATCGTGACGGAGAAGCGAGATCGTGGCGCGTCCCGGTGCGGCAGTGCCGCGTCGCGAACGACTCATGACGGCATGCCCTTCACACGATGGGAGTTGCCACTGCGAGCCCGACCGACGGGCTGGTTCACTTCGTGGAGGCCGCCTTCGAGGGGAGCGCCCAAGCCATCGCCCCGTCGTCGGCAGGAAGCCGACCGGGGTGTTGAAGCAGAAAGCAGGAGGTGCACCCTGGTCCAAACTCAGCCCAACGGGCCCGCCTCCCACCGACCAGGCCGGCCTGCCCACATGCGGCATGACAACGGGTCGCCGGCCGGGTGCGTGTTCTCTCGGGACCCAGCCGACAAAGCTCCGGCACTATGCCCCGGTCAGGCTCCTGGGAGCCTCAAGAGACTCCTGGTACTCGCCGCTCTCGGTCGTAAAGGAGAAGATCAGGCAGTAGCGGATGCCCTGTCGCAGTGCGCTGACGGCGTGATACGAGGACGTTCCCATCGCCATCCCAGCGGCGGTGTTGTGAACGGGGTTGTACTGGGCGGCGAGTGACGACGGGTTTTCCGAGGCGAAGAGTCCGAGCACTCCGCCGTCGCTGGGCTCCCACGACCGGTTGAAGTAGGCGATCAGCCTGTGCGTGAAGAAGTACTTGTGGCTCTTGTCCGGATTGAAGTCGGAGTGCACTGCCGTGCCATCACCTGGCACGTAGCGGTTCGCGAGCAAGAAGTAGTCACTCTGGAAGCGCACTCCGAAGGACTGTTCCATCAGCGTGCGTACCCGGGCGAGCTTGTCAGGTGTGAGGATCCCCTGGAGATCCGCCGGAATGTTTCCACCCGGGAAGTGGTGGACGTCCGACTTGTAGTGCTGCTCGCTCTTGCTGGTCCAGCCGTCGAAACCCTCCAGCCAGGCGAGCACGGACTCGCTGTCCTCGGCGGACAGGAAGTCCGCCACGGTCAGATGAGGGAAAGGCGAGCCGTGAACCTCGACCTTGTCGAGCGTTGTGGTGGAGTCGGATTCCATGGTCAACCTCCGTCGTTCGTGAGTGTGGGACTGATGCCTCTTGGCGCCAGTTGCCTCAGGGCGTCCTGAAGTCCGCCCAGGTCCCGCTTCCGTCCGGTGACGTGTACGGCCCTGTATCGGAGCAAGGCGCGTGCGACCTCAACGGTCTGACTGACAGTTACATCGGCAATGGCCAGGTGATGTTCGACAATCCCAGGTCCGTCCACGCTCCCCGATGGCCATTCGAGCAAGAGGTTCGCCAGGGCGCGGGGTTCGTCCAGCGCGCGGTCCAGCTTCCCGGCGAGATAACCCTTGGCCATGTCGAGCCGGTCGGGCGGGATCTCCGGCAAGCCGTCGAGCACCCCGCTCACCGCCTCGGCCATGCCTGAGAACGAGCCAGGCCTGCTTGGCAGCCACACCCAGAGGTGTGCGACACCTGGCCCACGGTGGAGTGCCGAGGAGGGCGAGTAGGCGAGCCCGAGTCGCTCCCGCACGGTCTCCACGAGGTAACTGGAGTGGCATCCGCCCAGCAGCGTGTTGACGAGTTCCGCCGCAGCCGCGTGCTCCGTCGTACCGATGCCGATCGGGCAGACGACTCCCACCGAGTAGGTTTCCGTGAAACTGTGGCCCTCCGATCCGGGCTCCTCCCGGGGCTCTCCCGGCGCGGGCGATGCGGCGGACACCGGAACGAACGTACCGGCGGAGCCTGGGTGCCAGCGTGGCACCACGTTTCCGCTCACGTCCCCCAGCACCACGATCCGCGCGTTCTCCCAGTCAGGACGAAAGGGTGTGTGGCCAGAGAGATCCTGGACAAGGCCACCGGTACGCCGATGAGCACTGCGCAGAGCTTGCCGTCGGGAGAGGTCCTCCGGTGGGTCCTGAGAGCTCGGCCTCCCCACTACGCTGTTCTCTACGTACCAGGGCCCCGCATCGAGAAGAGCCGGCACTTTCCACAGGGCATCAAGGAAGCGGAGCCCAGCAGCAGGAGCGACGAACGCACTGAGCTGGAGACCCCCGATGGTGTTGACGGCCTTCACGCGGGCATGGTCGGAGAACTCCCCGCTCAGCGCCGTTCCGATCCGGGCGGCGACCGCGTCACCCGCCGATGCCGGCAGCCAGGCGGGAGCGGTCCAGGGGACGAAGACACGGACCTCGACGGTGGCCGACGGGACGGGGATGATCCAGGCGCCGGAAACCCGCCGGGCTTCGTCGAAGGGGCGCAGCAGGGCCGAAACGCGTTCTGCGGCAGCGCGCAGAGCAGGGGCTCCCGATCGGTCACTCATGAGGGAGAACCACCCAGTTACTGCCCAGGACCGTTGCGGCCGCCCACGCCACCTCGGGCACCCCGATCTGGGAGAGGCCAGCGAGAAGCGTGTCCGTGAACTGCGGGTCGCCGTGCAGCAGAGCGTCGACCGAACGCGCCACCGTCCGCTCGACACGGTTGTGCCTGACCCGGCCGGCCTTCAGCGCGTAGCTCGCGGCCCAACGGGAGATCTCCGTCTGTGTGGGTCCGTTGCGTGCGATCCCCTCCAGCCAGTTCCTCATCGCGGCTGACAACTGATGACCGGGGACCTGCGCATCCACTGTCACATACAAGGGATCCGCCATCTGACACGGTTCATCGAACATCCCCCAGTAGGCATTGGCGTTGAAGTCCACGTTCAGAGCCTTGCCCAGGCCCTCGACCAGCAGGAGAAGCGGGCCGAGGTGCTCACGCCGGATGGGGTCTGGGAGGGCCCAGGCAACAGCCGACCCGATCGCCCGGGAGACGACCGGCTCCTTCGGGACGTTCCGGACCACTGCCCGGACCGCCCCGGGGCTCGGATGGAGGTGCAGCCGAGGCTCGCCGAACAAGCGGTCTACGAGGTCCATGGTCCGGGCCGGTTCGAGCGGCCCGTGCAGCCAGAGAACGCTGTCGGCAGGCCGGTAGTTCTCGTGGAAGAAAGCCTGGACGGCGTCGGTGGCCGGAGGCTCTGCCATTGCCGGGCCGGCATATCCGTCGTGCGCGTGGGCAGGGTTCGAGAACAGGGACAGTGGCACATCGACCCACGGGTACGTTCCGCGCGGGCTGCTGTGAAGCTTCTCACCGACCTCGGCGGCGATGACATCGTGCTGGTTCGAGACGATGGCATCGGACACCAACGTGTTCCGGAACCTGTCTGCTTCGAGCGCCAGGACCGACTCCCAGTGCTCGTACCGTGCGCTCCCGAAGAACACCGTGAAGTCAGCTCGAGTGCGTGCGTTCGCCAGCCCGCCCGCCGCCTCGATCATGCGGTAGTACGAGAGCTTCGGGAACTCCGGGCTGCCCTGAAACAGCAGGTGTTCGCACAGATGTGCCAAGCCGTGGCTCCCGTCCCGCTCGGAACGGAACCCGACTCGCCATGCCGACGACCAGGTGAACTGGGGGCCCGGACTCTGTTCCACGAAGACGGTGAGCCCGGACGAGACCGTGGCCCGGGAGGCGACGGGGGAAGGCTCCGGCGCCTCCCGGGCCTCGGCCTGAGTGACCATCAAAATCTTTCCTTCGCTGGCAGTTCAGGAGAGGACTGCGCTGTAGAGAACGTGCTCCTCAGTGGGCCCGAAGCCAAGGAAGCGGTGCATCCGATCGTCGGCGAATCCCCCGATCGGGGTGACCGCCACGTCAAGGTCGGTGCCGATGAGTAGGAAGTTGTGCATGACGTGCCCGGCCTCGATCAGCGAGAAGCGGTAGGCCCGGTCGCCGTATTTCACGGCGGAACGCGACAGTTCGCCGCTCAGCAGGATCACGCACCGGCTGTCCGCGATCCAGTCGTGGCCGAAGACCTTGAGCAACTGCTCACGCTGCGGTCCGACCGTCAGCTGCTCGAGAGAGTGGTCGAAGGGGCGGTAGTGGTAGAGACCACTTGCGACACCCTCGCAGCGGTTGGCCACCAGATAGGCCTCCACCGGAAAGCGTGCGCCCGCAGAGGGATAGACCCGCCGGGACCCCGGGTCCACCTCGGTCGGCTTGATCCGCATCGCCTCCCTGAGCAACGTGGACAAGCTCCGAAGCGGCAGATCCTCCTCGACGTTGGTACGTCCCGACGACCGTTCCAGGAGCGCCTGTTGAAGGGAGAGCCTGGAGTGCCACTCCTCGTCGGGGAGCGGCACCCGCGGCATGCGCGGGTACGTCTTGAAGGTGATGTCGAGCCACTCACGGGGCCAGTCCGCGACGGAGGTCCAGTTCTCGCTCTCCATGTACCTGCCCTCGATGGAGCTGGCGGCGTGAAAATCGCGGTAGGCGAAGGCTTTGCTGGGCACGGTTCACTCCCTCAGAGGAACGGATGGGGCACACTGGTCGGCGTGAGGTCTCCGTGGCCGTGCGAGGCTCCGAACCCCAGGAGCCGGCTCGTGAACACCTTCAGTGGTTCCGCCAGATGCATCGGCTGGAGCTCGGGGATCACCACCTTGACCACCGAGACACCCATCTCGCGTACATCGGAGGTCGCGACGTCGCACACGACAATGTCCCCGATCTGGTCAAGGATGTAGGACACCAGACGCCGCATCGAGCCGACGTGGTCGCGGAAGTGCTCAGGGGCCACAGCCAGCTCGGCCTGGTCCAGGTAGGAGAGCGTGCTCGACATGCCGGGCTGCATCCAGTAATAGGTGCGCTCTTCCAAGCAGTTGATGTCCATGCCACTGCGCAGATGCCGCTCGGCGTAGTTCTTCGCGTAGTCGAATCGGTCCCGCAGTCCCCGACGGAAGCAGATCGCCTCAAGCGCGGCACCGACCATGGCATCGGTAAGTGACAGCGAGGCCTTGGAGCCGACGGTCATCTCCGGACCGACCCCGGACGGGTCAATCACCTGCGCCACGACGACATGCGCCGGCAGGTCAGTGGGAATCCGGAACAGCCTGATGTGCAGATTGTGCCGCCCGGCGTCGGCGAGCAGCTCCACCAGTCGGTGGTCGGTACATCCCCGCGTGTCGAGCCGGGCAGGCTCGAGCTGCAGGTAATGCATGAGCATGACAGCGTCCCGCTCCACCACCTCCAGGAGGCCTCGGCGGGCAGCTGCTGCCCGGGACAGTCCTGAGGCCGCTCCGGTCGTCAGCGGATCGCGCAGGTAGCCCTCTTCGTCCGATGCGAAATACGGCAGGTAAACCGACTGGGCCGGGACGAGGCATTCGGATCCGGTAGCCATGGACAAGCCGGGGACCCATGCCCGCTGTATATCGTCCGCACGGCGCCGGTCGTCGTCGGTCGAGGTCTGCGCACACAGGAAGCGCGAGGGTGCCACGGCCTGCCGGCCCTGCGCCAGGATGGACCGATGGCTTCCGAGTAGGAGGTCCTCCTCCTGGTACACGGACAGACTGTAACGCTCGAAGGCTTCGAAGACCGCTCCGACGACGGTCTCGTCCGGATCGAATCCGCGCCCTCCTTCCGCGGCGCGCTTGGCATAGCCGCTCGAGGAGATTCGGTTCGTCGGCACCACCTCCGCGCGGTGCAGCAGAGTGGTGGGCTCGTCGTTGTAGTAGTCGCGTTCCTCTTCGAGCAGCCGGATGATTCCCACCAGGGGACTCACCGCAGTGACGAATCGGGGGAGGAGCTTTCGCGCGTCCGGCTCCCTGCCTTCGCAGAGCTTCTCCACGGTCAGCTGGCTGATCATCAGCAGCCCCCCCGCTGACCGGCTTGGTCAGCCAGGGCACAGGAGGGACACGCGGGCACCGGAAAGACTGCATGGACCTCACTGCGGAGCGTGGCCTCGGAGAGCACCGCGACCTTGCTGACCAACGCGGGGGCGAAAACACTCAGTCGAAGGCGCTCGATCTCGGCAACCAGCATCGCTGCCGCCATGTGTACGAGCATGCCCCGACTGGCGGCGCCCTCCGCGCCTCCATCGCCCGAAGCCCCGTGCGCACGCGGACGGGCGTCGGCAATCCAGGTCGGTGTCGAGACATCGTCCTCCATCGTCCTCCGCGTCCAGAAGCACTGGAAGCAGGCTGATCCCCCGGGGATCACCGTCGGGCCGACCGTGAGCACGCCGTCCCCGACCATGGCACTCAGAAAGTGCGAACCGGACTGCATCGCCTCTCGGTTGACCTGCTTGAAGAGGGCGACGTCGGAGGCGTCTCCGATCACCACCACAGCCTGCTGCGACGGTCGTACCGCTCGGCCAGCCTCCCAGTCGACCACCGAGAGGCCATCCGAGCGTCGGTGATCACCGGCACTCAGCAGGTCCCGCAACAGGTCCACTGCACCGGGCATTCCAGCGAGGGCGACGCTCGTGAGGGGTTCCTTGCGGAGAACCTGCTGTTCCTCCGTGGTGAGCGCCCCACGCTTGGTCAGCTCGGTGATGAACTCCAACGCTTCCTCGCGGTCAACGCCCCGCTCCGCCAGGTGCCCCGCGAGCTCGTCAGTGTCGGCCGCGCCAGCGGAGCTGACAAAGTCCCACACATCACCCAGGAGCTGACCCCACAACCCCCGGAGCGCAAATCCCGACCGGCTGTTGCTCCGGTAGACAACCGCTTCAGCGCTGTCGTCGAAAAGGGCTGCGTCCGCAGCCAGTCTGATCTTCGTCATCGATTCTCTGCTCCTAGCGCTAGGATCGCGGCCAGCTGGCGACTATCGAGGTTTTCGAATTCCTGGAATCCGTTGACAATTTCCCGCACGGTAGCCTCTGAAGCATTGGGAAGAATGTTTCCGAGCTTCTCCTCGAGCATCTCCCAGCTGGTCACTGGGGGCTCCACCCGGTACGTTACGGCTGCCGTTTCATGGCTCCCGTCGAAACGCTCGACGGAGACGAATCCAGTTATCGAATCGCCCAGCGGGCCGAGCTCTCCGTCGACTTTCTGAACCTGGACGGCCGTTGCCCACCGCTGGATATCGGAATCCGAAAGGGATGGCTCCGAGAAGAGCGTCGGGTCTATCGACCCGCGAGCCAGCAGGCCGGCCACCGAGAACGGGAGGGAGAACCGCGCCTGCTCGATGGTCGATGGCAGACGGTACTTGCTCGCAGTCGCTATGTACTCCGGCACTCCGAGAGTTATCCGGACGGCCTCCCGCAGAAACCCGCGCACACGAAGGGCGTCGACATGAGCGATGGGGGCGTCGAAGTATCCGCACATGGGAAACCGCTTGTGGTAGGTGGGCAAGACATCCAGGGCCCAAGGGGCTCCGAACGCATGCAGCGGAGTCGGAAGCTCCTCCTGCAGGAGCACTTCCAGGGGCTGTTGCCAGCCGGTCGGGAGCTCCTCGCCCAGCATGGCCGCGCTGTGCAGCGCCGCCTCGAGCCCCCCGCGACACGCCGCCGCTACTTGGCGCGGCTTGCCGACCGTGCCATGAGCGCAGGCAAAGCCCACGTTGGACGTGGAAGCCAGAAACATGGCCCACGACGTGCGTGTGGCGTCGAGCCGTAGTGCCCTGGCTACCGCTGCCGCAGCCGCCGGGGCTCCGAGTACCGGAGTGCTGTGGAAGCCGCGTTTGCGCAGACGGTCACCGACCGCCTCACCGAGCGTCGCCATGACCTCAAGGCCGGTCAGATACCCGGAGATTACGTCCGGAGCCTGGATCTCCCCATTCTGCATGAGCGGGACAAGCGCCGGGAGAATTGCCGCGCCGGGATGCCCGACGGCCATGTAGTGAATACAGTCGAATTCGCTCGCATGGGCAGCGAAGGCGTTTTCATAACAGGCCGATGACAACTCGGCTGGTGAGCCGGTCGCCCATGAGGTCGGAAATCCGCCGTTGCCGCCGGACGATTTCGAGCGCGGCGGCACGGAATCAGGCGTGGACCATGCGCTCGCGACCGTATCCAGCAAGGCGAACTTGCATTCCTCGACATGCGACGAAGGTGGCATGCTTTCGGGGTATGCCTCAGCTGCAAGCCTAGGGAGGGCGCGCCAATCCATGTGTCGTACTTTCTTTTCACCGCTCAGCGAGCGCCGGAAGTAGCAGGCTCCTCGCTCTGCTTTCCCTGCAATTCTTTGAAACTGTGGCGCGTGACAATAAACGCGACGACGAACATGGACACCGCGAGGAGGATGCCTGCCCTGAGCGACGAAGCCGCGACCACGAATCCGGCCGCTGCCGGCCCGAATGCCTGGCCCAGCTGTGTCACTGTGTTGTTCATGCCGAAGGTCATTCCGCGGGTCTCGGGCGGCGCCGTCTGCGTCAGCGCGACCGTCAACAACGTGAACACCTCACAGAGGGCGATGCAGTAGAGCGTGTAGCTGACCAGGATCGCCCAGGTAGAGGTCGAGAGTGACTGGGCCACCCCGAAAACCACGCCCAACCCGAACACCGACGGGAGGAGTCGGCGGACTCCGACCTTGTCGGTCAGCCAGCCCCAGCCGTACGCGGTCAGCAGCGAGGCCACACCACCGATCGAGAAGGCGATCCCGGCCAGTGCTCGGCCCCCCTGTCGATCGCCATGGGCGAGCTGCAGTGGAAGAATCATCTGAACTACCGCGCTGGCCATGCTCGTCAGCAGCACCACCAGCAGCACGGGACGCATTCCTGTTGCGGTCGTTCCGCGTCCGAGTGAGCGGAACGGCCCCAGTATCAGGTCCCGATCGACCGCCCGGGGTTCCAGGGCCGGAGCCGTGGCTCGCGGCAGGAGCAGCGTCAGCGCGAAGCAGAGCAGCATGATGACCGCTGCCGACTCGTAGACCATGTTGAACGTTCCACCTGCCAGCAACAGGGCGCCCAGAGCCGGCCCAACCAGGGCACCGGAGTTTCTCGCCACCGACATGATGCTCATTGCCCTGCCGAGCTGTTCATCGTCGACGTTCTTGCTGAGCAACGCAGTCGCGGCGGGTATGTATCCCGAAGCAAGACCTGCGAAGAATCGTAGAACCAGAAAGGTCAGCGGGGTATTGGCAAGCGGGGTGAACGCATAGACCAGAGTCACCGCGCCAGCTGCTCGCAGCATCATCTTGTGCTGACCGAACCGATCGGCAAGTGCTCCCCAAAAAGGATTGACAACGGCACTCACCAAGAAGGTGATTCCGACAATGGGGCCGAGCCAGGCAGTCGCATGCCCGCGATCCAGGTGCGCCACATAGAGCGGCAGCGCCGGTAGATTGAGGTAGAAGGCGGTTGACGAGAGAAAGGTCGTAAAGGCGATAGCCAGAATCGCTGCTTTGCTCCACGCGCGCTGCTCGGCATGGGGTGGGGCCACGTCACACTCCTCCTCAAGGGCGCGGCCGGCCGCAGCGTACGCTGGTACTGCGTGGTGGGGGGGGGGGGGGATAAGGAAGGCGCAGCACCG
>NZ_JBHTTU010000136.1:1187-11381 GCF_042794375.1 Kitasatospora sp. NPDC056531 | reverse complement strand
CGGAGGAGCTGATCGACCTCGTCGCGCAGCAGCCGGTCAAGCAGGCGGCGAAGATCTTTTCGGGGCCCGTCGGTGTGGGTAGGGTGGCGGCGCTGGTCGCGTGCGACGGGGGGAACGGCTGATGAGTGGCGGGTTTCTGACAGGTCGATGGGGCAGACGGCGATCGACGGGATCGTCCGACCCCACGGTGTCCGCTGAATCCGCAGCGTCCCCGACGTCCTTGGAATCCGCAACGTCTTCGGAACCCCAGGACCTCGTGGAGCGCCCGGAGCCCGTGGAGCCGGGACTGTCGGCGGAGGATGCGGTGTCGGCCGCCGCGGTGGGTGAGGCGCTGAGCGTGTTCGGCGCGGAGCTGCGTGAGGCGACCGAGGGTGGACCGGGCGACGGGGTCGGGGACGCGCGGCCCGTCACCGAGGCTGACCTGATCGCCGCGGACTTCCTGGACCGGGCCCGGACGGCGTACCAGAACGCCCTGGACCGCGCGGCCACCGCGGATCTGCGCCGGGCGGCGGAGCGCCAGGCCGTCCTCGCGGAACTGCACCCGGGCCGGCAGGTGCTGCGCCGGTTCGCCGAGCTGCGTCGGAAGGAGGCGCGGCTGTGGGCCCCGATCGACACACTGCGCGAGGCCCTTGCCGCTTGCCGCCTGCCCGCTGCCGACCCCGTCGCCGAAGCGGCGCTCACCCGCGCCGAGACGGCGCTGGCGCGCGCCGTCGAGGTGGCGGCCGGGGGCGCGAGGGACCGCGTCCGGACAGTGGCCTCGGCGCTGGACACCGCGCGCACCGCGCTGGACGAGGTGAACCGGCGGCACACCGAGGAGCGGACCATGGCCACGCTGATCGGCGCGCTGCGCGAACGGCTGGACCTGGCCCGCGCGGGCCTCCTCCCGGCGGAGCCCGAGGACGGCGTCGCGCTGCCGGAGCAGCTGCTCGACGCGATCCGCGAAGTCGAGGAGGCGCTGCACCGAGCCGCGGCGGCCGCGACCGCGACCGTGCCGGGCGAGCGGCTTCCCGCGGTGCGCGCCTCGGTCAGGGACGGCGAGGCCGGGCTGCGCACGCTGGAGGCGGGCCGGGAGAAGGCCGCCCGGCAGCTGGAGCGCGACCGGAAGGAGCGGCAGCGGGAACAGGCCAAGCTGGCCGACGAGGCGAAGCAGCTGTCCCGGAAGCTGAGCCGCGATATCGCCTCCTTCCAGCGCGATATGGCCCTGGCCCGGCCGTCCGAGGCGCAGTGCGCGGCCGACCCGGTGCTGGCAGCGGGCGTCGACCGCGTCGACGCCGCGCTCCGGGTCGCCGCAGCGGCCGCGCGCGGCAGCGAGCCGGACCGCAAGCAGCTGGTCGCCCAGGCGCTCCAGCAGGGCCGCAGCGCCCTCGGCGAGCTGGCCGGCGTTCGCGCGGAGACGACCGAACTGGCCGACGCCGTCGTCGGCTTTCGCAGGCGGCTGGCCGAGACCGCTCCCCCGGAGGACAGGGCCGCCGCTACGGCCGAAGCCGCGGCGATCGCCGCGGAGCGGCGGGACGCGTGGCTCGCTCTGGCGGCGGCCGAAGCGGCGCTGCGCACCCCTGGCGGGCACCGAGCCCGCCGCGTGTTCGCGGCGCTCGGCGACGGACGCGCGGCGCTGGTGCGGCTGAGCGCACTGCGTCGAGGCGAGCCGGTCCCGCTGGAGCTGGCCACGCCGGACGAGCTCGCCCGGTCCGATTGGGAACGGCACCCGACCCGCTCCGCCGCCCGGTTCCGTTTCCGCGGCACCGGGCCGGCCGAAGTGCTGGTGGACCGCCCCGAGCCCGGCCGCCCGGCCCTGGTGGAGTTCTCCGTGCGCCCGCCGACCGAGAACCTCTCGCTTCTCGGCGACCGTTCGCATCTTGACTTCGTGAGCCGCACCGAGGCCGCGACCGAGAGCTTCGAGGGCAGGAAGCTCACCGGAACCGCCCAGGGCGTCTTCCTACTGCCCATCGGGATCACCCACCTGAATGTCGCCTGCGATCCCAAGGCGAAGTGGACGCTGCGGCTGGCGCCCACCACCGAGGCGCCCGAGGTCACCGGCAGGCTGCGCGGGCAGGGCCCCGTGGTACTGCGCTGCGCGGGACGCGGTGCGCGGCTGCTGCGCGCGCAGGCGCTGACGAACGACGAGAACTCCTACATCGGGTACGTCGACGCCGCCGGCGAGCGGCGGCCGCCGCGCTTCGGCGGGTTCCTCGGCGGCCTCGCCGCGGATCTGGTCGCCAACGGGATCGGCGAGGCACGCGGCCAGCGTTGGGTCGAGGGACCCGGCCTGGTCGTGGTCGACAGCGTCGGCCGCTGGGAGGTGGAAACCACCGCCGAGGGATCCGTCCCGAAGGCCGCGCGGCCGAAGACGCCCACGGCCGAGCTGCACCGGGAACTGCGCGAGCTGGTACGCGCACGCGAGCCGCTCTGGGAGTTGATGGCGCTACGCCTCTACCAGGCCCACACCGGGGCCGGCCGGATGCACGGGACGCCGTACCTGCGGGCCGTGATCAACGAGGTGTACCTCGCCGCCGAGGCCGAGCGGGAGCAGGCGCGGCAGCTCTGAGCCCCTTCAGCGGGCGCCGGGCCGACCGGGCCACCCTCGTGATGCCCCGGGACTCTGCCGCCACCTGCTATGACGGCTGCCGGAAGGCCGGTGGTGGGGCCGGCTGGTGCCGGCCCCACCGTGACCGGACCGCCACCGGGCAGGCGCGCCCCGGGGCCGGCGGCTAGGACCTTCAGCGGCCAGTCTTTGGAGTCCATGTCGCCCAGCGCGTAGCGGCGCAGATGCTCGGGGACAACCAGGTACGCCTCCCGCAGCGCCGCGCGCCGCTCCTCGCTCGGCTCGGCGCGGAACACGGCGACGGCGGCCGGGCAGCGGCCGGTGGAGTCGGGCCTGCCGTTGAGGCGGTCGATCTCGTCGCGGACCTCACCCGGCAACTCCTCCGGCGTCGTCCACGACTGGACCTCGGCGAACTTCCACGCGGCCACCTGGTGGGCCGACGCCCGCGCACCGTCCTCACAGCCTGGGCGAGTTGACGACCACTCATGTACGCCTGGTGGCGTCCACGACGGGGTGACGGAGCGGGCGGTCCGGTATCGGGTGGCCGCGGCCCGCGCGGAGGGGCGTCTTTCGGCCCGGCCGCGGGAGCGGAGCTCGTCACCCAGGAGGTTCGGCGTCTGCTGGCGTTCTGGGGCGGGAACGTCGCCGCGGTCACCGTGAGCCCGCTGCCCGGGACGCCGGTGATCCCACCACCTCCGTTCCGTCGCTGCAGGCTCTGCAGCGGGTGGTGCGCAGGGATCTGTCGGCGGGGGAGCGGGCCGGCCTGCGCGGCGGGGAGGCGGCCCGGCGGGCGCATGACGTGTTCGGGAAGCGGCCGGTGTTGTGGAGGAGCGCGGGGACTGAGCCGCCCCGACCACCCTCGTCCTGACGATCCGAAAGGCCGGCTCCTGACTGCCGACACCACCCTCGTCCGCCCGGCGCCCGGCTGCGCCGAGCCTTCGGGAGTTCGGTCAGTCGGCCAGGCGTTCCAGGAGTGCGGGATGGTCGGCGAGGGCCTGGCGAAGACGCTTCTGGCCCTGGGGGGCGTACTGGCCGGGGTTGGCGGCTTCCCAGTCGATCGGGCCGAACGGGGGCTTGGGGTCGTACTCGATGAACAGCTGGACCTTGCGGGCGATGTCGTGGCCGGCGAGTTCGTCGACGAGGTGGAGTGCCAGGTCGATGCCGGCCGACACTCCGGCGGCGGTGATGACGTTGTCGTCCCGGACCCAGCGTTCGGCCACCGGGATCGCCCCGAACTTGGCCAGCAGGTTGCGGTACATCCAGTGCGAGTTGGCCCGGCGGCCTTCCAGGAGACCGGCGGCGGCGAGCAGCAGCGAGCCGGTGCACACGGAGCCGACGATCTCGGAGCGTGCGGCTGCGGTGCGCAGCCTGTCCAGCAGCTTCTCGTCGGCCATCGCGGCGAGGGTGGCGGCCGTGCCGCCGGGCACGATGAGCGCGTACGGGTCGGGCATGGTCTCGAAGGTGTGGCTGGGAATCAGGGACAGCGGGGTGTCGGTCGCCATCGGTTCGATCCGCTCGCCGACCACGACCGTGTCGTAGCCGGGGACGAGATGGGACAGCTCGCTGAAGACCTGCAGTGGGCCGACGATGTCGAGCGGGGTGAGGCCCGGGTACTGGACGAAGGCGATGGTCTTCACGGGGGCTTCGTGCCGGGGGGCCGAGAAATCGGTCATGGGGATGCTCCTGGTCGCTGAGCCGATTTGCTGGGGCGGAAGAGCTGCCCTATCACCATGCGTGCCGGTGTGGACGGGGACAACAGGAGGGGCTGCGGAGTCCGAGTGAATCCGCAGGTCAGATGCCGTGGTGAGTGGCCGTCTCCTCCATCTGCTCCGACGAAGGATCGAGGCCTTCGATGACACCGGCGGTCGAGCCCATGGTGTCCTCCTGGATTCCGGGGTGCGTGGTTCGCGAGGGGGAGTGCTGGGCCGGTTGCGAGACGGGGAGGGACGGCCCGACTCCGGGGAGGCGGGCCGGGCAAGGTCGGCAGCGCGAAGGCTCAGCGAGGCCCGCCTTGCTGTGGCTCGGCTGCGCCGGGCCCTGACGGCCGGAGTCGATCTGGACCTGCCGCCCGGCCCGGAGCTGGTCGCGCTGGTGGAGGCCGCCCGGCGCGGCTTGCCGTCCGTAAGCGACAATCCGTACCGGACTCGTGACCACCGTGTCGGCGTCGAGCAGGTCGCCCGACACCGCTACACGGCTGATGCTGATCTACGAGGACGGAAGGACCGCGCTGTCCCCGGGGCCTCACGGACGAACGCGGATGATCGTCTTCCCTTGGCGTCGTTCGGTCGGGTTGAGGGCGGTGACGGCATCGTCGAGGGTCGCGACGTTGCCGATGTTCGTCCGCAGCCGTCCGTCCCGCACCCGCTGGACGATCTCACCCAGTTGCGCGCGATCGGACTCGACGACGAAGTCGATCGCCTGGCCGTGGGTGGGCCGGGCCTCAGGCGGCCCAACGACGGTCACCAGTATTCCTCCGGCCCGGATCAGGGGTGCGGATCGCTTCTGGGTGTCGCCGCCGATGACGTCGAAGACCAGGTCGACTTCGCCGACGTCTTCCAGGGTGTCGTTGTCGAGGTCGACGAACTCCATGGCGCCGAAGTCGAGTGCCTTCTGACGGTCGGCGGCACGTCCGGTGCCGATGACGTAGGCGCCGGCCTCTCGTGCGAGCTGCGTCACCATCGTCCCGACTGCGCCGGCCGCGCCGTGCGCGAGGACACTCTGCCCCGCCTGGAGGTGGCCGTGCTCGAACAGGCCCTGCCACGCGGTGAGGCCTGAGATCGGCAGGCTAGCGCCCACGGTGAAGTCGACGTCGCCCGGCAACGGCGCGAGGTTGCGTGCCTCGACGGCCGCGTACTCGGCGAGGGTGCCGTCGCGATGCCAGTCGGTGAGGCCGAACACGCGCTGTCCCACCGAGAGACCCGCCGTGCCGTAGCCGAGGGCGGTGACCACTCCGGCCAGCTCATGTCCGGGGATCGACGGTGTTCGGTCGCGCTTGAGGCGATCGGTCCAGGTCGAGGGCCACTCCATCTCGGTCGGGACGAATCCCGACGCATGAATCTGAACGACGGCATCGTTGATCGCCGGCTCCGGCTCGGGCCGCTCCGTCAGCGTCATCCCGGCCGTTCCTGCGGCCTGGTCCGTCACCACGATCGCTTTCATTTGGACACCTCTCCGTATCAGTCCTCGCCCGTGCGGCGAACGCTTCGCTGCGTCCGTGTTGGACGTGCCGGGGTTCGACCGGTGGGGAGGAGGGTTCGGGGCTGGAGCTGTGGGAGAAGGCCGGTCCGGACCGGCTGGAGTGCCCGGGGTGTGTGCCTCTGAGGAGCGAGACTGCTGTCGAGTGGGCGCACGCGTGCTGGGAGGGGCGGCGTGAGCCGCCGACTGGGGTCAGCGCCGGTCGAGCCCGGGGTCCTGTGAGCGGCGTCGGCCGGCTCCCCGCGGAGCCCGCCCTACAACGCCGGCGGTGGGAGGGTTGGTGGGCCGTGTGCGGGCGGAGGGTTGTGCTCAGCGCTGCACTGGCGCCGGGGAGTAGATGTGCCCGGCGAACCCGGCGATTTGGTTGTCCGGGAGGTGTCGGGCGAGGTCGGCTTCGGTGGTCATGACGTTCTCCTGATCGTTGCGGCCGTGTAGATCGCGGTGTGTTGCCCGCTCAGGTCTCATCCAGGCCCTTGCATCGTCCCGCCGCAGGTCGGCCCTCGCCAATCGGTTGAGCCCTGGCCCTGCCACGGCGCGGCAGGCTCGACTACGACCCCGACCACGACACCGTCCTCCAGCCCGCGCAGCGCCGTGAGCGCCACCGCTGCGACGTCGCCGACCGCGCCGCCGAGGCCGCCTACCGGGCACGCCAGAGGTCCGACGTCGCCCGCCGCCGCCGAAGCCGCGGCCGCCGAGGAGAAGCGGCGCGGCTCCTGGTGGCGCTGCTCCTGACCCCGCCTCACCCCCGCGCAGGCCGCTGACCTGCGCGGGGGAGTCTCGGCACCCCTGCATACGTTGCGTGAGACAGCCCGGCGGCGAGCCTTGCTGGGTTGTGTCAGCTGCTGGTGTGCGGGGGTAGTAGGAGTTCTGCGAGCAGGCCGCCGCCGGAGGCGGGGGAGAGCCGGGCGGTGCCGTTGTGGAGTTCGGCGACCCAGCGGACGATGGCGAGGCCCGTGCCGGTTCCTTTGCTATCTGATCCGGTGACGCTGCGTTCGAAGACCCGTTTACGGTCCTCGGCCGGTACGCCGGGGCCGTGGTCTCGTACGGCGATGCGGCCGGGGGTGACGCTCACGTCGACCGGGGTGCCGCCGCCGTGCCGCAGCGCGTTCTCCACGAGGTTGCGGACCGCTTGGGCGAGCAGTTCGGGGTCGCCGTTGACGATGGTGGGCTCGGTGGTGACGGTGACGCCGGTGCTGTCCGGCAGTTCCTCGACGGTCTGTTCGGTCAGCTGGTCGAGTCGCAGCAGGGTGAGCTCGATCTTCTGGGTGCCGGCCTCGACGCGGGCCCGGGCCAGCAGGCCGGTGACCAGTCGGCCCAGGCGGTCGATGAGGCGGACCGCTTCGTCGAGGGCGGCGGGTGCCCGGGTGGCGGAGGTGCTTCCGCTTTCGACCACCAGGCGCAGGGTGGCCAGCGGGGTGCGGAGCTCGTGCGCGGCTTCGGCGAGGAACTGTTCCTGTTGTTCGAGTCCGCGCAGTGCGGGTCGCATGGCCCGTCCGGACAGGAGGTGTCCGATGGCGGCGGCTGCCAGCACCAGGGCTGCGCAGCCGAGGGTGAGCCGGCGGACGAGGCGGTTGTGGGCGGCCTGGCTCTGTGCGGGGTCGGCTCCGACCAGCACGGCGGCGCCGATCCTGTCGCCGTCCCAGACGGGGGAGGCGGCCCATTGGATTTCCCGGCCGTCGGCCTCGGTGGCGACGAAGACGGTCTCCTGGTCGTGTTCGACCTGTTTCCAGATGTCGTCCAGTCCGGCCTGGTCGGGAAGAGCGGCGCGCGCGGTGGGCGAGTGACGGATCCGGGGCCGGCCGGGTGCGGGTGCCTGAATGACGGCGAGCCGCTCCGCGCTCAGGGCCAGGTCGTCCTCCGCCAGGGCGTTGAGGTTCAGGACGCCGGCGTCGTAGTAGAGCGTGCGGGCGAGGCCGTCGGCCCGCCGGCTGACGTCGTTGTCGAGATCGTTCGTCCGGGACCGGGCGTCGGTGCGCACAGCCAGGACGGAGAGAACCAGCAGACACAGGGCGGTGGTGGCGGCGAAGAGCAGGGTCGTTGCCCACCGGACGCGGTACAGGCGTGCGACTGCGGGACTGGGCCGCATCACAGGTCCGTGGCGGGGTCGGCGAGCCGGTAGCCGACGCCGCGTACGGTCAGGACGAGCTCGGGTGGGCCCAGTTTGCGGCGCAGCTGGCCTATGAGGACGTCGACGACGTTGGAGAGCGGTTCGGTCTGCTCGTCCCAGCAGCGTTCGATGAGGTCGGTGCGGGTGACCACCTCTCCGGCGCGCAGCATCAGGACTTCCAGGACCGCGAACTCCTTGGCGGTGAGAGTGAGCAGTACACCGTCGCGCCGCACTCTGCGGCGCGGCAGGTCGAGCTCCAGGCTGCCGACGCGCAGTTCCGGCAGTCGGGCGGGCTGACCGCGACGGCACAGGGTGCGGACGCGGGCGTTGAGTTCGGCGAAGGCGAAGGGTTTGACGAGGTAGTCGTCGGCGCCGTGCTCGAACCCGGCCACGCGGTCGCTGACCGCGTCGAGGGCGGTGAGCAGCAGGACGGGCAGGGTGGACCCGGCCCTGCGTTGGGCGGCCAGGAGCGTGAGCGCGTCCCCGTCGGGCAGGGTACGGTCGGCGACCATGCAGTCGTAGGTGTTGACTGCAAGTTTGAAGTCGGCGTCGGCGAGATCGGCGGCGAAGTCGACGGCGAAGCCTGCCTCACGCAGACCGCGGGTGATCACGGGGCCGAGTTCGGGGTCGTCCTCGAGGACAAGTACGCGCATGGCGGGCGAGCCTAATGGATCGAAAAGGACGCGAACGCCGGGGTGATCGTGATTAGGGCGTTATGCCGGGCCATCGGGCGGCGCTGAGGCCGTGGGAATCCCGCGCTCGCCCGACTCACGGTCGGGCCGGGGACCGATGAGCCGGGCCGGGGACCGATGAGCCGCGCCTGCTGCCGCCGTGGCGAGGCAGAGGCGAAGGAACTCCTGAAGGCGGCGCCGGGAGGTGCCGCAGCTGCCTCATGATCGCCTCATGGACCGGAGGGCAGTCTGCGGGCATGGCAAAGATTCGTATCCGTAAGCGCGTCATCGGCATGACCGCTGCCAGCGTGGCCGCTACCGTTCTCGCCGTCCACTGTGTCCAGTCCGCGCAGGGGGCGGACTCCCTCGCGGCGGGCGCTCCGCGTGCGGTAGTGCGCGTCGACCAGGTCGGCTACACACCCGGCGAGGCCAAGCAGGCCTATTTGATGACCTCCGTCTCCGCGTCCAAGGCGTCCTTCCGGGTCCTCGACGCCTCCGGGAAGGAGATCCTGAAGGGCAAGGTCGGCTCCTCCGCCGGAGGCTGGAACAGCAAGTACAAGGCCGTTCACACCCTGGACCTGTCCCCTCTGACCGAGCCCGGCGACTACCGGGTCGAGGTGTTCGGGCCCGTCACCGCCGTCTCCCCGACGTTCCACATCGCCGCGGCGGACGAACTCTTCGGCAAGCTCATCCAGGACAACGTCCGGTTCTTCCAAGCCCAGCGCGACGGCGCCGACGTTGTCCCCACGGAACTGCGCCGCCGGCCCTCACACCTGGCGGACCGCCAGGCCACGGTCTACGACACCCCCGCCTACGCCGACGACGAGACGGTGCTGACCGCGCCGCTCAAGCGCGTCGCCGGCCCGATCGACGTCTCGGGCGGCTGGAACGACGCCGGTGACTTCCTCAAGTTCACCCACACCGCCTCCTACTCCACCGCGAGTCTCCTGCTCGCGCAGCGCACCGCATCCGTCGGCGGGAAGGAGCTGTCCGCCGAGGCACGCCACGGGCTGGACTGGCTCGACAAGATGTGGGACGACAGGTCGCGCACCCTCTACGTCCAGGTCGGGCTCGGCAAGGGCGACACCGCCGACGGCAGCGGCAAGACCAGGTCCGACCACGATGTGTGGCGACTGCCGGAGGCCGACGACGCCCTCGACGTCAAGCCCGGTGACCCCGACTACCTGATCAAGCACCGGCCGGTCTTCCGCGCGGCACCCCCCGGCAAGCCGATCAGCCCGAACCTGGCCGGACGCGTCGCCGCCACCTTCGGCCTGGCCGCGCAGCTGGACGCCGCCGAGAACCCCGAACGGGCACACGAGGAACTCGAGAAGGCCGCGCACATCTACGCCCTCGCCGACACCAACCCCGGCGACCAACTGGTCACAGCCTTCCCCCACGGCTTCTACCCCGAGACGTCCTGGCAGGACGACATGGAATTCGGCGCCGCCGAGCTCGCCCTCGCCGCGAAGGCCCTGGGCGACAAGCGCACAGCCGACTGGACCAAGCAGGCCGGACACTGGGCCAAGCAGTACATCACCTCGGACAGCCTCGGCACCCTCGGGCTCGGCGACGTCAGCGCCCTCGCCCACGCCGACCTCGCCCGCCTGCTCGACGACGGCGCCGCCCGTACCGAAGTGACACGCGAGCAACTTGCCGCCGACCTCAAGCGCCAGCTC
>NZ_JBHTTU010000136.1:0-1177 GCF_042794375.1 Kitasatospora sp. NPDC056531 | reverse complement strand
GACTTCGACTCCGTGCCCCACACCTTCGGCCTGGCCGCCACCGCCCAGCTGTACCACCGGGTGACCGGAGACTCCCACTACGACGCGTTTGCCACCCAGCAGCGCAACTGGGCCCTGGGCGCCAACGCGTGGGGATCCTCCTTCGTCATCGGCGCCGGAACCACCTTCCCGCACTGCCCCGAACACCAGGCCGCCAACCTCGCCGGCGACCTCAACGGGGACGGAGACATCCTCCTCGGCGGCGTCGTCAACGGCCCCAACGCGGCAGAAAAGCTCAAGGACCTCAACTCCTTCCCCACCATGCGCACGTGCCCGACCGACCAGGGCAACCCCTTCGCCGCCTTCGACGGCCGCGGCGGCGGCTTCATGGACCACGTCGGCGCCTGGCAGACCGTCGAATCCGCCGACGACTTCACCGCCACCGCCCTGCTCGCCTTCACCCTCGCCGCCGCACAACAGGACGCCGGCACCAAGCCCAACTGACAGCACGAAGCCGTAACCTGCCCGCCCGTGTGTCCATAGGGCGAGCGGAGGTCGACCGCTTCTTCTGGGCCCCGTAGTGGTGCGGGGTGAAGTCCGGGCACCGGATCCTGTTGCAGGAGAAGGGGAGCAGGCGCGCAGAGCCGGAGCGGAGACGGGATCCCGGCCACCTGATGCTGCGCGCCGACGACGTGGTGCGTTGTCCGCTGCGCTATCGGTCGCCGCAGGATGCCACCGTTGCCGCCCTCGCGGCCACGGGAATCGACGTCGTCCAGGCCGGGGACGGCCGCCCCGGCGCGGCTGCTGGGCGCGGGTCCTGGTGGCGTGCTGGTCGCCGTCCGGGCTCGCTGCGCCCAGGCGTGGGTGGCCGCGCCATGCTCCGGGTGCTCGCCGTCGTCCGGTGGCCCGGGCCCGTGTCCCCGCTCCGGCCGCTTTGCTGCGCCGCCGTCCCGGGTTGGCTGGGGGCTGCTGCCGGGTGGCCGTCAGGCCGCCTCGGTGGTGGCCTGCGGGGTTCCGCGGTCCGGGGGCACGTCCGGTTCTGAGGGGGCCCCGTTCGCAGCAATGCGCGGGGCCTACCCGACCCTCCACCACCCCGACACGATCCGCCGCACACCGCATCCCACTGATCCCCGCGGCCCGGCATGACAACAGTGCGACCGGCCGCCCAGACTGAACACCGTCCGGCACCGGACAAACC
>NZ_JBHTTU010000135.1:6181-11595 GCF_042794375.1 Kitasatospora sp. NPDC056531 | reverse complement strand
AGGGGGAGGGCAGAAAGGAGGCCGGCCGGGGTACGGCGTACGGTCATCGGAATCGTTCCCCCCGGGGTCGGTCGTGTCGGCCGCCCGTGCGGGCCGCCGGAGGAAGCATCGCGCCGCAGGGCGTGCTCCTCGTGAAGAAGGCACGACGATAGCGTGACGGCTTCACCACCTCCGCCCCGACCTCGGGCCCGCCGCACCCACCCACGCCACGCCCTGGCGGTGACGGAGCATCAGGGTGTCTTACCCGCGCGTTAGCGTGGCTCGCGAGCAGCGCGACGAAGAGCCGGATGTAGTGCCGCGTGAAGAGCCATCTGAAGAACACCGAGCAGCGGAGGTACCCCATGTCCCTGGTCCGGGTCCACAACTTCTCGATCTCCCTCGACGGTTACGGCACCGGCGAGGGCCAGAGCATCGACCAGCCCTTCGGCCACGCCACCGACCGGCTGCACAGCTGGTTCTTCCGCACCCGGACCTTCCGCCAGATGCACGGCCAGGAGGGCGGCGACACCGGTGTGGACGACGCGATGGCTCGTACCTGGGGCGACGGCATCGGTGCGGAGATCATGGGCCGCAACAAGTTCGGCCCGCAGCGCGGGCCCTGGCAGGACGAGGACTGGCAGGGCTGGTGGGGCGCGAACCCGCCGTTCCACACCCCCGTGTTCGTGCTCACCCACCATCCGCGCCCCAGACTGGAGATGGCGGGCGGCACGACCTTCCACTTCGTCGACGCCACCCCCGAAGAGGCGCTGCGCCAGGCCCGGGAGGCGGCCGGCGACCTGGACGTGCGGATCGGCGGCGGCCCGCGCACCGTTCGGGCCTTCCTGGAGGCTGATCTGATCGACCATCTGCACGTGGTCGTGGTGCCGGTCGTACTCGGCCGGGGCGAGTCGCTGTGGGCCGGGCTCGAAGGGCTGGAGCAGCGGTTCGACATCGAGGCGGTGAGCAGCCCGAGCGGTGTCACCCACCTCACCTTCATCCGCCGGAAGGCCTGACCGGACTGCCTGACCGGAAAGCGGGCGGCCTCCCCACACCTGCGGGGAGGCCGCCCGTCGCCTCAGGGCCCGATCAGGAAGTGATCAGGGAGTGATCAGACCCGGTCGGCCGCGATCAGCACGTACTGGAAGGAGCCGTCCTTGTAGGACTCGATGAACGCCTCCTCGATGCCGGTGACCAGCGAGGTGGTGTTCCGCAGCTCCCAGTAGGGCAGGGTGTCCGGGGTCAGGTCGATGACGGCCTGCGGCACCAGGCGATTGTCGGCCATCGCCCGCAGGTACTCCCGGCGCGAGTGGATGTTGCACTCGAAGTGCGCGTTGATCTGTGAGACCCACTTCGACGGCTGGCCGTACTTCGGGTTCCAGCAACCGGTGATGGTCACGTACCGGCCGCCGACCGACAGCACCCGGGAGTGCTCGGCGAACAGGTCGTGCAGGTCGACGTACATGCTGGACTCGTTGTTCCAGGAGCCGGCGATCGAGCCGTTCTCGAAGGGCATGTCGAGCATGTTGGCGACCCGGGAGCGGACGAACTCGCCGATGCCCAGCTCGCTCGCGCGCTTGTTGCCGAAGTCGGCCTGCTGGGTGGAGAGGGTCATGCCCTCGACCCGGCAGCCGAAGCGCTGGTGGGCCATCACCATCGAGCCGCCGCGGCCGCAACCGGCGTCAACCAGGGTCGAGTCGGCCCGGATGTCGCCGAGGTGGTCGAGCAGCACGTCGGCCTGGGCGGACTCCAGGCGGTGCAGCTCGGCGATGACCTTCTTCTCGCGCTCGCTGTCGGCCGCGTCGCCGATCGCCGCCCGGTCGATCTCGCCGATGCCGTAGTGGTGGTGGTACAGGCCGTCGACGTCGCCCAGGCGCAGGTTGACCGGGCGCGCCTCGTGGTCCCAGTAGCGCGCGATGTCGCCCTGGTAGGGAGTCGCCGGACCGGGGATGGCGCTTCCGGGAGTGGTGATGTCGTCCGTCAGGGACATGGGTCAACTCCAGTGTTCTTACGGGTGGTTACCGGAAACGGGTGGTTTCCGAAAAATGGGGGCCGCCGGAGAACGGTGGTTACCAGAAGTCGGGCAGCGTGTAGCGGTGGGTGTTGGTCTGGTGCCAGTAGTGGTTGCCGTCGAGCCAGGCGGCCACACCGCGCAGGAACCGTACGAGAGTTGGCACCGGGCAGGCGACGGCCAGCGCGGCCGACTCGGCCTCGAAGGCGTGCATCAGGTCGTTGTGGACCTGGATCGCCTTCAGGTACCCCTCCTTGCGGGAGACGCCCTCGCGCTCGGAGATCACCACCGGCAGGTTCAGGTGCAGTCCGGGGCTGGACAGCTCCTTGGTGTACGAGTACAGGTCGTTGACGATGGTGGTGGCGTTGCCGGCCAGCGCGATCACCCGCTGCATGGCTGGCAGCGCGTGCAGCTCCACCGAAAGCTCGTAGCCGCCGACGGTGTCGGTGATCGTCGGGCAGGGGCGGAAGTTGTTGAACTGGCGCATGGCCAGGTACTCCCACACCTGCGGCACGTGATCGGTCTCGGCCCAGGCGGCCTCGGCCAGGTACCCCATGTGCAGCCGTGCCATGTCGTGCCGGAAGCGGTCCGACTGGGAGGGCGTGGAGGCGCGGACGAAGTAGTCCATCGCCGAGCGGTACGAGCGCCGGGGCGCGTCCTCGGCGAGCGAGGCCTCCCAGGCCGGGTGGTACTCCGGCGTGGTGTGCAGCGGGTCCAGCGCGGTGTGCGCGAGCAGCAGGCGGCTGCCCAGGCCGATCGGCGAGCCGCCGAGGTCCTCGCAGTAGTAGTCGTCCACCGCGTTCTCGGCGACCATCAGGCGGGCCGCGAGCATCAGGTGGTCGATGCTGGGCGCGTCGGGGTGGCAGGCCACCATGTAGCGCCCGGTGGAGAACCCGTCGAAGTCCTTTTCCCACTCCGGTGGGTAGAGCTCGATCTCGTCGATCGCCCAGGCCTTGATCTTCAGGCTCAGCGCCTCCACCCGGGCCGGGTCGGGCTCGGCGATCGGGTGGTGGTAGAGGCCGGGGATGGGGTCGCCGCTCTTGGGCTTGCCCCCGCTCGGAGCCTCGGCGGCCGGCGCCGGGTTGGGCGGCCCGGGGAGGGGTGACGCCTGGACCTCGGGGGCGGGCGGGACGGTGGGCGCCTGGACGTCGGGGATCACGACCTCGGACAGGACCGCCTCGGGTGCCGGAACCTCCGCGGTCGGGGCCTCCGCAGCCGGGGCCTGCGGCCTCAACTGCAGCCCGGAGGTGCCCAGTCCACTGGGTCCGCGCAGGATCCGCTCGATCGCGGTGCTGCTCATGCGCCCACCACCGGAACGAGGGCGTCCGCTGGCAGTGAGTCCGGTTTGGTGCGCAGGGGCATGGAGCCTCCTCTGAGAGGGATCGCACGATGTGACGGGTCGTCATCCCGCCTGCCGCGAAGGGGAACTCCACGCCGCGGGCCCCGTCTCGCTCGATCCCCAACCGTAGGCGCGAAAGCGCCTTCCGGATCGCAACGGACGATCTTCTACACCCGATAGGGTGAACGTTCTTGCCGACGGCATTGGACTCCGGCCCTGTCATGCATCGGTCCACCCCTAGCCTCGGCCTCCCTGGCCGAACCGGCCGTTCCCGGCCGGTCCCGTCTCGCGTCAACGGACTGCAACCGCCTCGTTTCCTGAACCCGTAGACGGCGTTGAGCCGTTCATGGCGGGGACTGTTCCAATGCAGATCCCCCCTGATGTCGGCATCACGTACCACCTGCCGATCACCGGGCCCGCCAACACCACCGGCCCCACCGGCTGACCAGGGACCGTCACCTCCGACCCGCCCGCCCGGCGACTGACCCCGGCCGCCGGGCGGGCGTCCTACGTCCCCCGACCGGTACCCGACGGGACCGCAGGCCGAGGCGGAGCGTCGCCCGGGCCCGCAGCATGGACGAGTTGATCTTCCTCCGCGTGGCCGGGTGCGGCCGCACGTGTAAGGGGGAGAAGAATGAGCGGGGCGCCGTGAGTGGAACGGGGCCAGGAAGGAAGAGCAGCGCATGGAGAGCCAGGCCCGCAGCCGCACCGAACTCGTCGAGGACCTCATGGAGCGCTTCCCCGACGTGCCCCGGGAGGCGGTGATCAAGGAGGACCTGCTGCGCGGCGGCATGGCCTTCGACGAGTCGGCCCTGAGCGGCAGCTCCGGCGCCGACGGGGGCGGCGAGGTCAAACCGAAGTCGTACTTCATCTTCTCCTTCGACCACCGCACCCTGCCCGAGCTCGGCGCGGCCGCGCTGAACCGGCCGCCGGAGGAGGTCGTGCTGACCGGCGGGCCGTACGGGCTGCGCCGCACGGTGGTGTCGGTGCGGGTCAACCCGGACTCGCCGTACCGGGTCGGCGCGGGCGAGGACGGCACGCTCGGCCTCTACCTGGACGGCGCGCGGATCGCCGACGTCGGCCTGCCGCCCATGCCGGACTACTACCGGCACACCCTGGCCAACGGGAAGTCGGTGATGGAGGTCGCCCCGACCATCCAGTGGGGTTACCTGATCTACCTCACGGTGTTCCGGGTCTGCCAGTACTTCGGCGCCAAGGAGGAGTGCCAGTACTGCGACATCAACCACAACTGGCGCCAGCACAAGGCCGCCGGCCGCCCGTACACCGGGGTCAAGCCGGTCGAGGAGGTGCTGGAGGCGCTGGAGCTGATCGACAGGTACGACACCGCCCGCGCCTCCCAGGCCTACACCCTCACCGGCGGCGCGATCACCTCACAGGTCGGCGGCCGGGACGAGGCCGACTTCTACGGGCAGTACGCCAAGGCCATCGAGGAGCACTTCCCCGGTCGCTGGATCGGCAAGGTGGTCGCCCAGGCGCTACCGCGCGACGACGTCCAGCGCTTCCACGACTACGGCGTGCGGATCTACCACCCCAACTTCGAGGTGTGGGACAAGCGGCTGTTCGAGCTCTACTGCCCCGGCAAGGAGCGCTACGTCGGCCGGGACGAGTGGCACCGCCGGATCCTCGACTCCACCGAGGTGTTCGGCGCGGAGAACGTGATCCCCAACTTCGTGGCGGGCGTGGAGATGGCCGAGCCCTTCGGCTTCACCACCGTCGACGAGGCGATCGCCTCCACCCGGGAGGGCCTGCGCTTCTTCATGTCGCACGGCGTCGTCCCGCGCTTCACCACCTGGTGCCCCGAGCCCACCACCCCGCTCGGGAAGGCCAACCCGCAGGGCGCGCCGCTGGAGTACCACATCCGGCTGCTGCAGACCTACCGGGCCACCCTGGAGGAGTTCGGCCTCTCCTCCCCGCCCGGCTACGGTCCGGCCGGTCCCGGCAAGGCGGTCTTCTCGGTCAGCTCCTTCATGGACTCGCTGCCGGGCTGAGCCCACGCCGCTGAGCCCACGCCGCTGGGCCCACGCCGCTGGGCCCACGCCTCGGCGGCGCCGCCCCTCGGACGGGGGT
>NZ_JBHTTU010000135.1:4429-6171 GCF_042794375.1 Kitasatospora sp. NPDC056531 | reverse complement strand
TGTTCTGCCCCCCCCCCCCTCCTCCCCCCCCTTTTCCCCCCCCCCTTGGGCCCCCCTCCTTGCGGCCCCCCCCCCTGGGGGGGGGTCGCCCCCCCCGAGGGGCGCAGCCCCTCAGGTCAACTGCCGTTCAGCGGCCGCACGGTGAGGATCTGCTCGGCGCGGCCGACCGGGCCGTGGACGTCGTGCAGCACGGTGCTGGTGACGCCGTGTCCGGCCGGGCCGAAGGTGACGCTGGTGTCCAGGCCGGTCCAGCGGCCCTCGGGGCGGCGGTGGAAGTGGATCGTCAGATCGGTGTTGGGGAACATCCACTCGGTGGGCTCCTGCCGGACGGCGATGCCGTTGGCGGTGTCCACCAGGGCGATGAAGGAGGCGTGCGGGCTGCTCGGCTCCCCCGCGACCAGCTCCAGCGGCGTGGAGATCCAGGCGGCGGCGCGGCCGGGGGCGGTGGAGCGGCGTCGGACGTCGATCGAGGCGATGTAGCCGCCGCCCCACCGCCCGCTCATCGCCCAGGGCTCGAACACCTCCGGCGCGGGCAGCGGTTCGTCGTGGGTCCCGGCGACGGCGGTGGTGTCCAGCTCGGCCAGGAACCAGGCCCGGGCCCGAACCACCGCGCGGCCGCCGACGCTGGCCACCGCCTCCACCAGCTCGATGGTGCGGCCCGGCCGGACGGTCTCCACCGTGATCTCGAACTCGTCCAGGGCGATCAGGCCGAGTATGTCGTAGCTGATCCGGGCCAGCGCCAGGCCGTCGGCGGGGCGGTCGGCCCGGTAGCGGTCGATGGCGTGGGCGATCAGGCCGCCCACCGGGCTGAAGTGCTGCTCGTCGGGGTGCCAGGCCCCCTGCGCGTGGGCGGTCGGCTTGTAGCTGTGCTCGCCGGTGCGCTGATAGTAGCTGTCGGGCGCGGCGGTGGGGGCGGTCAAGGTGCGCTTCTCCTCGGGCGGATCGCGGGGTGCCGGGCGGGCGCCGCAGGACTCCGGCGTCCGCGATCACGATCGTATGAGGCCGAACGGCCCCCGGGACTGTGATGCGCCCCACACCGCCGCGTCCGCGGGCGTGCGGGGGCTCGTGACCCGACGGGTCGGCGGGCCTTCGCCACCGTGCACCCTCCCGAACGGCACGAAGAGTCCGATGAGCAAAGAAGCCGATAAGATGACCTCCGGTGTGCCGGGAAGTCTGGTCGGCTCGGGGGATGGCCGCGGCGATCGGGCTTCGGCGACCCCGGTGTTGCGATGGGTCGTTTCTGCAGATGCACGCCGTGGGGATCGTTCTCGTCCTGGTCGTCCTGGCCACCAGCGTGGCCACCTTCGCCCGACGATGGCGGGTGCCCGCGCCCTCGCTGCTGGTGCTGGCCGGGCTCGGTGTCGCGCTGATCCCCGGGGTGCCCGCGCTGCACGTACCGCCGCAGATCATCGGCGTGGTGGTGCTGCCGCCGCTGCTCTACTCCTCCGCCGAGGAACTGTCGCTGCGCGACCTGCGCACGGTGTGGCGACCGGTCACCATCCTCTCCTTCGGCCTGGTCTTCGCCTCCGCCGCCGCCGTCGGCTTCGCGGCCGTCGCCGTCGCCGGGCTGCCGCCCGCGATGGCCTTCGTACTCGGCGCCGTGCTCTCCAGCACCGACCCGGTGGCGGTCACCGCGCTCGGCCGCCGACTCGCCCTGCCCGGGCGGGTCCAGGTACTGGTGCAGGCCGAGAGCCTGTTCAACGACGCCACCTCGCTGGTGCTGTTCAAGGTCGCCGTCGGCG
>NZ_JBHTTU010000135.1:613-4419 GCF_042794375.1 Kitasatospora sp. NPDC056531 | reverse complement strand
GGATGGTCGGCCTGCCCGCCGCGGCCGGCTGACGGCTGCTGCTCGGCGGGGGCGGCAGCCTGCTCGGCGCGGCCGTCGCCGGACTGGTCTGGCTGCTGCGCCGCCGCACCACCGACCCGGTGCTGGAGACGGTGATAGCGCTGGTCACCCCGTACGCGGCGTACGTACTGGCGGAGTCCGCGCACACCTCTGGCGTCACCTCGGTGGTGGTCGCCGGGGTGCTGCTCGGCCGCTCCGGCCACCGGCTGACCGACGCGAACATCCGACTCCAACTGCACGCCGTGTACGCGGTCGTGGTGTTCCTGCTGGAGAGCGTCGTCTTCTCCATCGTCGGCCTGGAACTGCCCACCCTGGTCCGGGAGCTGCCGGCCGGCACCGGCTGGTGGCCACTGCAGTCGACGGCGATCGCGGCGGTGCTGATCGCCGTGCGGGTGCTGTGGACCCTGCCGCTCACCCGCGCCGTCAAACCCAGCCGGGGGCGGCTGTCCTGGCGCGTCGCCGGGGTGGTCACCTGGGCGGGCACCCGGGGCGTCATGCCGCTGGCCGCCGCGCTGTCCATCCCGCTGCTCACCGAGGGCGGCGACCGACTCGCCGGACGGCCGCTGGTCCTGGTGCTCACCGTCTCCAACGTCGTTCTCACCCTGGTCGTCCAGGGCCTGACCCTCGCCGCCGTGGTCAACCGCTCCGGGCTCGCCCTCGAACCCGAGCACACCGCGCGCGAGGAGGAGGACGCCCGCGACGAGCTCAACCGCGCCGCCCTCGACCACGTCGACGGCCTCGCCGAGCTGGAGGCCGTCCCGGAGACCGCCGTCGACCGGGTGCGCCGCGCGCTGACCGCCCGGCTCGACCGCACCCCCGAGGCCCCGGACGGCACCACCGCCGACGACGCCTACCGCCAGCTGCGGCACGAGGTCATCGCGGTGCAGAACACCCGGCTGCACCGCCTCTACGAGGAGCACCGGATAAGCGACACCACGCTGCGGGTGCTCCAGCGCGACCTCGACCTGGAGCAGGCGGCGCTGGGGCGGAACTGACCGGGCCTGCGGTCGGCCGAGGTGTCAGAACATCAGCACGACCAGGCCCGCCGCCCCCGCCGCACAGACCACGGCGAGCAGCGCCAGCGCCGACGGCCCCGGGGGCGGCGGGAGGCGGTGCTCCGGGTGGACGGCCCTACCGCGCCCCGGCCGGGCGGGGTGGTACCGGACGGTCACCTCGTCCCCCTCCCGGTAGCGGCCGCCCTCGGGCCGTTCGTCGGAGCGCACCAGCTCGGCGGTCCGCCCGTCCGGCAGGCCGTACTCGATCGTCACCCGCCAGCGGTCGTAGCCCTCGGAGGTGGTGTACATCCGCACCTTCCGCACCCGGCCGACCGCGCACACACCCTCCCGGCGCAGCGCCAGGTCGGTCCGGGCCGCCGAGGCGAACAGCGCGCAGAGGCAGGCCAGGATCACCGCCCCGGCCAGGAGGAACAGGTCCACCACCCACACGCGAATCAATGTACCTAGCACGCAACGGAGTTGAACAGACGGCGTCAGGTCGTCGCGGGCCCGGCCGCACCCCGGCCTCCCGGCCGTCCGGGGCTGCCGTCACACTGTCGCGGGCACGAACACGCACCACCGATCGGGGACACCATGACCAAGAGCCGGAACAAGAAGCAGAAGAGGCCGCTCGCCGCGGGCGCCTCCCGGCCGACTAAGCCCGTCCGCAAGCGCACGGGCAAGGACGCTCCGCTCGCGCCCCGCACGGTGCGCCGGACGGCGGTCCTGGTCGGGGTGCTCGCGCCGCTGCTGATCATCGGGCTGCTCGCGCTCGCCACCAACCCGGACTACCAGGTCGCCTGCACCGTCCTCGCGGTCCTGGTCCTGATGGCCTCCGTGGTGGGGCTGATGCTGATCCGGAGCACCGGATGGGTGGTCTGGCCGGCCGTTCTGCTGGGCGTGCTGCTGCTGGTGCTCCCCACGTCCGCCATCCGCGCGCAGCTGATCGCCCAGCGCGGGGTGGAGACCAGGGTGGTCGTCACCGCGGTTCACAGCGGCAAGGACAAGATGGGCAAGGTGAGCTGGACCTGCGACATCCGGCGCGAGGACCACCAGCCCCTGCCGCACGGCACGATCGGCGGCGTCGGCTGCTCGGGCGGCTCCGTCGGCACCACCGCGACCGTCCTGGTCGACCCGGCCGGCTGGGCCCCGCCGGCCACCCGGGACGAGGACCTCTCCTTCCGCGGCAGCGGTGTCTACGTCACGGGCGTCGTCGCCGTCCTCTGGGCCGCGCTCACCTTCGGCGCCGCGCACCGCGCCCTGCGGGGCAAGGGCACGCGGGGCGGCCGGGGCGGCCGCAAGGGCGGCAAGTAGCGGGATCTGATACCGGGCTTTCGGCAGTCCGGGGCTGTCCTCCCGCCGCTGACGGCCGATCCGCTGCCCCAGGTGGCGGGCGTCCTGCTCGCCGTCGTCCTCATCGTCGCCACCTTCCTCGTAGTCGCCGCACGCCGGTGAGCCGTGGCTCCAGGCCGAACTGAGCAGAGGTGATCGGGTGCGTCGCCGGCCGGGCCGGGGGCGCACCCGCCGTCATCCGGTGGCCAGGCCGTCGAGCAGGGCGAGGGCGTCCTCGACCGAACCGGCCGGGTCGGTGACGGGGTAGAGCACGGCCCGCACGGTGCGGGTGGTGTCCAGGACCAGGGTGAGCCGCTTGAACCGGTCGACGCCCGAGGCCCGGAAGGTGGGCAGCCGGAGGGAGCCGGCCAGCTCCAGCCCGGCGTCCGACAGCAGTGGGAACGGGATCCGCGCGTGCTCGGCGAACGCCGCCAGCTGGTCCGGGCGCTGGGTGCTGACGCCGTAGACGGCGGCGTCGCGGGCGGCGAACTCGCCCATCCGGTTCCGGTAGGTGCAGGACTCCAGCGTGCAGCCGGCCGCGCCCGGGATCTCGCCCCAGCCGGGCGGGTGGCCCATGACGCCCGGCGCGAAGGCGCCCGGGAAGCAGTACAGCACCGTCCAGGCCCGGTCCGCGGCCACCGGGTCGACCCACCCGCCGGAGGCGGCGGCGAGCTCCAGGGCGGGCAGCCGGCGGCCGGTGAGCGCCATCACCCGGCGGGTCTCGGCGGAGTCGGCGGTACTGGTACCGGAGAGCGATCCGTCGCCCAGGACGTACCGCCCGCCCCAGTCCTGCAGGGCGACCAGCACCGGCAGCAGGCCGCGCCCGGTGTCCGTCAGGTGGTACTCGTAGCGCGGCGGGTGCGGGTGGTAGAGCCGCTTCTCCAGCACGCCGTCGGCGACGAGTGCCTTGAGCCGCTCGGTGAGCACCTTCCGACTGATGCCGAGCCCGCTCTGCAGTGCGTCGAAGTGGTGGGTGCCGCCCGCGACGTCCCTGATCAGGAGCAGGGTCCAGGTGTCCCCCACCACGCTCAGGGCCTGGGAGATCGCGCAGTCGGGGTCAGCCGCTTCCGTGTGCCGCATGATCACCCATTATAGTGCGTTCCTAAAAGGAACTCACTCGGTCGTGGACCGGTGGCAGCAAAGGGGCGGACGTGGCAACGGAGACGGCGAACACGACGAGAACGGTGGACCCGGCACGGCCCGGCGGGCGGCGCCCGGGCAGCGGGGCGGGGGCGTTCTGGCGCTACTGGACCGCCTCGACGGTCAGCCGCCTCGGGGACCAGGTGACGACGGTGGCCCTGCCGCTGATCGCCGTGGTCACCCTGCACGCCTCGGCGTTCGAGGTCGGCCTGATCACGGGCGCCGCCTACGTCGCCTGGCTGCTGATCGGACTGCCGGCCGGCGTGCTGGTCCGGCGACTGCCGCTGCGCGGCACCCAGG
>NZ_JBHTTU010000135.1:0-603 GCF_042794375.1 Kitasatospora sp. NPDC056531 | reverse complement strand
GCCTCGGTCCCGGTGGCGGCGGCGTTCGGGGTGCTGTGGCTGCCGCAGCTCGTGGTGGTGGCACTGGTGATCGGCTTCGCGAGCGTGGTCTTCGACGTGGGCAACTCCACCTTCCTGCCCACCGTCGTCCCGAAGGAGCAGTTGACCTCCCGCAACAGCCTGGTCTCCGGCAGCATCGCGGCCACCGACCTGGCCGGGCCCTCGCTGGGCGGCGTCCTGGTGCAGCTGCTCGGCGGCGCGGCGTCGATGCTGCTGGACTCGGTCAGCTACCTCGCCTCGGCGGCGCTGCTGGGCAGCCTGCCGCGGGCCGAACAGCCGGCCGCCGGGCCGGCGGGCGGTGCCGGCATGCGCGAGCAGATCCGCGAGGGCTGGCGGTTCGTCACCCGGCACCCGGTGATCAGGCCCTGTGTCGCCGTCGCCACCGCGGTGAACTTCGTCTGCGGCGGCCTGATGACGCTCACCCCGGTGTTCCTGGTCCGCACCCTGGACGCACCGGCCGCGGCCGTCGGCGCCCTGATGGCCACCGGCGGCCTCGGCAGCCTGCTCGGCGCCGCCGTCACGCCCCGCCTGGTCGCCCGGATCGGCACCGGCCGCACGCTCTCC
>NZ_JBHTTU010000134.1:0-11680 GCF_042794375.1 Kitasatospora sp. NPDC056531 | reverse complement strand
GAATCTCCAACCCCAGGAAACCCTGAGGCCGGGGATGTCAACATATCTGGCGTTGACTTTTGGCACGCTGTTGAGTTCTCAAGGAACGGACGCTTTCTTCGGACCGCCTTCCAGCGGGCCCTCCGGGCGCTTCGTTCTTTCGTGTTTCCAGCTTATCAGATGTTTTCCGCTCCGTTTTCCGGAGTTTCATTCATCCTATTTCCCGAACTGGCGGGGCCGCTTTCTGCGGCGACCATCACTTTAGCTTATTCCGAGTGTTACTCGAAATTCACCCTCGCACCCGGCTGACGGAAACGCCAGCGAACCCAACTGAATGGGCATCGAGGTGAGAGTGGGTCTTGCTGAGTGGGGTGGCCGCTCCAGCGACTCGTTCAACACTAGGCCACCTGGAGGACATCGTCAAACGTCGAGGGCCGGATCTGTCCAGATCCGGCCCTCGGGGCTCAAAGCCGCAGCTCAGAGCGGGTGCGTTTTCAGCCAGTCGATCAACTGGCAGGTCAGCAGACCGGTCAGCCGGCCGAGACCAGCTCTGCTGCCGCCAGGTTGCGCTTGCCACGGCGCAGCACCAACCAGCGGCCGTGCAGCAGGTCGGCCTCGGTCGGCACCGCTTCCTCGTCCGTCACCTTGACGTTGTTGAGGTAGGCACCGCCCTCCTTGATCGTCCGGCGGGCGGCCGAGCGGCTCGGTGCCAGGCCGACGGCGACCAACAGGTCCACCACCGGCTGGAGTTCGGACACCTCGGCCTTCGGGACCTCGGCCAGGGCGGCGGCCAGGGTCGGGGCCTCCAGGTCGGCCAGGTCGCCCTGCCCGAACAGCGCCTTGGACGCGGCGACCGCGCGCTCGTACTGCTCGGCGCCGTGCACCAGCGTGGTGAGCTCCTCGGCCAGCGCGCGCTGGGCCAGGCGGGCGGCCGGGCGCTCGGTGGTCTCACGCTCCAGCGCCTCGATCTCCTCCTTCGAGCGGAAGCTGAAGATCCGCAGGAAGTTGGAGACGTCCCGGTCGTCCGCGTTCAGCCAGAACTGGTAGAAGGCGTACGGGGTGGTCAGCTCGGGGTCGAGCCAGACCGTGCCGGACTCGGTCTTGCCGAACTTGGTGCCGTCGGCCTTGACGATCAGCGGCGTGGCCAGCGCGTGCACGGACTTGCCGTCGGCCTTGCGGATCAGGTCCGTGCCGGCGGTGAGGTTGCCCCACTGGTCGCTGCCGCCGGTCTGCAGGGTGCAGCCGTAGCGGCGGTTCAGCTCCAGGTAGTCCATGCCCTGGAGGATCTGGTAGCTGAACTCGGTGTAGCTGATGCCCGCGTCGGAGTTGAGCCGTCGGGCGACGGCCTCCTTGGCGATCATGTTGTTGACGCGGAAGTACTTGCCGACGTCGCGCAGCAGGCTGATGGCCGACATCCCGGAGGTCCAGTCCAGGTTGTTGACCATGCGCGCAGCGTACGGGCCCTCGAAGTCGAGGAAGCGCGAGATCTGGCCGCGCAGTCGCTCGACCCAGCCGGCCACCGTCTCCGGGTCGTTGAGCACCCGCTCCGCGGTGGGCTTCGGGTCGCCGATCAGGCCCGTGGCACCGCCGACCAGGCCGAGCGGGAGGTTCCCCGCCTGCTGGATGCGGCGCATGGTGAGGATCTGCACCAGGTTGCCGAGGTGCAGGCTGGGGGCCGTCGGGTCGAAGCCGCAATAGAACGTGACCGGGCCGTCCGCGAACGCCTTGCGCAGTGCGTCCTCGTCGGTGGACAGGGCGATCAGCCCACGCCACCGCAGCTCGTCGACGATGTCCGTCACGGTCACGCTTCTCCTTCGATCGGGCGTCCGCCGGTGCCGGCCCGATTCCGTCGGGCCTCGGGTCGGTACGACTCCAGCCTGATAGAGCCTACGCGGTCCCGGCCAGCGAGTTTTCCCCAAGGCGCAGTGCCGGGCGCACGGCGCGCTCCCCCGGATCCCTGTCCGATACCGGAAATTCCGTTGTTCGTCGGCTGTGGGCCCATTCAGAGTGGTTCCACCGCCGTGCGGCGGCAGTGACGTGTGTGGAGACGGTCGTGCCGCCGTGGCACGCCCGTGGGAAGGGTGTGCCGAGTGCGCAACACGCTGGTTCTGAACGCGAGCTACGAGCCTCTGACGACGGTGTCGCTCCAGCGCGCCGTCGTCCTGGTGCTCCAGGACAAGGCGGTGGTGGAGCAGGCGCATCCGCTGCGCTCGGTCCGGGGAACGGGCGTGGCCGTCCCGGTGCCACGGGTGATCAGACTGCAACGGTACGTACGGGTGCCGTTCCGACAACAGGCCCCGTGGTCGAGGCGGGGTGTCCTGGCCCGGGACCAGCACCTGTGCGCGTACTGCGGGCGCCGCGGCACCACCGTGGACCACCTGCAGCCCAAGTCGCGCGGTGGCGAGGACAGCTGGATGAACACCGTGGCCGCCTGCGCGGAGGACAACCAGCGCAAGGCCGACCGGACACCGGAGCAGGCCGGGATGAAGCTGCTGCGGCGGCCGTTCGTGCCGACGCCGCAGGCCACCCTGATGCTGGCGCTCGGCCTGCGCAGCGCGGAGGCCCGGGAGCTCGCCGACTGGCTGCCGGCGGTGCCGGGCCAGCCCCAGCCCGTCCCGGCGGCCTGACGGCGAAGCCCGATCCCACGGCCCGACCGCAAGGCCTGACCCCTGCGGGGCCTCAGCTGAAAGGCCTCGGCAGAAAGGCCTCAACCCTTCGCCTGGTAGCCCGCCGCCGTGCCGAAGTTGGCCGAGTGCTCGGGTATCACGACCACCTGCCCGCCGCCGATCACGACCCGCCCGGAGACCAGCAGCGAGCCGGTGCCGGGCGGGAAGTTGCCGCCGACCGCCTCCTGGCCACCCGCCAACGGGAAGCGGCCGAGGCGGGCGGGCTGGTCCCGGCGCTCGTCGGCTGCCAGTACCAGCGAGCCACCGTCGATGGCGACCGCCCGGACGGTGCCCTTGGCGGCGGTCTGCGCCTTCCAGCGCTGCTTGCCGGTGTCCAGGTCGTAGCCGACCGCGGACACCGGCCCGCCGCCGTTCGCCGGGACGAGGGTGGCGACCATCGTGCGGCCGTCGAAGAAGACGTTCGGAGTGGCCGAAAACGTACCGTGGGCGACGTCCAGTCGGCCGCCATCGGTGACCACCGGGATTTCGGCGGCCGGGTCGCCGGAGGTGCCCCAGGCGAACACCCGGTCGTCCTCGGGCTTCGCGCCGGTGGTGAGCACGACGGCCGGCTCGGTGGAGAGGACCGTCACCGTCTTCGGCGAGTTGTTCAGGCCCCGCCACCAGGAGACCTTGCCGTCCGCGGTGTTCAGCGCGACGGCCTGGTCGGCAGGGGTCGAATCGGCGCAGGAGGAGGCGACCAGCACGGTCTTGCCGCTGACGCCGCCGGACAGGGTGCAGAACTTGCCCTGCCCGGTGTACTGCCAGACGTCCTTGCCGTCGGCCGAGTCCCAGGCCACCGCCCGGTCGTCGCCGACCGCGATCACCTTGTCCTCGGTGACGCCGATCCGCGCGGCGTAGGCGCCCTTGGCGTCCGAGAGGGTCTTGGTCCAGGCGGTCTTGCCGGTCTTGGTGTCCACAGCGGCGACCAACGTGCAGGGGCTCTTCGGATCCGCCTGCGGCCGGAACAGGGCCGCGCCCAGCCCGGCCGGGTTCACACCCGCCGACAGCCCGCACGGGACGGCGCCGGCCGCCGGGGGCTCGACCGACCAGGTCGGCTTGCCCGCCGTCCGGTCGTACGCGTGCACGCCGGTGCCGTCTGCCCGGACCACCGCGTCGGCCAGCAGCCAGCTGCCGGCCAGCGTGTCGTCCCCACCGCCCTGGGTGGCGGCCACGGGCTGCGCGGACCAGGCCTTGCTGTGCGCCACGGCGAAGCCGGCCTCACCGCTGCTGGTCGCGGACGCGCTGCCGCCGCCCTCGGCGCCGACCGTCAGCGCGGCCGTGATCAGCACCCCGAGCGCGGCCACCCCGGCGCCGGCCCGGACCATCAGGGCCCGCCGGCTGGGCACGTGCTCCCCGGTCAGCACGGCTGTCCGGGCCTTCGCCACCAGCGAGGAGCCGGAGCCGCCGTCACCACCGCCGCCACGCCGAGCCGCCCGCGAGGACGCGGCGGACGCGGCGGCTCCGGCAGACCCGGCAGGCTCGGCGAGCTCCGCCGGGGACTCCTCAGCGGCCGGCTCGGCCTCCGCCGCGGGCTCCTCGACGTACACATAGCCGTCGGCCGAGTACTCGGCGCCCGCCGGAACGTACAGCGCCTCCTCCGCCGCCGGCTGCTGCTCCTGCTGCTGCTGCTGAGCGGCGTACGGCACGTACGGCTGCTGCCCGTACTCCGGGTACTGCTGCTGGTACGGCTGGTACTGCTCCTGGCCGCCGTACTGCCCCTGGCCGTAACCGTTCTGGACGAACCCGCCCTCGACGTACCCGGTCTGGCCGTAGCCGCCCTGCTGGTCGTACGGCTGCTGGTCGTACTGCGGCGCCTGCTGCCACTGCCCGTGCGGCTCCGGCTGCTGCCACTGCCCCTGCGGCTGCTGCGGCTCGTAGTACCCGCCCTGGGGGTACCACTGCTGCTGGGCGTGGGCGTCCCCGAAGGGCTCCTGCGCCATCGTTACGTCCCTCCCGGCCCCCCGCCTGCCTGCCGATTGCGGCAGTCAGCATCTCACGCCCGTCCGAGCGCCCCGCCCGGGCCCTCGGCGCAGCGCAGGGGCGGGCCTCAGACCGCCGACTCGGCGCGCAGGGCCTCGTCGATGCGGGCGGCGAGGGCGAAGTCCAGGCCGGTGAGCCCGCCGGCGCTGTGGGTGGACAGCACGAAGCGCAGGGTGCGCCAGCGGATGTCGATGTCGGGGTGGTGGTCGAGCGCCTCGGCCTGCTCGGCGACGGCGACCACTACCCGGATCGCCGCCGGGAAGTCCGGGGCGTCCGCGCCGCGGACGATGCTGTCGCCCTCCCGCGCCCACTGCGGTACGGCCGCCAGGGCCGTCGTGATCTCGTCCTCGCTCAGCCGTGCCCTGCTGCTCATCGGTGTGCTCCGGGTGTCGTCGGTCGGGTGCCGGTCAGGATGCCTTCCGGCGCGGACGGGCCACCAGCTCGCCGCTGCAGTTGGGGCAGTTGGCGGCCATGGCCTCGGTGCAGTCCGGGCAGAAGGTGCACTCGTAGGAACATATCGAGGCGGGGCCGTCGGCGGTCAGCGACACCGCGCAGCGCTCGCAGGTCTCACGCATCTCCAGAGCCATGGCGTATTCCTCCGACTTGTGTACGGTCTGACGTTCGTTCAACTCACGAGCAGCTTGGTGACGGCCGCGAGCCCGACCACCACGATGATCCCGCGCAGCGCGGTCGGCGGCAGGCGGCGGCCGACCTTGGCGCCGAGCAGGCCGCCGACCAGTGAGCCGGCCGCGATCAGCCCGGCGGCCGTCCAGTTGACCGTCGAGGTGAACAGGAAGAACAGCGCGGCGACCCCGTTGACGATCATCGCGAGCGCGTTCTTCACCGCGTTGATCCGCTGCAGGTCCTCCTGGAGGAGCATGCCCATCAGGGCCATCAGCAGGACGCCCTGTGCGGCGCCGAAGTAGCCGCCGTAGATGCCGGTGAGGAAGACCCCGGCCAACAGCACCGGACTGCCGTCCGGGTCACCGCCGGGGCGGCGGCGCGCGGCGACGGCCCTGGACACCCGGGGCTGGACCACCACCAGGACGAGGGCGAGCAGGATCAGCGCCGGGACGATCGCGTCGAAGGCCCCGGCGGGCAGCTTGATCAGCAGCAGCGCGCCGATCAACCCGCCGAGCAGCGAGGCGGTGCCCATCCGCAGCAGCCGACGGCCCTGGCCGACCAGTTCGCGGCGGTAGCCGATCACGCCGCTGAGCGAACCGGGTACCAGGCCGAAGGAGTTGGAGACGTTGGCGGTGACCGGCGGGATGCCGACGGCGAGCAGCACCGGAAACGTGATCAGGGTGCCGGAGCCGACGATCACGTTGATCATCCCGGCGCCGACGCCGGCCGCCAGGACGGCGAGCGCCTCCCAGAGCGTCATGGGTCATCTCTCCTCTCGGTCCTGTCCGAGGGGATCATGCCGGAGCCCGCACCGGCTCGACCAGGCCCGACCACCATTCGGGACGTACGCCACAGTGCCAGGACGCCGCAGCCACACGGCCGGACAACCGCACAACGGCACGGCTGCGGGGCCGGGAAACGCCGAGGGCCCGCCACCACCAGGCAGCGGGCCCTCCACCGGACACCGTCACATCACTCCGGGTCGATCTTGCGGTACTCCCGCGCCGGGTCCACCCGGGGACGGGCGGCACCCTTCTCGACGTCCACCGGCCGCGGCCCGGCCGCCGGGTCGAGCGGCACCTGGGTGGCCGCCGGGGCCGCCTGCGGAACGCTCGGCGCCGCGACCGCGCCGCCGTTGGCACCGCCGCCGTTACCCGTCAGGCCGGTGAAGGCGCCGCCGAGGCCCTTGAGCGCGTCGCCGACCTCGCTCGGGATGATCCAGAGCTTGTTGGAGTCGCCCTTGGCCAGCTCGGGCAGGGTCTGCAGGTACTGGTAGGCGAGCAGCTTCTGGTCGGCGTCGCCGTCGTGGATGGCCTCGAAGACCGTCCGGATCGCGGCCGCCTCACCGTCGGCGCGCAGCACCGCGGCCTGGGCCTCACCCTCGGCCCTGAGCACGTCGGCCTGCTTCTCACCCTCGGCCTTGAGGATCTGCGCCTGACGCTGGCCCTCGGCGGTGAGGATCGCGGCGCGCTTGTCACGGTCGGCGCGCATCTGCTTCTCCATCGAGTCCTGGATGGAGGTCGGCGGCTCGATCGCCTTCAGCTCGACGCGGTTGACCCGGATGCCCCACTTGCCGGTGGCCTCGTCCAGGACGCCGCGCAGGCCGGCGTTGATGACCTCGCGCGAGGTCAGGGTCGACTCCAGGTCCATCGAGCCGATGATGTTGCGCAGCGTGGTGACGGTCAGCTGCTCGATCGCCTGGATGTAGCTGGCGACCTCGTAGGTGGCCGCCCGGGGGTCGGTGACCTGGTAGTAGATGACGGTGTCGATGTTGACGACCAGGTTGTCCTGGGTGATCACCGGCTGCGGCGGGAACGGCACGACCTGCTCGCGCAGGTCGATCCGGTTGCGGACGCGGTCGATGAACGGGACGACGATGTTCAGCCCTGCGTTGAGCGTCCGGGTGTAGCGGCCGAAGCGCTCCACGATCGCGGCGCTGGCCTGCGGGATGACCTGGATCGTCTTGATCAGCGCGATGAAGGCCACCACGACCAGGACGACCAAAACGATAAGGACGGGTTCCACGGACTCTCCCCTAGACGACCAGGGCGGTCGCGCCCTGGATTTCGACGACGTCGACCTTCTGACCCGGCTGGTACACGCTGTCCGGATTGAGCGCGCGGGCTGACCAGATCTCGCCGTTGAGCTTGATCCGGCCGCCTTCCCCGTCGACGGTTTCCGCGACGACCGCGGTGGCGCCCTGGAGCGCCTCGATGCCCATCCTGATCTGCGGGCCCTTCCGCAGCTGCCGACGGGCGATCGGGCCGACGAAGACCACCAGCCCGACCGAGACCACGATGAAGGTCAGGGTCTCGAGGACCACTCCCCCGCCCAGCCCGGCCACCGCGGCGGCTGCCAGCGCACCGATCGCGAACATGGCGAATTCCGGCACCGCGGTGAGCACCAGCGGTACGCCGAGCGCCGCGGCGGCCAGGAGCCACCAGATCCAGCTGTCCACACGTCCATCCTAGGGAGCGAAGGGCCTTCGAGGCGGACAGTTCCCGCAGGTCGAGGGGCGGAAACCGGTCGCACGTGCGACCGGTTCCGACGGCCTTCCGAGTTGATGGACGGGTGAGGGGTGAACGGGGGGTCCGTGAGGGACGGACGGGGCCTCAGCCCAGCGGCAGGCCCTGGGCCGACCAGCGGTCGCCGTGGCGCTCCAGGGTGAGCGGCAGCCCGAAGCACTTGGAGAGGTTACGGGCGGTCAGCTCGGTGTCGATCGGACCGGCGGTGAGCACCTTGCCCTGGCGGATCATCAGGACGTGGGTGAAGCCGGGGGCGATCTCCTCGACGTGGTGGGTGACCATCGCCATGGCCGGGGCGAACTCGTCCTGGGCGAGCGCGCCGAGCCGGCGGACCAGGTCCTCGCGGCCGCCGAGGTCCAGGCCGGCGGCGGGCTCGTCGAGCAGCAGCAGCTCGGGGTCGGTCATCAGGGCGCGGGCGATCAGGGTGCGCTTGCGCTCGCCCTCGGAGAGGGTGCCGAACTTGCGGCCGGTGAGGTTGGCCATGCCCATGCGGTCGAGGAGGGCGAGGGCGCGGGCCTCGTCGGACTGCTCGTAGGTCTCCTGCCAGCTGACCGTCATGCCGTAGGCGGCGGTGAGCACGGTCTGCAGCACGGTCTGCTCGGCCGGCAGCTTGTCGAACATGGCCGCACCGGCCAGGCCGATCCGGGAGCGCAGCTCGAAGACGTCGATCTCGCCCAGCTTCTCGCCCAGCACCGAGACCTTGCCCGAGGTCGGGAACAGGTACGAGGAGGCGATCTGCAGCAGGGTGGTCTTGCCGGCGCCGTTCGGGCCCAGGATGACCCAGCGCTCACCCTCGGAGATGGACCACGAGACCTGGTCGACCAGCGCGCGCCCCTCCCGGACCACGGATACGTCCACCAGCTCCAGCACGTCGCTCATGCCTACGCCTTCCCCAATACACAAAAATCTCGGCCGTCGGTGCGGGCGGCGAGCCTACTCCGGCAGCCGGTGGGCACGAGGTGGGTGCGCCGCACACGCATGGGCAAACCTACGCCACGCGGATGACCGCCGATTCCGTAGGCTGGCTGGATGCTCGCGACTCCTGCCGACAATCCGTACGAAGAGCCCCGCTCGGGGCGGCTGACAGCCTGGGGCAACGCCCTGATCAGCGGCCTGGTGCCGCCCGACAACGCCGCCGCGGCCGTGCTGGGTGCGGACGAGAGCCACCGGGTCACCGGGCTGCCCGGGGACGAACCGGGCGAGCAGCACGGACTGACCTGGGCGCTGGGCCGGCTGCGGGTGCTCGGGGTGGAGGGCCTGCGCCTGGCGCTGCCCTCCACCGGGCACCCGCTGGGGCTGACCGGCCCGGCGGCCTTCAACGAGCACGCCATGGCGGCGGGCGAGGCGGTGCTCGCGGTGGGCGTGCCGCTCGGTCTGGTGCCGGAGATCACGGTGTACGGCCCGGAAGGGGATCGCTCGGCCACCGTGCTGTGGCGCTGCGCCGAGGTCAACGACGCCCCGCCGGCCGACGTGCCCTCGCTGCACGAGGCCGAGCGCGAGCTCGCGGACGGGCTGCGCGAGGCGACCGTCCTGCTCAGCCGGCTCGACGTGGCCGGTGCCGGACCGGAGGCGCTGCGCGCGCTGGAGGCCTACCGCCGCCGCGGCCACACCGAGCTGCTCGCCCCCGGCTACCCGCCGCGGGCGGTCCGGGTGTTGGAGTCGGCCCGCCAGGTGTCCGCCCTGCTGTCGATCGCCTCGGGCGGCCACGGCGCGGCCGTCAGCGCCTCCGAGATGGCC
Organism: Kitasatospora sp. NPDC056531; assembly: GCF_042794375.1. Taxonomy (NCBI): domain Bacteria; kingdom Bacillati; phylum Actinomycetota; class Actinomycetes; order Kitasatosporales; family Streptomycetaceae; genus Kitasatospora; species Kitasatospora sp. NPDC056531. The sequence continues at coordinate 2,169 of NZ_JBHTTU010000134.1, read as the reverse complement.
GCGCGCCAGTCCGTCCTGGCACCGCTGCGGCGCACCGCCCGACGGGCTCAGGTGGCCGCCTACAACGCCCTGGTGGACGAGCGCGAGGACCGCTGAGCCACGCCCTACCCGCGCGTCTCGCCGTTGCGGACGGCCCACAGCGCGGCCTGGGTGCGATCCGCGAGGTCCAGCTTCATCAGGATGTTGGAGACGTGGGTCTTCACCGTCTTCTCCGACAGGTGGAGGCTGCGGGCGATCTCCCGGTTGGAACGGCCGTCGGCGATGTGGCCGAGCACCTCGCGCTCGCGCTCGGTGAGGGTGCCGCCGCGGCCCTGCGGGGCGCGCGGGCCGTCGTCGGAGAGCAGCGCCTCGGCCAGTTCGGGCTGGAGCAGCACGTGTCCGGCGTGCACCGAGCGGATCGCGCCGGCCAGCGCCTCCGGGTCCACGTCCTTGTAGACGTACCCGGCGGCGCCGGCCCGCAGCGCGGGGACCATCGTGCGGTGCTCGGTGAAGCTGGTGACGATCAGGATCCGGGCCCGGCTGCCCTCGTCCTTGAGCGTGCGCAGCGCCTCGATGCCGTCGACGCCGGGCATCTTGAGGTCCATCAGAACGACGTCCGGGTCGAGTTCGCGGGCACGGTCGACGCCCTCGGCCCCGTCGGCGGCCTCCCCGACCACCTCGATGTCGTCCTGGACCTCGAGGAAGGTGCGCAGTCCGCGGCGGACCACCTGGTGGTCGTCGACCAGCAGGACGCGGATCGACGGCGTGCTCTCAGGCACCGGGGACCTCCATCTCGACGAGCGTCCCCTTGCCGGGGGCGGACTCCAGGGTGAGCGTGCCGCCGACGGCGGCCGCGCGGTCGCGCATCGAGGCCAGGCCGAGGTGGCGGCCGGCCCGGCGGACGGATTCGGGGTCGAAGCCGCGCCCGTCGTCGCGCACCCGCAGCAGGGCGCCGCGCGCGGGCGTCCCGGCCAGGGTGACGGTGACCCGGCGGGCGCCGGAGTGGCGCAGCGCGTTGTGCAGCGCCTCCTGGGCGACCCGCAGCAGGGCGGCCTCCTGGGCCGGCGGCAGGGCGCGCACGCCGTCGGCGGCGAAGGCGACGTCGGCGGTGTGCGCCCGGTCGAGGACCTGCACCTGGGAGGCGAGGGTGGCGCTCAGCCCGTCCTCCTCCAGGGCGGCGGGGCGCAGTTCGACCACGACGGCGCGCAGTTCGTCGGCGGCCTCGGCGGCGAGCCGGGCGACCTCGGCGAGTTCGGCGCGCGCCCGGGCCGGGTCGCGGTCGACGAGCTTGGCGGCGGCCTTGGCGGTCAGTCGCAGCGAGAAGAGCTTCTGCGAGACGGCGTCGTGCAGGTCGTGGGCGATCCGGGCGCGTTCGCCGGCCAGGGTGAGTTCGCGGCTGCGCTCGTACAGGCGGGCGTTGGAGAGCGCGAGGGAGGCGTGGGCGGCGAGGATCCGCAGCAGTTCCTCGTCGTGGTCGGTGAACAGGCCGCCGCCGCGCTTGTTGGCGAGGAAGATGACGCCCATCACCTGGGGTTCGTCCTCCGCGGCCTCGCCGTCCAGGACGGGCACGCCGAGGAAGGCGTCCATCTCGGGGTGGGCCGCGGGCCAGCCCTCGAAGGCGGGGGCCTTGCGGACATCGGCGAGCCGGGTGGGGCCGGTCTCGTGCAGCATCTCGGCGAGCACGCCGTGCTGACGGGGCAGCGGGCCGATCGCCCGCCACTGCTCGTCGGTGACGCCGTCGACCACGAACTGGGCGAAGCCGCCGTGGTCGTCGGGCACGCCGAGGGCCGCGTACTCGGCGCCGAGCAGGTCCCGGGCGGAGGCGGTGATGCGGCGCAGCACCTCGCGGACCTCCAGGTGCCGGCTCATCGCGAGCAGCGCCTGACTGACAGCCTCGATGCCGGTCAGCGGGTCGCAGAGGGCCTCGACGGCGGCCGGCGGGTCGCAGGCGGGCAGCGGGCCGGCAGGGGTCCGGTTTTCACCGGTCGTGCTGGGCATACCGCCAAACTACCGCCGCCGCGGAAGCCGCCACGTCCGTCCCCGGCCGCGCCGGTCGCAGGTCCGGAGACCTAGGCTGCTGGGCCCTCCCACCCCAGAGGCGAGCGGGCGAGTCCCCGCCCCGAGCCGAAGGGGCGCGCCGGTGCCGAAAGGGAGAAGCGACCAGCGAGGCACGAGCGCCGGAGCGCCGAC
>NZ_JBHTTU010000133.1:4033-11855 GCF_042794375.1 Kitasatospora sp. NPDC056531 | reverse complement strand
ATCCGCCGCTACATCATCTGGCGAAACCGCCATGCCGACGACCGGCGCCTACGCGCCATCGTCGACAGGGCGAACGTTGCCTGATGCGGCACTAGCTGATGCCCTGACCCTGCTCGAGCGGTACGGCCCCGCCGCGGGTACGTTGCACGGCGCGTACAGCGAACGACTCCTGCGTCCGTACGGCGAGTAGGGCTTCGGGAACGTTCCCCAAGTGGGCGTCGCACCATCCTCGGTGCCAGATGTCTGCGATGGTCTCCGCGTCCGGACGTATCTCCACAACTCCGCTTGCGTCTATTGTCGTGTCAACTCCATGAAGGTGACGGCAGGTTGAGTACCGCTGGACGTCGTCGGCTGCGACTTCCACGACGCGCTGCTGGCGAGGTGGTCCTCGGCACCCGGCCGCTGCCTGTGGGAGGGGATGTTCGCGGGGCCCCGGGCTGGTGGTGCCGGAACAGCTTCCGATGCTTGTCGGTGCCTGCCGGCCCAGGCTCCGACTGTCTCAGCCGAGGGTCCGAGCGGCATGGGCCACTCAGCCAGCGGCGCGGGGCGAGGAGGATGACCGCGGCCGAGTACGGGGCGAGCGAGGCCGACGCCGGCCCGCGGTGGACGGTGGGGGCCATGTCGCCCTGGTGCCAGGCGAGGGTGCGCTGCACACGGTAGGAGCCGGGCAGGTCGAGGTGGAACTGCTGGCTGTGCTGCGGGTCCTTGTTGACGATGACCACGGCCAGGGTGCCGTCGGTGCGGCGGATCGCGTGCGCGCCGAGGGTGGGGCTGCCGGAGGGGACCGCGAGGGTGCTGCCGCCGTCCCTGAGCGCGGTGGTCAGCAGTTTCATCGTCTGGTACGGCGCGAATGGCGTCCCGACCGGCGGTTCGCAGGGCTGGTGGCCGCTCCAGCCGGCGGGGCGCTCGCCGGAGGAGAGCACCGCCGGCGCCGTTCGGCGCGGCGCAGCACGATCCAGGGCGCAGGGCAGCCAGGCACACGGTGAACCGACCATGCCTGCGGCCGCGATCGTCCAGGCGGAGGGCGGAGGCGGTAGTGACGTGCAGCGCGTGCGGGCCACACCGCGCACCCCGGCGGAGCTCTCGGCAAAGGGGCAGGGCGTGCCCTACCGAGCACCCGGCCCTACTGGGGAGCCGGCCACCGGCGTGGCAACCGCCGGCCCGAAACGCCGGGGACTATGCAGGACCCATGTCCTTCCGGCATCCCGCCGAACCCGCCGATGGCAGCCATGGCCATTTCGAGCGCATGGCCGAGCGTGCCTCGAACTTCACCAGCTCACCCGTGTTCTTCCTGCTGTGTCTGCTCCTGGTGGCCGCCTTCATCGCCGTCCACGTAGCCGGCCTTTCCCTGAGCCGCCAGTTACTGATCGGCGACCTGATGACCGCCGTCACTCTGCTGCTGCTCGCGCTGCTGAAGAACGCCGAACGCCGTGCCGAACACGCCATCCAGCGCAAACTCGACGCGATCGCTGCCGCTCTGCTGGAGCAACGCAGCGGACACACCGACAAAGCGGTCGAGTCCCTGGAGGAAGCGATCCGACTCGAAGACGAAACCTGAACCACACGCTGGGGCGTCCCCGGCGGTCTCGCTCGGATGCCGAGCGGAACCACTCCCCGTCCACGGGGTTATGTCCTCGAGCGGCGGTCCGTCGCTCATTCCCACACATCGGGCCCGCCGCCCCGCCATTCGACGACCCCGGGATCCTCGATCGGCGCCGCGTCCAGACCGGCGCGCCGCATGAACTCGGTGACATCGGCCGCGTTGTAGGCGTTGCCTACCGGCATCCCGTCCACGTCCACGCGCCGGGTCGCCTCGCCCGAACCGTCGTCGCTCACCGGCCGGACGATCACGTGCGTCCCGCGCCCGGCCCGCGTCTCCGGAGCACCCATACACGCAACCCTCAGTGGCCAAGGGCGTTGGCGAGCTGCTTCTTGTTCATCTTCGAACGGCCATGGATGTTGCGCTGCTTGGCCTCGTTGTACAGCTGCTCCTTGGTGGGGCCTTCGGAGCCGGAGTGCGAACGCTGTCCGCCACGCCGTGAGGAGGACATGTCGTGGGTCGAGGAACGGCTGGCCGTCTTCGACTCGCCGTGCCGGGCCCGTTCCTTGTTCACGGTCCGGGCCGCGATCTCCTTGGCCCGCTTCTCGCTCTCGCCACGGTCCAGGGCGCTCTCCTTGATGTGCTCGTACTGACGTTCACGCTTCTTGCTCGAACCGGCAGGCATGGCGCCTCCTCCTGGGGTGATGCGCTACGGCGTCTACCCAGAACGTAGTTCTCGACGCCCTCGCGCGCCTGGCCAGGTGAGCCGGCCGGCCCTCGCCGTCGCCGTCGCGTAGATCCGACTCGGCGGGTATCTGACCCCGAAGCCGGGCCTCGTGTCATGGCGGCACCACCGTTCTGCGGGCTCCGATCGAGTGAGGCGCAGGTCTCCGGTCGGCATGGACCGTGCGCAGAGGCTGCGCCCGGGGGCTGAACGAGTGAACAAACGACTGTCGATGTCGTACGGCTGCCGGATGTCGGCCGGCCAGGACAGCAGGATCAGGACGCACGCCCCTGGGGGACACCATGGCGAGCACCGGTACCGACGCGGCCGCATCCGAACCCACGGCCGGCCTCGACGCCGCCGGCGCGGCCGGTGAGCTGCTGCCCTCGGTCAGTGAGATGCGGCTGCCCGCCTGGTTCTTCGGCTTCGAGGGCGTCCTGGCCGGCGCCTTCGACCTGCTGCGGGCCTTCCCGTCCGCCTGGCCCGCCCTGCTCGTCCTCGTCGCGGCCAACATCACCGTCTCGCTCACCCTGCTGCGCAAGCGGCTGAAGCTCGCCAAACTGCTGTGGCGCGGCAAGGGCACCCGCAAGGTGGCCTTCGCCCTCGTGGGCCTGCGGATCGGCACCCACGTCCTGCTCGGCGCCCTCGGCTTCGCCCTCATCTCGGCACTCGGCCATGTCCTGATGGCCCTGGTGATGGCCGGCATCACCGTCGGCCTGCTGGTGTACGTCCAGCGAACCGCACTCACCGCCCTGGTCACCGCGGGCAAGGCCACCGCCTGACCCCCCTCCCGACCGCACTGTGCGGGCCCGCCCCACAGGCCGCGCTCGCCCGGCGGGGCCGACCGAGGATCTCGACGCCGGGGGCGACGACCAGGCGCCTACCGACGGCGAGCGCTTGGCCGCCGCGCGGGACGGCGCGCAGTTGCGGCGGCCGACCTGTTCTACCAGCGGGTGAGGTGCTCCCCGAGGGCTCGGCGCAGCAGGGCGAGGGCAGCGCCAGCGTCGGGGCAGCGCGGGGGTTCACCGCTGGCGGCGTTGGAGACGATGCTGCTGTCGATCAGGGCGATCCAGGTGCCACGCTGGACGTCGTACCCTTCGATCCAGCTGGCCGCGCGAAGGCCTGGCGCCTCACCGCGGCCGGCTCCGCCGTGACCGCCACCTTCCCCGAGGCCCTGCGCCCGACCGCCCCGGTGCCAGGCGAGCAGAAGCCAGCGGTCCGGACCGGCACTCTCCCGCGCGGCCACCAACTCCCGCTTCGTCGGGACAGGAAGCACCAGCGGGCCCAAGTCCTTTGCGGCGTGGGCCTGCACGCACTCGGGGCACTCCAACCGGGGAGAGCGGGGCTGGATGCGTGGCACTCCACCTGCCAGGATCGCGTCATGGTCGACTGGGAGAACCTGACGCCCTTGAACACGGACGGATCGCGGCTGGGCCACGCGAGCCGGCACCCCGGGTTCGCGGACCCCGCCTACGTGCGCCGCCGGAACAGGATCACGGCGACGGCCGCCGGGCACCGGGTGGGAGACCCGTACGGGCCCGTCACCTACACCCCGGCCGAGCACGCCACCTGGCGTACGGTCCACACCGCGGTACGGGCCGGTCAGGACGAGTGGGCCTGCCGGGAGGTCCTCGCCGCGCGGGCGAGCGCCCCGGTACCCGCCGACGCCGTACCGCAGCACGCCGAGGTCTCCGACGCCCTGCACGCCCTTACAGGGTTCCGCTTCACCCTGGCGGGCGGCATCGTTGCGAACAAGCGCTTCCTGGGAGCGATGGCCGAGGGCTTCTTCCACGCCGTGCAGTACGTGCGCCACCCCGCGATGCCCCTCTACACCCCCGAACCCGACGTCCTGCACGACGTGTTCGGCCACGGCATCCACCTCGCCGACCCGTTCTTCGCCGACCTCTACCGCACGGTCGGCGCCGCGGCCGCACGCGTCGACTCCGCCGACGCCCTCGACCTGATCAGCCGCGTGTACTGGTTCACCCTCGAATACGGCGTCCTGCTCGAAGCCGGCAACCCGAAAGCCTACGGAGCGGCGTTACTGTCCTCCTCCGGCGAACTCGCCCGCTTCACTCGCGCCGACCTGCGCCCGTGGAACCTCACCGAGGCCCTACGCCTCCCCTACCAGGTCGCCGGCTACCAACCGGTCCTGTTCACCGTCGACTCCCCCACCCACCTAGCCGACGTCCTCCACGGCTTCCTCGACGACTTCGACGAGACCACCCGCGACCGCCACTGCCTGCCCGCACTACCCGACCGCGGATTCATGGCCCGCCCCCACAACCGGTGAACCCGGAACACGAACCGACCCCACCCGCCACCGGCCCGACAACAGCAAGCCCAGCACAACAGCCGCCCGTACAGGGCAACACCAGCCAGGCACCCGCGCCACGTCCGCCAACACGTCACGCCTTCCGGTCCTTCGCCGGGTAGAGCCTCGCGTGGAGCACCCGCACCCCCACCACGGATCAGCCGGAACGGACACCAACGCGGCCGCCAACTCCCGCTTCGACGGAGCGGACAGCACCAACGGGCCCAAGTCCTTCGCGGCGCGGACCTGCACGCACGTGGGGCACTCCAGCCGGTCCGGGCCGGCCTTCTCCCGCAGCTCCAGCTCCGATCCCTCCTTCCCACTGATCGAACCCCGACACGTCCAGCACGGGCGCAGCACGGCGTTGGCCGTGCGGGCCTTCTCCAGGCGCTTGAGGGCCTTGGCGGCGGCCTTCTCCCGGCGTTCCTCGTGCTTGTGGTGGCAGGGGTAGCAGCGGCTGCCGGGACGGCGGGTCCACTGGCCGTGGAGCCCGTACTCGCAGGTGCTCTCCTCCTTCGGGACCTGGCCGCAGTCGGCACAGGCCAGGGTCTGCATCAGCTCGCGGTGGGCCTGGGCGACGCGGGCGGCCTGGCGCTGATCGTAGACGGTGCGGTTGTTCGGGCCTCGCCTGCAGCCCAGAGCGAGCCGCCTGGCCACATGTAGTACAGGTCCGGGCCGATGGTCGCTCGCCGTACGTCCCGGCTTCCCACTGCTCGATGATCCGCGGCTGGAACCGGACGGCGTCGGCCAGAAGTCCCATAGAGAACAAACTTGATCATGCATCAGACGCGACCAAGGGGAGCAACATGCCCACGAGCAGGCGCCTCACATCCGCAGCCGCAGCCGCAGCCCTCACAGTTGCCGGCCTGTCCGCCTGTAGCAGTTCCGCACCAGCCAAGAAGGCCGCCGACCTCGACCCGCAGAGCGCGCTGACCGCCTCGGCCACGGCCATGACGCAGCAAGGTAACGCCCGGTTCGCCGGGACAGGGGAGAACGGAACGGACGGCGGCAGCGGCTCCTACGGCTGGAAGGCTCCACGGACCTTTCAGATGGCCATACCGGGCCAGAAGGAGACGGACATACTCGTCGCCGACGGCGTGAGCTACTACGGCGGCGACAAGATGACCCGGGCCGGCGGCAAGAAGTGGCTCAAGTACGACTCGACCACCACCGCGACCATGGACAAGACCGACCTCTCGGTCCCGAGCCCGGGCGACCTGATCGCGATCGAGGAGGACATGGACCCGATCGCCGAACTCACCGCCAATGCCCAGGCCGACACGCTCAGCAAGATCGGCACCGAGAAGATCAACAATGCCGATGCGGTGCACATCCGCAGCACGATCAAGACCGACGCATGGATCGCCGCCCTGCCCGACCTCACCACCGACCAGCGCACGGCACTCAAAGGCGCGGAAAAGAACCAGAAGGCCGCCACGTACGACTTCTGGATCAACAACGACAACCAACTCGTCCAGGAGATACAGAGCGACCCCGGCCACCCCGGACAGGCCCCGCTCCGGATCACCTACTCCGACTACGGCAAAACGCCCACGATCACACCCCCACCGGCCGCAGACGTGATGGACGCAACCGAGCTGGCCAAGCACCTGCACAGCCCAAACGACTGACCCACGCCCCCGTCACGGGACTCCAAGCGCGAGCACAGTGCTGCTCCTCCCTTCGTGCGGAAAGGGTAAGGCGGCCGGTCGAAGCGCCGACCACCCTCGGTGCGCCCCGATGCCGGGCGCCCGTGTCACCGGGTGACGACGGTGATCGTTCCGGCGCCGCCTTCCCGGTGCTGTGCGGCCAGGGCTTCCTGGTAGGTGACGTACTGGCGAACGGTGCCGTCAGGCAGGTTCAGTTGGTAGACGACGGTTTGTGGCGATCCTCCGCCGCAGTTGCAGGCCATGAGTTCAGTGTCCTTTCCGGGTGCTGGGGTTCGGGTCTTCCTGGGGAGGGGCGTTGGTCAGTCCAGCCATCGTGAGGCCACACCCGCCAGGTACGAGACGCTGAGCGCGGTCGCCGGTATCCGAAACCACGGGCTGCCCTCCAGGCACGCGGCACAGCCGACCGCGACGGCGGACACCCAGACGCTCGAACACCAGCTGCAGGTGATCAGATAGGCGGCCTTGGACTCCTCGCCGAAGCGATCGGCGACCCAGATCCTGAGACCGCCCGCGAGGGTGTCCTTGGTCAGGAAACGGGTGACGCGGCAGGTGGCGCCGAGCGCGAGAAGGAACATGGTCAAGCTCATCGGGACAACTCCACTGACCAGGGACGCGGCAGTACGGTTGCGGGCGGCGCGGCGGGTGCGGTGGCTTCGCCGCTACGCCCCCAGCGCGTCCGTCCCCCCGCCGTGCGAGGGCGGGGGGACGGACCTTCGAGGTCGGCCGCTCATCCGCGGACGATGACGTCAGGCCTCACCTGGCTCGGCCACCAGTACCGGTCCGCGATCCACGTCCCGGGCCCGATAGGACCGGTCCGGTCACTACTGCGGCCTGCAGGGCAGCAGGGTGCCGGTCGACTCCAGCGTCGTGCCGCCGACGGTGGCGGTCGCGGTGAAGGCGCCGGATTGGACCTGAAGCAGGTTCAGGTCGGTGGTGAGGGTCGCGATCCCGGACACGTCCGTCACCGCCGAGCCCACCGGCTGTCCGGCGATGAGGAAGTTCACCGTCACGCCGGCGGCCGCGGGAGTGAGCTGGGCCTGCAGCGTGGCGGTGAAGGGGTACGGCTGCCCGTGCGAGGGGTTCGCCAGCTGGTGCTCCCAGTGGCCCCACCAGCAGGACGGCAGCGCCTGCAGGCTCACGGCGGGGCCGCCTACGCCGACGGTGATCGGGACGGGGAGCGAGACGACGTTGGTGCAGGTGCAGGTGGTGCCGGCCGCGGTGACGGTGGCGGTCAGCGACACCGGTCCGGCGGTGGGGAAGGTCACCGACCCGGTGGCGATGCCGAGTGCGCTGGTGGTGGCGGTCACCGGGGTGGCCCCGCCGCCGTTGAAGGTGACCGCCGCACCCGGAACGGGCACGCCGTTGCACAGCACCACCGCGGACACGACGGTGGGCTGGCCGACGACCACCGGGGCCACCGGCGGCAGCAGGAGCACCAGGCAGGTCGGCGGCGCGGTCACCGTGACGGTGACCGGGATGGAGACGACGTTGGTGCAGGTGCAGGTGGTGCCGGCCGCGGTGACGGTGGCGGTCAGCGACACCGGTCCGGCGGTGGGGAAGGTCACCGACCCGGT
>NZ_JBHTTU010000133.1:0-3934 GCF_042794375.1 Kitasatospora sp. NPDC056531 | reverse complement strand
ACCGGGGTGGCCCCGCCGCCGTTGAAGGTGACCGCCGCACCCGGAACGGGCACGCCGTTGCACAGCACCACCGCGGACACGACGGTGGGCTGGCCGGCGACTATCGGGCCGACCACCGGCTGGATGACGACCACCGAACAGGTCGTCGGCGCCGGCACCGTGACGGTGATCGGCGCGAAGGTGCAGGCCGCACAGGTGCCGGCGGCGGGGGTGAAGCTGACCCCCACCACCTGACCGGCCGTCAGCGCCAGTCCCAGACTGACCGGACCGACCACGCCGTTGACCACCGGGGCGGTGACCGTGACCCCGCCCGGCAGGGTGTAGGTCAGGGTGCCGTTGACGGAAGTCAGGCCGGCGCTGCAGGTCAGGGTGGTCTGGGCGGTCACGAGGCCGCCGACGGCGATCGACAGCGTCGTGGAGATGGTCCCGGCCGGCGCCGCGTTGACGGTGACCGTGCCGCTGTCGGCCCCGACCACCGTGTTGACGGCATTCAGGTAGGTCACCAGGACCAGCTGCGCGCCGGAGCCGACAGCCGTGAACGTCGCCGGTCCGGCGGCGCCGGCGACCACCGGCAGCGACTGCGGGGCGGCGCCGTCATAGAAGAAGACAGCGGTGACGGCCCCCGCGGGCGCGCCGGTGACCGTGGCGGTGAAGGCGGAACACGCCGCCACGGGGGTGGGAACGATGGTTACTGCCATGTGAGCAGCCCCTTGAGTGAATCGGGAGTGGGGCTGCCCGAACACGGCCGCGCCGGATGGTACGGCCGACGAATTCCACCTGTCAGGGTGCCCGTGCATGGGGACGGTGACCCGTCAAGCGATCACCACCCCGACGCCCCGACAGGGGAATGGGCACCCCACAGTCGGTCACCGCCATTACAACCACACCGGCCGGCCAAGGCCATACCCTCCCGAGCGAATAACCCGTATGAACCAACGTTCGGAACACCACCACACCCAACAGTCGCTCCGACCACAGAACTTGCACCGCGCGGGGCGCACTGCACGACTCCGCACGCCGCGTTCCCGCCACACTGACCGCCTGCCGGACCGGTACGTCAGCGCGGTGAGCGGCGAGCCGTGGCCGGCGCGGGTGAGGTGTCCGGCAGTGGCGACGACGTCCAGGGCGTGCTCGTCATAGCCGGCACTCTCCACCTCCCGGACGGCGGACAGCTTCGTGCCCGGCGGCAGGAAACCGGCAGCCTCCTTGTGGCCAGCCCTGGTCAGGCACCAGAGCTTGCGGCCCCTCGCCCAGCCGTCCGGGCGCGCCTTGCCCGCGTCCTCGAGGTCGAGCAGCGCGTCAACGCGCGCCCGACGATCTGCACTCCGGACGGCAGCCCGTCGGCCATCCCGGTCGGCACGGCCACCCCAGGCACGCCCACGAAGCTGGTCACGGTACACAGGCGCATTCCCGACGCGACGCGGTCCCGCCCGGCCCGGTCGCGCGACTCCAGCCCCGGTTCGACGGGCGGTTCGGTGAACGACGGGCCGAGCAGGAGCGGGTAGTCGTCGAGGAATTCGGCCCAGGAGCGGCGGATGTTCATCCAGGCGCGTTTGGGTAGCGGGCGGGCCGACTGACGGCGGCCTGGCGATTTTCTCGGCACCGGGTGAATTCAGCCGCCGTCGACGCCCTGTGGGACTCTGTCGCCCGATTCCCACAGAGGGCCGAACCGCCCGCCGGCCGAGCGGCGGGCGGTTCTCGTACCGAGTTTGAGCGGCGGATCAGGCGCGGAGCCAGGTGATGGTGAACTGGCCCGCGCTGAGCTTGGAGTTGTGGGTCAAGGGGGTGCTGCCTCGTTCGAGGTCGCTGGAGTTGGGAGTGCCCACGCTCGCGAGTGGCACGCCGTTCGCGGTCGCGTTCCTGAACGTGATCTTGCCGAAGTTGGCGACGGCCGGAATTTTGTTGCCGAGGTCCTCAAGTATCACCTCGGCGGAGTCAAGCTCGGCGGTGCCGGTCCTGTGGAAGGTCTTGGACCAGCCCTGGGTGGTATCGGACTCCGTCAGGGTGAAGGACGTGCCCGTCACGCTCACGGACGCCTTGATGGTGTCACCGGCCCGCATCGTCTCTGTGAAGTAGTTCGGGCCCGCCGGGTACATCTCCACCCACGGGTGGTATTCGGCCTTCCCGTGGCGACAGTCCTGGTCGAAGCCTATCTGCTCGACGGTGGGCGAGTCGAAGCCGTCGAGGCCGACCCAGGGCGAGACCGCGCTGCTCGGGGTCGCCGTGCAGTCCAGACCCGGCACCGTCCAGTCGGCGCTGACCGACGTGAACCTGCCGCCGGTGTCGCTGTAGCCGCCCCAGATCTCGTTGGAGTGCCTGGCGTGGTCGTAGTGCGGGAAGGACGCGTCGGCCGGCGCTGCCTCGGCCACCGAGACGGACGAGCCAAGCACCGCAGCAAGCAGCGTCGTCACGATCGCGATCCGGGCCTTGGCAGTGCGGTGTCGGGGTGCGTTTCGGGTCACGGTGAACACTCCTGTTTTGTTCATGGACGGGCAGCGACGAATGTCGGGATCGCGCGCTGCGGGGACCGGTCCTCGCAAGCGCGCCGAGCAGGCCACGGACATGCCGTCAAATGCTAGGAATGGCTTACGAGTTGCCCTGTCGCTGACCGGGCGAGAATGAACATAGACGGCTTTCGGCACTTGGTGCGCCATCCGGCGGAAACTTCAGATTCCGCTAGTGAAGCTCTCAGGTTCCGCTTCACCAGGCGCCCGAAAACCGGTGTCGGGCGGCGATTGGGCAGCGGCTGTCCACCGACACCTCGCGGCTACGGCGATGGTTCGGACAGGGAGAGTTCTCGCAGGATCCGGTGCAGCGGCTGTTGGCTGCCGCGTTCACCGAGGGGGGACGCTGGGCACTGTCAATCCCCTGTAATCGTGGAGTCTTCCGCTATGCGGCCTTGGCCTCCTGATGGGCCTCGGCTCGTGCCTTGCTGATGATCCGTTCGAACTCGACCGGTGGCAGGCCGCCAGCCGCGCTGTGCCTGCGCCGGATGTTGTAGAAGCCCGTGATCCAGGTCGCGATCTTGATCTGGGCTTCGGCCCGGGTGGCGAAGCGGTGCCGGTGGATGTACTCGACCTTGATCGTGGAGTGGAAGCTCTCGGCGGCGGCGTTGTCGAGGGCCGACCCGACGCGCCCCATGGACTGGACGACGCCGAGGCGGTCGCACAGGTTGTTGTAGGCCTCGCTGCTGTACTCCCCAGGTTCAACCAGTCGTTGCAACAACAGCACCCTGTTGGATCAACAGTAGCTGCTCGTTGAAGACTTCGGCGGGTGTCCTCCACCCCAGTGTCTTACGAGGGCGGCTGTTGAGTGCTGTGGCGACAGCGTCGAGGTCGCCACGAGTGTGCCTGCTGAGGTCGGTTCCCTTCGGGAAGTACTGACGAAGGAGGCCGTTGGTGTTCTCGTTGGTGCCGCGTTGCCAGGGGCTGTGCGGGTCGGCGAAGTAGATCTGCAGCCCGGTGTCGATGCGTAGTTGGGCGTGCTGGGCCATCTCGGCGCCCTGGTCCCAGGTCAGTGATCTGCGCAGGTGCTCGGGGAGGTCCGTGATCGTGGTGGCGATGGCGTCGCGGACGGCTTCGGCGCCGTGCCCGGCGAGGGCTGGGCCGTTCTTGGCGCGTGGTCCGCCGTGGCCGTCCATGGGCGGCAGGTGCAGCAGCATCGTGTACCGGGTGGTGCGCTCCACCAGGGTGCCGATCGCGGAGCTGTCCAGGCCGATGATGAGATCCCCCTCCCAATGTCCGGGAATCGCACGGTCGTTGGCGTCGGCGGGGCGTTGGCTGATGAGCACCTCCTCGGTGACGAAGTTCTTGCCCCGCCCCTGGGTCCGGGCCCGGGGGACCCGCAGGGCTCGGCCGGTACGCAGGCAGGCTGTCAGCTCGCGCTTGAGCCCGCCGCGGCCCTGGATGTAAAGGGACTGGTAGATCGCCTCGTG
>NZ_JBHTTU010000132.1:0-11914 GCF_042794375.1 Kitasatospora sp. NPDC056531 | reverse complement strand
GGGCCATCACCGGCTCGGCACGTTCACGTTGGCGAGCGGGCTGGCGGTGGCAGCCCTGGGCCTCGGGGAGGTCACGACGGTGCTGACCGGATCGCGTCTCATCGGCGTTCCGGAGCGCAGCCAGATCCTGCTCGTCTCCCTGTTCTGCGCGGCCCTCAGCGTCCACCTCCTACCCCGCCATGCGTGCCCGTCACGGCACCATGCCGGGCACAAGGGTGGACCGGCACACGGCCGTTGGCGCCGGCCCACTCCCCACGTCCACCGGACCGGCGGAGGAGACCGTGGAGGCAGGTGCTGACCGGGGCCTTCTGCCAGAAGCGCGACAGCGCATCGCTGCGCTTGGGACATGGGGCCACCGTGATCGTCGTACCTCCGTGTGACGGCGTATCCGCCGCTGTCGCGCGGCGGTTCGGTTCTGTGTGTGCGGTCCGCAGCCAACGGGCGGTTACGGAAGGCTCTGGCGGGGCACGCAGACGGCTTCGACGAACTCGGCGATCTCGTGCCGGTCCAGGTGCCGGGCGATGTCGGCCTCGCTGATGATGCCGACCAGCCGGTGGGCCTCGATGACCGGCAGGCGGTGGATCCGGTGCTCCTCCATGAGCCGCAGGACCTCGCCCTGGTCCGCGTCGGCGTCGACGGTGACCGGCTTGCCCTGGGCGAGTTCGCCCGCGGTCGTGGTCCTGGGGTCCCGGCCCTCGGCGAGGCACTTCACCACGATGTCGCGGTCGGTGACGATCCCGTGCAGCCGGTCGTCGGCGCCACAGATCGGCAGGGCTCCGACGTCCAGTTCACGCATCCGCCGCGCCGCCGCCTCCAGCGTCTCGCTCTCCTGCACACAGGCCGCCCCGGTGTGCATGATGTCGCGTGCAGTGACCATGACCGCCGTCCCTTCGTAGGTGCGAGTCCCGGGGTCGTGTGGTGCGTGGGTCCCGGCAAGCGGGCCCCGGCTCGGTACGGCGGACCGACGTGGTACCGCGCCGACGACATCAACCCGCCCGGGCCGGGTATCAGCCGCCCGCCGCCCCACGGACGGGAGCCCTCTCCTCCAGGGTCGTCCGCGCCATGGGCCTTGCGCATCCGGGCCATTCGTCGGAATCGGGCGTGTGGTGTGAGCGGTGCGACGGTCCCGGTCGAGCCACCGTGGCGAAGGGGGTTGCCCGCTGTGGAGCACGGAACGAGCCTGGAAGGACGGAGCGGCGTGGTCCACGGTCCGGGCAGACCGAGCGCGCGGGGCGACGCAGCAGCCGTCGGGGCTCGGCCCGCTCACCGCGCCCGTCGGGTAGCGGATGGACAGTGTCTCCGAGGAACTGCGGCGCTCGACGACACCGGAGACGCTGCTCTCCGCGGAGGTGCCCGAGGCGGTTCGCCCTCGCCCTCCCTGTGCCGCTGGGCGCTGTCAAGAACCAGCACTCGGTTCCGAGTTCGGAGCGGGAGGAAAGATGAGCGGGGCTTGCCCGGAGGATCTGGTGCGCGCGGCGCGTGCAGCCGGTGTCCGCGACGAGCGGCTGCTCGGTGCGATTCGTGCGATCCCGCGCGCGGGGTTCGTCCCGGCCTGGCAGGAGGGAATCGCGTACCAGGACACGCCGGTCCCGATCCCGCACGGGCTGGTGACCACACAGCCGTCGCTGTCCGCGGCGATGATCGAGGGCCTCGCCCTCATCGGTGACGAGCACGTTCTCGAAGTGGGCACCGGTCTCGGCTTCCAGACGGCTCTGCTGGCGCGCCTCGCGGCCGACGTGGTGAGCATCGAGCTGTGGTCGGACCTGGCCGCACAGGCAAGGCAGAACCTCGACCGGCAGGGTGTCACCAATGTCGAGCTGTTCGTCGGGGACGGCAGCGAAGGAGTGCCCGGGCGTGCCCCGTACGACGCCGTATTGGTGTCGGCCGCGCATCCCGATGTTCCCCCACCGCTCGTCGAGCAGCTCCGGCCCGGTGGCCGTCTCGTCCAGCCCATCAGGCCGGGCGGCCGGGAGGACGTCGTGGCTTTCCGGCGGACGGCCGCGGGGCTGGAACGCGAGCGGGTGCTCATCGCGGCGAGGTTCGTCCGCCTCCACGGCGAGTACGGCTTCCCGCCTTGATCCGGTGGACGTGGGACCTTGTCGTACGGCGGCCTACGGCGGTCGCCGGTCCGGGGCCGAGGAGCCCCTGCGGCTCATGGCCACGACCGTTGGATCAGGCACGTATCAGGAGGGTGTCCAGCGGCTCCCCGCTGTGCAGCAGCGCGACGGCCTCGGCAAGGAGCGGCGCCACGGACCGCACGCGGTGGGGCAGGGTGCGGATGCGGCCCGGGGGAACGGTGTTGGTGACCAGCAGCAGACTGATCGGGAGGCGCGCGAGCCGGGCGGGGGCCCGGTCCACGAGCAGCGGGTGGGTGGCGGCGACGGTGATGTCGGGCGCCGCGCCGTGGGCCAGCAGGACCTGGACGGCCGCCTCGATCGTGCCGCCGCTGCTGATCATGTCGTCGACGACCAGAATGGGCTGGCCTGCGACGTCGCCGACGATCTCCTCGGCCTGTACGGCGCTGCCGGACAAGCGGGTCTTACGGACGACGGTGACCGGTCGGCCGAGCAACGCGCCGTAGCGCTCGGCGAGTTCGACGGCACCGAGGTCGGGCGAGACCACCACGGCGGCTGGGGGCGTGCGCTCAGCCAGGGTGCCGGCGAGGAGCGGCACTGCGGTCAGTGACTCCACGGGGATGGAACTCATCGCTTCGAGGGCCGGGGTGTGCGGGTCGACCACGACCAGCCGGTCGGCGCCGGCCGCCGCCAGTGCGTCGAGCGCGACCCGGGCGCCGACCGACTGCCCGGCCCGGGCCCGGCGGTCCTGCCGGGCGTAGCCGAAGTACGGCACCACGGCGGTGACCCGTTGCGCGCCCGCGCGGCGGCAGGCGTCCAGGAGCAGCAGGAGCTCGACGAGGTGCTCGTTCACCTCGGGTCCAGTGGGCTGGACCACGTACACGTCCTCGCCCCGCACGTGGCCGACGACGGGCTGCAGTTCGCCGTCGGGGAAGCGTTCCACCTCGCACTCGACCGGCTCGGTGCCAAGTGCCTCCGAGACGGCGTCGCCGAGTGCGGGATGGGCAGTGCCCGACAAGATCCGCGGGATGGTCATCGCATCCTCCCGGTGGTCAGACTCTTCGATGTCCGGCCGTCAGGGCGCCGGCTCGCCGTCTCTTCCGGCAAGCCCTTCTGCACACCAGCGTGTCATGCGGCTCAGGCGCGGGCAGCGGCGAACGCCCTGGCCTTCATAGGCCGGTCGGCCCCGCCCGGCCGGGCCGGATCTGGTTTTCCGGAGGGGGAAACGGGGATCATATAAGTGGAAGAAGGACTCCGGGTCGAGATGCGGAGCAGCGGCGTTGAGCGTCGCGAACCGTGCGATCGTGTTCCGCAAGAAGCGGACAGAGTCCTCCTTCTGTTGTGCTGGGCTCCCCCAGCCACGGCGCCGTCCCGGGCAGGACCAGGGCGGCGACGGTTCGGATCACCGGCCGCGCCGATTCGCTCAGTCGGGGAGTCGCTTGGACCAGCGCGGTTCGACCTGGTTCCACTCCATGTCCCACTGGGCGTAGCGGTGGTGGTCCAGCACGCCGACCGAGCCCTTCCAGGCGGCCAGGCACAGGAGTGAGACGGCCCCGGCGGTCATGGCGGCGGCCGTCCAGCCGGCGGCTGGCTGTCCGGGCATGGGGCCGGTGGGCCCCTATCCGTCATGGCGTCGGCGAGCGAGCCTGGGGTCATGGCGACGACCGGCCACAGGGACTATTACGCGATCCTGGGGGTCCCGCCCGACGCCGACCAGAAGACGCTGAAGCGGGCCTTCCGGGATCTCGCGCGCTGGTACCACCCGGACTGCAGCGGCGAGCCCGACGCGCAGGAGCGCTTCGAGGAGACCGCCGAGGCGTACCGGGTGCCGTCACAAGGGATGGAGATGCCCATGAATCCTCAGGCCCACGCGGAGACGCCCTCCGGCACACGGACGGTGGCCGAGCTGATGTGCACCGCGCTGTACGCCGTCACCGAGGACGAGAGCGTGCTGATCGCATGGGAACTGCTGGAACGCTCCGGGTACCGGCACCTCCCGGTCGTGCGCTCCGACGGCCGCTGCATGGGCCTGCTGGATCGGGCCGACCTCGCGGTCGCCTGTGCCGCTCCAACCACCGCGCTGTCGCACACGACTGTCCGCGAGCTGATCCAGGGCCACCGCCCCGCTCAGGTCCACCCCGGTGACACGCTGCACCGCGCAGCGGTCGTCCTCAGCCTGACCGGCGTCGACGCACTTGTCGTGGCCGACGAACACGGGCGTCTGGCGGGCCTGGTCACGGCCTGCGACCTGGTTGCCGCGTTCGCCGGTCGGCAGCCGGTCCGGTGGACGGCTCCGGTCGAGCGCCCGGCGCCGTCCGGCGGGCCGCACCTCCTGCTGCCCGGCCTCCCGCCGCACCGGCAGGAGCGCCGGACCGGGGTGCCCTGAACCGGACGCGCCGGACCGTCCGAGCCACGTGAGTGCCCGGCCGGTACCAGGCGACAGGCGAGCACGACGCGTCCACCCACATCCGTCTTTCGCCGGATGCGGGCGCGGCCGAGCCCACGGCACTCTGCCTGTCGCGCAGCAGCAGGCCAGCGGGCGCGTAGCGGGGGGGTCATGGCCCCCCACGCCCGGCAGCGTCAGACGCAGGCACTGTCCGGACGAGCCGCGGGCCGGGAAGGTCACCATGCCTCCCGGTCTGCACGATCACTTCGGTGGGTGGGTCGCGGAGTGCGGTCTGGGCATGCCGCGTGTTTCGGCGGCGCTGACGTCGATGTGGCTGTCGTCGGAGGTGTAGTGGAGCGTTTGGTGAACGGCCACGACTCCGTCGACGGCGTGGCAGAGGCGCTCGATGACGGGGACCAGGCTTTTGCGTTCGACCGTGCCGGTCAGGGTGACGACGCCGTTGTCGACGGTGGCGTCGACGGCGTCGGGCGGGAGCCAGAGCGTGCGGTCGAGGACGTCCTCGACGATCTCGCGTCGCAGCATGTCGTCCGGGCGCAGGAACGGCCGCAGCAGGTCACGGCGGCTGAGGATGCCGACCAGACGACCGTCACGGTCGGTCACCGGCAGGTGCTTGACGTTTCGACGGTCCATCAGCCGGGCGGCCTCCACCAGGGTCCATTCGGGCCGTGCCGTGACGACCGGGCTGCTCATCAGGGTGTCGGCGTTCTCGGCCTCGGCGCGGAACCTGCCGTGAGGAGGGAGCCAGCGGGCCTCGGGGCGGCCGGTGGCGCCCGGTTGGCGGGCCTGCGCGCGGATAAGGTCGGCTTCGGAGACGATGCCGACCGGATGGTTGGCGTCGTCGATGACCGGGACGGCGCTGATGTCGTTGCGATCGAGCAGATCGGCGATCTCTTTGAAGGCGGTGTCACGGTGCGCGACGACCACCTCCTGGGTCATCACGTCCTGGACGGTGCGGTGCATGGTTGTCGCTCCTTCGCGGGCGCGGGCCCCGCTGCTCAGTCGTGGGGATGACGGCCAGCGGGCAGGGCGCGTGGTGGATGCCGGCCTGGCAGCCGCCTCCTCACGCTGACCGAGGCGTCAGTCCAACTGCTTCTCATCGTGGCCCAGCGGAGCTGTCCCGGCATGAGCCAGTGGGCCCATGCCGGAACGGTGATGGACCTTGTCCGGGTTGGACCCACGCCAACGAAGACCATCCGGCCGATGGTCCGTCCCATCGTTCCGGCAGCGTCATTCAGACCGGACGACGGGCGGGTCGGCTGTCCCGACTGCCGCTCACGCAGCCTGTTCACGCCGGTGCGGCGGGCGGTTCGGGCGGTACGACAACGACAGGGACGCAGTGGACTTCAACCTCGACGAACGGCTCGCCGACCTACCGTCGCAGTTCCTCGACGGAGTCCGTCACCTCGCGGGCGACGACGTCGTGCAGGTGCGTCGGCAGTGCGCCGCTCGTGCGGGGCCAAGAGGGCGTGCCCAGGTCCGACGGGTCGGCGGAGGCGGACGGCCCGCTGGCTCCGCCGTTCGCGCGGACCTGCTGGAAGGAGGATCGTGGGGAGCGGCTGGGAGCGGATGCCCGGGTGCAGCCGTATTTCCGCGGATCCGGAGGAGGGCGGGTCATGTACTTCGTCGACCGTGTGGACGCGGGCCGTCGCCTGGCCGAGCGGGTCAGGCACCTCGTGGGCGGGGACGTGGTCGTCCTCGGGCTTCCCCGCGGTGGCGTACCGGTGGCAGCCGAGGTCGCGAAGGTGCTGCACGCACCGCTGGACGTGATCGTGGTGCGCAAGCTCGGCGTGCCGTTCCAGCCGGAACTGGGCATGGGCGCAATCGGCGAGGGCGGCGTGCGCATCGTCAACGAGGCGGTGATGCGGGCGACACGGATCTCAGAGGAGGACCTGGCCGCCGTGGAGGCGCGGGAGCGGGTCGAGCTGGACCGCAGGGCACGGCGGTACCGGGGTGACCGGCCCTGCGCCGAGCTCACCGGCCGTACGGCGGTCGTGGTGGACGACGGGGTCGCAACCGGTTCGACCGCTCTCGCGGCGTGCCTGATCGCCAGGAACCTGGGCGCGGCCCGGGTCGCGCTCGCCGTCCCCGTCGCCCCGGCCGGCTGGACCCGCGGGCTGGTGGACGCGGCGGACGAGCTGGTGGCGCTGTCGACGCCCGGGGAGTTCTACGGGATCGGCCAGTTCTACGAGGACTTCGCGCAGGCCACCGACGCCGAGGTGACCGCCTGCCTGGACGAGGCCGCCGCCCGGATGAGCGGTGACAGGCCGCCCGGCCCCGCTTCGCGCCACCCCGCACGGCCCCCTGCGGTGAGGACCTCCGATCCGGAGGTGATCGTGTACGCCGGCCCGGTACGGCTCGGCGGGCAGCTGACCGTACTCGAAGGGGCAGTCGGGATCGTGGTGTTCGCCCACGGTAGTGGCAGTAGTCGGCACAGCCCGCGCAACCGGTTCGTCGCGGGCGAGCTGAACCGGGCGGGTCTTGCCACCCTGCTGTTCGACCTGCTCACCGAGGAGGAGGCCTTCGACCGGGCGAACGTCTTCGACACCGCCCTGCTCGCCCACCGCCTGACCGACGCCACCCGGTGGCTGCTCGGCCGGGACGACACCGGCGACCTCGCGATCGGCTACTTCGGTGCCAGCACCGGAGCCGCCGCGGCGCTGTGGGCGGCGGCGGAACCGGACTCCCCGGCCCGGGCGGTCGTCTCCCGCGGCGGGCGGCCGGACCTCGCGGGCCCCCGCCTGCCGGGCGTCACCGCGCCCACCCTGCTCATCGTCGGCGGTGACGACCACGCGGTCCTCGACCTCAACCAGCAGGCCCAGGCCCGGCTGCACTGTGAGAACCAACTCGCCATCGTCCCGGGCGCCACCCACCTGTTCGAGGAACCCGGGGCCCTCGAAGAGGCCGCCGACCTGGCAGCGCGGTGGTTCACCGCCCACCTCGCCCCGGTGTCGAACCCTGCGCCCTGAGGCCGACCCGCCGGGGCCGACCCAGCCGAGGACGGTATCGGCGGGAGAACAGGACCAGCAGAAGCCCGCCGACGTACAGGGCGAGGACGGCCCCGGCAGGGTGCCCGGCCGGGGCGAAGCCGTTGACGGCCAGTCGGGCCAGAGCGGGCAGGATCACGGCCAGGCCGCAGGCGAGCAGAACGGCCGACCTGCGCCCGCCACGTACCGGGTCGGCGGCGAGGCGGCGCAGCGGTCGCTGCGCCCGTTGCACGGCCAGGGCCAAGGGGACGAGCAGCAGGGCCAGGACGGCGATCCAGAGCGGACGCAGTGCCCACCACTGCCAGGAGCCGACAGCGGCCTGGGGCACGATGCCGGCCGGGTAGAGCGTGATCGCGACGATCACCACCGGGACGGGATGCCACAGGTAGAGCGTCATCACCGCCCGGTTGAGGCGGGCGATCCGGTCCTGCCGCTTCGCGGTGGCGACCAGGCGCCGCCCGGCGGGCTGTGCCGCCAGCAGGAGGCCGCACTGGGCGGCGGCGAAGGCGAGCAGGGCGATGGACGGCGGCGTGGTGTTGCCGGCGCGGCGGCCGGTGCCGACCATGTCCACCGGGAACGGGCCCCAGGCCAGCAGGCCCGCGAGGATGACCGCACCGGCCGCGGCCATCACGAACGGGCGCCGGCCGCGGGTGAGGCGACCGTCGTGCCAGGCGAATCCCCACTGGTGCATGGAGCCCCACACCAGCAGGTAGTTGGCGAAGCCGACCACCGGCAGACGCGGGCCCAGGACCGCCAGATCCACGGCCGCGGCGGCGATGGCCATCACGACGGGCACCCGCAAGCCCCATCGGTGATGCGCGGCGAGGAGCACGGGAGTGAGGGCGATCAGCAGCAGGTAGACCGGCAGGAACCACAGGTGCAGGGCGATGTACCAACCGGTCCGCGCCAGTTCGCTCGTGCCGACGCCGCTCGCCCGGGCTGCGCTGACCCCGAGGAAGACCGCGGCCAGGTACACCGTGACGGGCCACAGCAGCCGAAGGGCGCGTCGGCGCACCCAGCCCGCCCAGTCCCCGCCGTGTTCGTGGTGCTCGGTCCAGGAGGCCGCGTTGGCGAAGCCGCCGACCAGGAAGACAGCCGGCATCACCTGGAAGAGCAGGGTGAGCCAGCGCCCCCAGGCCACGTATTGCAGCGCGTCCTGGCCCGAGAGCTGCCCGTTGCGGTAGGTGGGGTTCGTCAGCAGCCAGTGGCCCAGAACAACCGTGCCGATCGCCCCCACGCGCAGGAGGTCCGCATAGCGGTTGCGTTCCACGGTTCGGCCCTCCCGGCCAGGACGTTCGGGGTCCTCCGCGTGAGGTCAGGTCCTGGGTGCCGAAGTAGAGACGCGGAAGGTCGACCAGGATCAGCTCGTCTGGGCTTCGACAGACCGCAGACGCGCGCTGAATCCGGCCGCTCCGTAGAGGGCGGGCCGGGTGCGGCTCACGTCCTCCCCCAGTTCGGCGAGTGCGGCAACGAGCCGCTGGACCTCGTGAAGGTGGGGCAGGTCCAGCACTCCGTTCCAGCGTGCCAGCCCGACCGAGGGCAGGGCCTGCCGACGGCCGGGCCCGTCCGAACCGGCCCGTCCGCCTCCCGAACGGCGGGGTTCGTCGGGCAACGGCCGTGCAATTCATGGTGCCCTCGGATCATCGCTCCGGCCGTCCGGGGCCGTGGCTGGCCAGAGCGAGGTGATGACAGGCATTTCCATGGCAAGGTCGTTCGGTCGTGGCTTGCCTCTGTGAGAGCAGCCGGTGGCTGGTGTGAGCACGCGAGCCTTCCGTTCGAGCTTGGGCAGCGGCGTGGTCGGCGGCCACTGGCGTGAGCCCGGCGGGAGGCAAGCTGCGGCTCGGCGTCTCGCCGCAGCAAAGCACGCGAAGGGCCAAGAGGTGGCGGGGTCGGTGTTCGCTCTCCTGTGGCAGGCTCCGCCCCCGGGGCGGAGCCTGGAGGGGGGTGGTGGAAGCGGTGTCCGGCATGGGATGTGCGCCCGCTGTGACGGGTGCGCGGTCGCGGCGGCCGGGATGCTGCTGCATCCCGCGAGCGCGACCCTGCCGGGAGCGAATGTCCGGGGGCAGGAGGAATGATGACTGATCCCGTGGTGGTGGGAGTGGACGGCTCCGAGCGGAGTCTGCGTGCTCTGGTGTGGGCCGCGGGCGACGCGGCGCGGCGCGGGTGCCCGTTGCTGATCGCCCACGTGCTTCCGGGCTGGGAGGCCGACTTCCCCTTCTTCCCTCCGGGGCGCGCCCAGGGCCTCAGTCGCCGTGGCGCGGAGATCCTGGCCGAGGCGGTGGCGATCGCCAAGGAGAGCCATCCGGGCCTCGAAGTGGAATCCGACCAGGTCCCGGGCTCCCCGGCCGAGGTGCTCCGCGACGCGTCCGAGCGGGCGCGCTGCATGGTACTCGGCGCTCGCAGCGAAGGAGGACTG
This sequence comes from Kitasatospora sp. NPDC056531, assembly GCF_042794375.1. Lineage (NCBI taxonomy): Bacteria > Bacillati > Actinomycetota > Actinomycetes > Kitasatosporales > Streptomycetaceae > Kitasatospora > Kitasatospora sp. NPDC056531. The sequence goes on along the minus strand of NZ_JBHTTU010000132.1, from coordinate 2,032 downwards.
GGCAATCTGCTGATGGGCTCCGTCAGCCTGCAGGTCGCCGGCCACGCCGCCTGCCCGGTGGTCGTGGTCGGCGCGATCACCACGGGCCACGGGCAGGTCCTCGTTGGTACCGACGGTTCCGAGCACTCGGCCGCCGCTCTGGAGTTCGCCTTCGAGGAGGCGTCCCTGCGCGGCGACCGGGTCCACGCCCTGCGGGCCTGGAGCATGCCCATCACGCCGGAACCATCCGAGGCCGGGCCCTCTCCGGACGCGGTGGAATCCGACCATCGGCGCCAGCTCGATGACCAGCTCGCACCCCTCCGGCAGCGGTATCCCGGCGTCGAGGTCGAGACGACCCTGGTCCGTGGGAAACCGGTCGCCGAACTCGTCCGTGCCTCCGACCGGGCGGACCTCGCCGTGGTCGGCTCGCGCGGAAAGGGCGGCTTCCACGGCTTGGCCCTCGGCTCGGTCAGCCACGGCCTCCTCCACTACGGCATCTGCCCGATCGCGGTCGTACGCCCGCGGCCCCGACACACACCACCCTCGTAACCGCCGCCCCGGCCTGGCACCGGCGGCTCCGCCGTGCCGCCCCTCACGGCCAGGCTCGCTCGCCCCGCACCGCCGTCCATAGGGCTGGACGACCCCGGCGACGGGGCCGAGCGGCGTCCGGCCGCGCGCTCAGGTGCGCTCGGCCAGGAGGGCCGCGCCGTCCGCGAGGGTGGTCAGGCGCGGGTAGTCGTCCTCGTCGATACGGCACCCCGCCCGTTCGGACAGCCGCTCGACGAGGGTGAGGAAGTCGATGGAATCGAGTTCCAGCGCCTCCCTGAGGTTGGTGTCCGGTCCGATCCGTTCGAAGTCGGCGTCCGGGACGATCTCGGTCAGCACGGCCTGGAGGAGGGCCCGGGCCTGGTCATGGTTCACAGCTCCTCCGGTTTCTGCAGCAGTCGGTCGAGCGCCGCCAGGTAGCGGGCGCCGGTCGCCCCGTCGCTGGCACGGTGGTCTGCGGAGAGGGTGGCGGTGACCACCGGGCGGACGCCGAGCATGCCGTCGACGGCCCAGGGGCGTTCGACGACCTTGCCGAGACCCACGAGCGCGACCTGCGGCGGGTAGATGACGCCGAAGACGGCCTCCACCCCCTGGTCTCCCAGGCTCGTGACGGTGATCGTCGGGTCGGAGGTCTCGGAGCCGCGCAGCCGCCCGGCGCGCGCCCGGGCCACCAGGTCCCGCAGCCGTGCCATCAGCTCGGCCGACGACAGGTCGGCGGCGTCGTGGATGGCTGGCGCGACCAGCCCGCCGCCACGCAGGGCGACGGCCACACCGAGGTGGACCGCAGGCGCTGGAACGAAGCCGCCGTCGGCCCAGAAGCCGTTCAGCTGCGGTACCTCCCGGGCCGCCAGGGCGGCAGCCTTGAGCAGCAGGGCCGCGGGCACCAGCCGTTCGGAAACCGGGAGTTGACGATTGCGTTCACGCAGCCAGCCGACCGCGGTGGAGAGGTCGACGGTGGTGGAGAGGTAGTAGTGCGGGACCTCACGTTTGGAGCGGGCCATCAGGTCGCCGACGGCCCGGCGCATCGCCTGCTGCCGGCCCTCGACGGCACGCTTCGGCGCGGACTCCGGGGGCGCGGCTGAAGGCGGCCTGCCGGCGGCGGCCCGTACGTCCGACACCCGCACCGCTCCGTCCGCGCCCGTGCCGGTCACCGTGGCGAGGTCGATCCCGGCTTCCGCCGCGACGCGGCGGGCCAGCGGCGTCGCCCGGACCCGAGCCCCGGGCTGCGGTGCCTGCGCACTGGCGGCGGGACTCCGTGACGCGGCCCGCCGCTTCCCCGTCGGGCCGGGCGGCACTTCGGCCAGGACATCCGCCCGGGTGATCCGCCCTCCGGGACCGGTCCCGTGCACGGCGGCGAGGTCCACCCCGCTCTCCTCGGCCAGGTGCCGGACGAGCGGGGTGGCCTCCGGCTCGTCGGCCCGCGTCGGAGCCGACGCGGGCTGAGGCTCGGGCCCGGGCATCCCGGTGCCAATAACGGCCATGACCGCGCCCCCCGAGCAGCTTACTC
>NZ_JBHTTU010000131.1:4982-12147 GCF_042794375.1 Kitasatospora sp. NPDC056531 | reverse complement strand
CTGGTCGGGCGGGTGCTCGCGACGGCCGCCGAGGACGGGCGGCTGCGCCAGGTGCTGCTGACCGTCTCGGAGGGCAACGAACCGGCGCTGCGGCTCTACGCCTCCTGCGGGTTCGAGGTGTGGGGTCGGGAGCCGCGGGCCGTCCTGGTGGACGGGCGGGCGATGGCCAAGCTGCACATGGTGCGCCTGCTGGACTGACGCGAAGTCGGGCCCGGCCGTCCGGTTACGCCGGATGGCCCGTCCGGCTTTGACCACCCAGCAGCAGGTGGGACATTGGGGGTCGCTCCCGGTCCCGCCCGCCGGCTCCGGGGATCCACCGGAACATGCCTCCCAACGGAGTCGTGATGTCTCTTCTCGCGTCTCTGACGGCGACAGCGTCGTCCTCCGCCTCGGTGTGGGAGATCCTGGGCTGCGTCGGGGGTGCCGGCGGTCTCGGCGGCCTGGTCAACGCACTGCTGAGCGACAACAAGCTCGCCATTCCATGGATGAAGCGCGGCATCCTCCAGCCGGGATTCCTCGGGAACGTCCTCCTGGGAGCCTTCGGGGCCGTCGTCAGCTGGGGACTGTACGGCCCGCTCAAGGACACCGTCATCCTCGGCGCGCATCCGCCGACCGAAGCTCCGGCGGCCCTGACCGTCACCGCCCTGGTGGGAGCGGCGCTGACCGGAGTCGGTGGAGCCAGGTTGGTCACGTCCGAGGTCGACAAGCTGTTCCTGCGGAAGGCCGGCATGAACGCCGCCATCGTGCCGACCGATCCCGGACTCGCCAACACCCTGCGCACGGCGTCGCCCTCCGAGGCCGCCGCCACCGCCGAGGACAAGGCGCGGATCGCCTTGAACCAGCCCTCGCCGGGGGCAGGGGACTGAGTCGGGGGACTGAGCTGGGGGACTGAGCTGGGGGACTGACAATTGTCATGGTGCGGCGGTGAACCAGCACACTGCCGGGCGGGCCGCCCGCGCGGCCACGATGAGGGCATGACCGCAACCGATCTGCACCACCCCGACACCTGTCGGGCCTTCCGCACCGTCCGCCGGTTCGTGACCGCCTACCTCGGCCTCAGCGTCCTGACGCTGGCGGCCGCCTTCGCCCTCCGCTCCCACACCGACGTCGTGACCCAGGCGGTCTGGATCCGCGGCACCATCGTCGTGGCCAGCGCCGCCGTCACCCTGCTGCTCACCGTCCGCGCGGCGGGCGGCTCCCGCGGCGCCTTCCGGCGGCTGCGGATCCTCTCGGTCGTGATGATCGCCGCCATCGTCGCGATCATCGCCGTGCCGGGGACCTTCCCGGTCTGGATGAAGATCGAACAGGGCCTGTGCGGCCTCGCACTGCTGGGTGTGGCCGTGGTGATCAACGGACGGCAGCTGCGTACGCTGTTCGCCACGCTCTGATAGGGGGACTCGAGGGTGACCGACCTCGACCGTGAGACCGCGCCGAGGCCCGCCCACCAGTGGGCGGGGGGCTGGCGGCGGCTCCTGTTGGGCACCGGGATGCTGGTCTTCCCTGCACTCACCGCCGTGGCACTGGCCGGCAACGTCTCCGGGGCGGCCGCGGTCGCCGGGTACGCCGTGGTCGCCGCGTTCTGCCTCTGCTACGCGCTCACGGCACTCGCCCTCGCGCGCGACCAACGGAGGTGGATCAAACCGCTGTTGGTGGTGATGACCGTCCTGTTCCTCGCCGCACTGCCGTTCGCCCACGGGGACGCCTTCTACCTCGCCACCGTGATCGTCTCGGAGATCGCGGTGCTCTGGCGGAAGTACGCCGCCCGGGCGGTGGCCATCGGCACACTGGCCGCGCTGCTGCTGCCCTGGGCCGTACCCGCCTGGCACACCGGGCCCGGCGGATTCCAGGCGCTGGCCCTGCTGTTCACCGCGCTCACCTGCGGCGCCTTCGCCGAGATCGCCGCCACCAACCAGGCGCTGGTCGCCGCCCGGGCCGAGGTCGCGCGGCTCGCCTCCGAGGCCGAACGCAACCGGATCGCCCGGGACCTGCACGACCTGCTCGGGCACTCGCTCACCGCGATCACCGTCAAGTCCCGGCTCGCTCAACGCCTGGCGGGCAAGGACCTGGAGCACGCGGTGGCGGAGATGGCGGCCGTCGAGACACTGTCCCGCCAGGCGCTCTCCGACGTGCGGGGCGCCGTCACCGGCTACCGCGAGGTGAGCCTGGCCGGAGAAGTGGCCCGCGGCCGCGAACTGCTGCGCGCCGCCGGGGTGGTGGCCGACCTGCCCCGGGCTGCGGACGCGGTCGGGCCGGAGCACCGCGAACTGTTCGGCTGGGTGGTGCGCGAGGGCATCACCAATGTGGTCCGGCACGCCCGGGCCGACCGATGCTCGGTGGCCCTCACCGCCTCCTCGGTGGAGATTCGCGACGACGGTACGGGCGGTGGCGGGGGCGGTGGCGGTGGCGCAGTCGGGGCCGGCGTCGGGGGCGGCAAGGGCCTGACCGGTCTGCGGGAACGGGTCGCGGCGGCGGGCGGTACGGTCGAGGCCGGCCCGCTCGGCCCGCGCGGGTGGCGACTGCTGGTCACCGTCCCGCAGTCCGATACCGGCGCCGGTTCCGATTCCGCCTCCGAAGGGACGACATGACGATCCGCCTGCTGCTCGCCGAGGACCAGGAACTCGTCCGCACCGCGCTGCGCGCGCTGCTCGACCTGGAGGTCGACTTCGAGGTGGTCGCCGCCGTCGGACGCGGCGACCAGGTCGCGGAGGCGGCCCGCGAGCACCGCCCGGACGTCGCCCTGCTGGACATCGAGATGCCCGGACTGGACGGCCTGGCGGCCGCAGCGGTCCTCGCTCAGCAGGCCCCCGGCTGCCGGGTCGTCATCCTCACCACCTTCGGCCGCGGCGGCTACCTGCGCCGCGCCATGGAGGCGGGCGCGCTCGGCTTCGTGGTGAAGGACGCCCCGGCGGAGATGCTCGCCGACGCCATCCGCCGGGTCGCGATGGGGGAGCGGGTGGTGGACCCGGAACTCGCCGCCGCGACCCTCGCGGCCGGCACCTCCCCGCTCACCGCCCGCGAGCGCGACGTGTTGAACGCCTCCCGCTCAGGCGCGGGGGTCACCGAGATCGCCGGAAAGCTCTACCTCTCGGAGGGCACGGTCCGCAACTACTTCTCCTCCGCCATCGCCAAGACCGACACCCGCAACCGCACCGAGGCCCTGTGCGTGGCCGACGAGCGGGGCTGGCTCTGACCCGCTGGTGGCGCCATCGGATGCCCGCCGCCGAAATAGCGAAGACGGTCACCGGCCTCCCCTGGCGCCGTTAGCTTGACATCCTCCCCGTCCTCTAGGGGCGGGGATTCCTTCCGCGCCTGCGGCACGGTCACCCGTGGTCCGCTGGTCGCCGAGGTGGCTTCCCCGTTCGACGGGCTGTGCCCGGCGCGGGATCGCCACGCCGGGTCTGACCGGCCCTCCAGGGGCGTTCAGCCTGTCCGCCTGCCCGGCGGCCAGGATGTTGCGAGCAGCGTTGAGGTCACGGTCATGGCGCACACCACACGCACCGCCGGCCCACTCGCGGACCGCGAGGGGTTTGGGGCCGTCGCGGTGTCCGCACTCCGAGCAGAGCTGGGAGGAGGGGAACGCGCGGTGGACGGTGCCGATGTGGCGACCGTACCGGGCTGCCTTGACATCGGGTACGCCAGGCCGCCCTTGCGGGCCTCCTTCCGCACCGCGAGAGCGTCGTTGTACACCACCCGCGCACACCCGAACGTCCGGGCCAGCGCGGCACGCTGGCCGGCCGTCGGGTAGATGCGATAGGAGTATCGAAGGTGTATAAGAGCAACCTACCGACCTGCACTGACAAACGGCCCACGTCAGAACGTCCGGAGATCACTCCGCCGCTTCGCGGCTCCGAGCCAAGGACCCTACCCTCAGGGTGGGGGACCCCCATCTCCCCGGTCTGAAGGCCGGGGGGCATCCGGGGAGATCAAAGGTGAACCATGATGAACAGTTACTCCACGCCTCGTCGTTCGGCGCGGCGGCGGCCGCCTATGCCGAGCACCGTCCGGACTACGCGCAGGACGCGGTGCGCTGGGCGCTCGAACCCGCACCCGGCCCGCGCGTGCTCGACCTCGGCGCCGGAACCGGCAAGCTGACCACCACGCTGATCGCGATGGGCGCCGAGGTCATCGCGGTCGAGCCCGACCCGGCGATGCTCAGCGAGCTGCGTCGTTCGCTGCCGACCGTCCGCGGCCTGTCGGGCAGCGCCGAGTCGATCCCGCTGCCGGACGCCTCCGTCGACGCCGTGCTGGTCGGCAACGCCATGCACTGGTTCGACATGGCCGTCGCGGGGCCGGAGATCGCCAGGGTCCTCGCACCCGGCGGCATCCTGGCCGGCCTGTGGAACCTGATGGACGACCGGGTCGACTGGGTGGCCGGGCTCGCGGAGGCCAGCGGGAGCGCGGCCATCGGCCCGCGTGACACGCCCGCCAGTTGGCGCGTCCAGTCGGCCGGAGCGCACCTTCCGAAGAACGGCGGGCCCGCCCGGTTCGGCTCGTCGGAGCAGGTCGAGTTCGCGCACGGGCAGCGCCGCACCGCCGACTCGCTGGTCGCGACCCTGGCGACCCGCGCTGGGGTGCTGGTCCTGCCGGAGCGGGAACGGGACGCCCTGTTGGGCCGGATCCGCGAGTTCCTCGCCGGTCGACCGGAAACCGCCCACGGCGAGTTCACCCTGCCGATGCTGACCGGCGTGCTGCGCACCCGGCGGCTGTGAGACGTCGCATCGACGGCGGAGTCTGTCAGAGCCGGCTGCGAAGATCACGCCCATGGATCCCGCCGACGCTCTCGCCGACCTCGACGCCCACCCCTGGGCCTCCGTCTCGCACGCCTACGGTCCTGCCGAGGACCTGCCCGACCTGCTGCGCGCCCTCGCCGAGGGCGGCGGGGACGCCGAGGAGGCGATCTCCGAGCTGTACTCGTGCATCCTCCACCAGGGCACGGTGTTCCCCGCCAGTGCGGACGCCGTCCCGTACCTCGCCCGGATCGCCGCCGCCGAGTACGGGGCGGCCGAAGTCCTCTGTCTGCTGGGCGGATTGGCCGAGAGCGAGGACGAGTGCGGGATCGCGCCGGGCGCCGTCCGGGTCGCTGTGGCCGCCCAGATCCCGGTGCTGATACCGCTGTTGGCGCACGAGGAGGCGGACGTCCGGTCGCTCGCCGCCTGGACGGTCGGCCACACCCGGGACACCGAGGCCGCCCCTGCCGCCCTGCGGAGCCGCTGGGTGGCGGAGGCGGACCCCGGCGTCCGGGCCGAACTGCTCGTCGCCCTCGGCCGGGTGGACCTCTCCGGTGCCACCATCGAGGCCCGCGCGCTGCTCGGCGGGTCCACTCCCGCGCCGCTGCGACTGGCAGCGCTCTACGTCGCCCTGGACGCCCAGGAACCGTGGACCGACGCCCACCTCCACGCCGCTCTCGGCGTGTTGCCCTCGGGTGAACTCACCGTCGACCGGTACGGCATGCATCGCCGCACGGCACTGCGCGCGGTCGTCGACGGCCTGCTGGGCCGGGGGACCGAGACCGACCGCGAGAGCGCCTTCGCGCTGCTGGACGCCGCCCTGCGCAACCCCCGCCCCGAGGTGCGCGCCGAGGCGGTCTCGGCGGCCGACCACGCCTGCTACCTCTCCCGCAGCGCCCCCCAGCGGCTGGTCCCGGCCATCGCCCCGCTCGCCGCCGAGCACCCGGCGTCGACCCTGCTCGGCAAGCTCGGACCGGCCGCCGCCGAGGCCGCGCCCGTCCTCGCCGAACTCGCCGCCCGACCCGACGACGAGGCGGCCGACCAGGCGCTGGCCGAACTCGTCCGCATCGCGCCCCGACAGGCCGCCCCGATGCTGGCCCGGGACCTGGACCGGCGCCCCCGCGCACTCGACGCCGCGGGCGACTACCACGGCCCCGCCTTCCCCTTCGACCCGGCGCTACTCACCGCCGTCCGCGCGCGGCTGGCCGCCGACGGGCTCGGCACCAACGAGACCATCGACCTGGTCCACCTGTTGCGCCGGTGGGGGCCGCAGGCCGCCGCCGCGCTGGTCGAGCTGTACGCCGTGCTGCCCCGATGCCAGTACGCGGCCACCGCCATCGCGGCCGTCGCCGCCGACAGCCCGCAGGCCGAGCGCGAGCGGGCCGGTGCCGTTCTGCGGGCCGCCACCGGGTTCCTCGCGGCCCGCGCCCACCACACCCTCACCGGCGACACCGCCGTCCTGCTTCGCGCCGCCGCCGAGGGACTGACCGTCCCGCGCGAGGTCACCGAGGCCGCCCGGGCCGCCGCCGACCTGGGCGCGGTCGCCGCCGGGCTGCTCCCCGCCCTGCGCGCGGCGGTCAGCGAGGACGCCGAGCCGACCATCCCGCAGCTGGACCTCGACATCGCGATCGCCACCGCCCTCTGGCAGATCGCCGGAGACGCCGAGGAGGCCGTCACGATCCTCGCCTCCGTCCTGGACCGTACGGCCGGCAACCAGCTCTGGTACCGCGGGACCGTCGTCCGCGCGCTCCGCGCGGTCAGGAACCTCGGCGCGGCCGCCCGGCCACTGGTCCCGCGCCTGGAACACCTGCTCGCCGAACCCGAGAAGGCGCCCGCCGCCGCCCTCGCCCTGCTGGACGTCGCCGACCCCGACACCGTCGACCTCGACCAGCTCGCCGAGGCGGCCCTCCACTCCGCCGAGACCGGAGCGGACGTCGCGGGCGCCTGCGAGGCCCTTCAGGCCCTCGGCGCCGCCGCCCTGAGCGCCCACCAGCGTCTGCGCGTCGCCGAACTCGCCGAGGGGGACCGGCGCATCGTCGGCTTCGGCCTCGCGGACAGCATCATCCGCGAGGACGAGCGGCTGCGCGCCGTCCTGGCCGGCATCTGAGCCCTGGGCCGGGGCTGACGGATACGGACACCTCGCTTGGCCCGTTCGGGTGAGCCGGAGGAAGTGTGACCTGCCGCGGCCTACAAGCGGTGTGACAGCCGACGGCCGCGCACCCTACGCAGGGTCGGCATCGGGGCCGTACGATCCGGTCCGGCATCCCGACTTCCGTGCCAGACCGGTGCCTTCGTCGTGTCCGTCGAGGTTCGGCCTCGGGGGGGGGGAAAGGGGGGGGGGGGGAGCAAGGGGGGGGGGGGACCAAGGGGAGAAACAAAACTCCAGTGGTTTCTTCTCGGGGAAAAACACAAAAAGGGTCCCAGGAAGCTGTCCCAAG
>NZ_JBHTTU010000131.1:0-4972 GCF_042794375.1 Kitasatospora sp. NPDC056531 | reverse complement strand
GTACCTTCTTCGTGTCCGTCGAGGTTCGGCCTTGGGCGGCCGCACGGGGACGGCGGCCGCCCGAGGAGTCGGTCACGCCAGGCGCAGCACCAGCTTGCCGGTGTTCTCGCCGCGGAACAGCATCAAGAGGGTCTCCGGGAAGTCGTCCACGGTGCCCTCGACCACGTGCTCCTTGACCTTGATCCGGCCGTCGCCGATCCAGCCCGCGAGCTCGGCGGCCGCCTCCGCGTAGCGGCGGGCGTAGTCGAAGACCACGAAGCCCTCCATGCGGGCCCGCCGCACCAGCAGTGAGAGATAGTTGGACGGGCCCTGCACGGCGGTCTCGTTGTTGTACTGGCTGATCGCGCCGCAGATCACCACGCGGGCGTGCATCGCCAGCTGGGTCAGCGCGGCGTCCAGGATCGGGCCGCCGACGTTGTCGAAGTAGACGTCGATGCCGTCCGGGGCGTGGGTGCGCAGCGCCTTGCGGACGTCCTCGGCGTGGTAGTCGATCGCCGCGTCGAAGCCGAGCTCGTCGGTCAGCAGTGCGCACTTCTCCGGACCGCCGGCGATCCCGACCACCCGGCAGCCCTTGATCTTGGCGATCTGCCCGACCAGGGTGCCGACGGCCCCGGCGGCGCCGGAGACCACCACGGTCTCGCCCTCCTTGAGCGCCCCGACCTCCAGTAGCCCGAAGTAGGCCGTCATCCCGGGCATCCCGAGCGCTCCGAGGTACGCCGACAGCGGCGCGAGCGCGGGATCCACGGTGAGCGCCCCCTTGCCGTCGGACACCGCGTACTCCTGGACCCCGAAGGCGCCCACCACGTGGTCGCCGACCTGGAACTTCGGGTGGTTGGACGCGACGACCTCGACCACCGAGCCGGCCCGCATCACCTCGCCCAGGCCCACCGGCGGCAGGTACGAGGGCCGGTCGTCCAGCCAGCCGCGCATGGCCGGGTCGAGCGAGATGTACCGGGTCCGCCCCAGGAACTCGCCGTCGCCCGGCACGCCCACGGGCTCCTCGCCGTGCGCCCAGTCCTCGGCCCGGACCTCCCCGACCGGTCGGCGGGAAAGGCGGATCTGGCGGTTCACTCCGGTCATGGCATCTCCTGGGGCGTGCTCGGGTTCAGCAGGGCAGGGACATGAGTGTAAGCAAGCGCTTAGTCATCTGACCAGGCCTGGTCAGAGCTCCCCGTCGACCAGCTCCTGGTCGTAGGTGGCGAGGATCGACTCCATCAGTCGGCGGTCCGGGCGCCCGGACGCGGCGAGGGCGGCCGCCTCGATGAAGAAGCGCTCGAAACCGGCCGGGGTCAGGGCCACCAGGATAGTGGCCGGGGTGTCGCCGATCGCGGTGAAGGAGTGCGGATGGGTGCGCGGGACGTGCATGAACCCGCCCGGGCCCGCCTCGGTCACCCGGTCGTCGCAGCGCAGCCGGAACGCGCCGCTGACCACCTGGAAGGTCTCGTCGTGGCCGCGGTGCAGGTGCAGCGGAGCGCCCTCGCCGGGCTGGAAGGTGGACTCCAGCACGGCCAGCGAGCCGCCGGTCTGCTCACCCGTCAGCTTGATCACGTACGGGCCGCCCGGTACGTGGAAGCGGCCGCCGCACCCGGGCGGCAGGATGACCGGTTCGCGGCGCGCCTCAGCCATGGCCGAACTCCTTCCGGTGACGCTCGGCCCAGGCCCGGAACGTCGCCGCCGGACGGCCGGTCAGCTGCTCCACCGTCGGGGTGACGGTCGCGGTGAACGGCTCCAGCGAGGCGGCGCGCAGCGCCGTGATCGCGTCCGCCATCTCGGGGGAGACGCCGTGCCCGAGGAGTGCCTCCCGGGCGGCCGCCGGTGACACCTCGGTGAAGGCCAGCGGCAGGCCCAGCACCTCGGCCAGCGTCGCGACCATCTCACCGGGCGAGAGCGCCTGCGGGCCGGTCAGCAGATGGGCCCGGCCACCGTGCCCGTCCTCGGTCAGGGCGCGGGCGGCGACGGCGGCGATGTCCGCCGGGTCGATGACGGCGACCCGTCCGGCGGCGAACGGCGCCTCGACGGCGGCGGTCGCGCGGATCGGCCCGGCCCAGGCGAGGGCGTTGGACATGAAGCCCATCGGCCGCAGGAACGTCCACGCCAACCCGGCGTCCAGGACGGCCTGTTCACCCGCCCGGTGCCAGCGCGGGACGGGATCGGCGGCGCTCGGATCGGCGACCCGGCCGGAGGACAGCTTCACGACGGAGTCGACCCCGGCCCGGGCGGCCGCGCGGGCGAGGTTGGCGTCATGGCGAGGGATGTCCGGCCCGTCGGAGAGCAGGAACACCCTCCGTACACGGCGGAGTGCGGCGGTCAGCGAGTCCGGCTCGCCCAGGTCGGCGTAGACGACGTCCACGCCCTCGGGCAGTGCGGCCCGGTCGGGGCGACGGGTGACGGCGCGCACGGGCGCGCCGAGGGCGGCCAGCTGGTCGACGAGGGCGCGGCCGACCGTGCCGGTCGCGCCGGTGACGAGTATCACGAGGTCCTCCGGGAGTTCCGCTCGTTCCGTTCAAGGGAGTTGAGCAGGTCGTCATGCCAGGCGAGGTCGGCCCGCAGTCGGGCCAGGCAGTGCTCGAAGATCCACGGTTCGAGGCCGGTCAGATCCGGCTTGGCGGCCTCGAACTCCGCCTCGAACAGGCTGATCTGACCGGCCACCGCCTGCCTCCGCGCGGCGACCGTCTCGACCAGTTCCGCTCCCGAGAGGTCCGAGGTGTACTGCAACGCCAGGTCCACCGGATCGGGCAGCAGCCGCACCCTGCGCAGCGCCGCGTCCCGCAGGGCGGCCAGCTCCTGCCGCCCCCGGTCGGTGATCGCATAGACGGTCCGCTCCGGCGGATTGCCCACCTTCTCACTGCGGACCACCTCGACCAGCCCGTCCCCGGCCATCCGGTGCAGAACGCTGTAGAGCGACCCGGGCTTGACGTCCGTCCACAGGTCGGTCCGGTCCAGCTGCGCCGCCTGCCGGATCTGGTAGCCGTGCATCGGGCCGCCCCGGGCGAGGGCGCTGAGTGCGAAGAGTCGAGATGTGCTCACGATGGTAGTCAAACACGATTATCGTTGGGTAGTCAAACGCGACTATGGCCGCATAGGGGCCTCGTTCGGCGTAGCGCGCGGTGGCGGTGATGCGGCGTCGGTACTCTTACCGGCGGGCAGCCCCCCGAGCGCGGAGGTCCGGCGCCGGAAGGAGAACAGCAAGTGAGCACAGCGCACGTTGGGCCCGGCGACTACAGCCAGGTACCGAACCCGGAGCAGGCGCTCAAGTACGCGATCCAGCACATCGTGGGCGATCGCGTCGAGATCATCGAGGGAGTCATCACCCCCGTGTCACCAACCTGGGCCCACGAACGCGCCGTCGACTTGATCCGCGAACAGATCGGACCGCGCATGCGCGAGCTGAGTTTGCGGGCGGGCTCCGGCAATCTCGACCTGCCGGGAACGGAGAACTTCTACGTGCCCGACCTGGCAGTCGTACCGGCTGAACTGGCCAAGGCCGAAGGCGCGTTGCTGCCCGAACAGACGGTCCTCGTTGTAGAGGTCACCTCCCCCTCGAACGGCGACACGGACCGCACCGTGAAGCGTCGTCGTTATGCGCAGTTCGGCGCGCCGCTCTACCTACTGGTGGACCGTCAGGAGCGAACCTGCACCCTGTTCTCGCAGGCCGGCGGACTCGGCTACACCCGGGTCGAAGGGCCGCACCCGTTCGGTGTTCCGGTGCGGCTCCCTGAGCCCTTCCAGCTCGACCTTGACACCGACGAGTTCTGAACCGTTCCTTTGGACTGATCGGGAGTGGCTCGGGGCGCCGCCCGGCCAGGTCTGGTTGCGGCTCAACTCGCCGAGATCACTGCGGTGTTGGTGAGGCCGGGCGGGTGGCGGGTCCAGCTCGGCCGCTCAACCCTGCCCGGGTGCCGACGGCGCCCAGCCGAGGGCGGGCCCGAGGCGGGTGGCGAGGTCGGTGAGGATCTGCACGTAGTCCTCGTGCTCGAAGCTGAACGGTAGTGCGACGGCGACCTCGTCCACCTCCCGGAACCCGGCGTGGGCGTGCAGCCGCTCGACGAGCTCCGCGGAGGTGCCGACCAGGTCGGGTGCGAAGAGCAGCCGGTTGGGGCCCTGCGGAGTGAGGGTGCGCGGGGTGCGGGCGAGGGCGTAGGCCTCGTACTTGGCGCGCTGTTCGGGGGTCGCGCTGTCGGTGGGGATGATCACCAGGCCCTGGGAGACCCGGGCCCGCTCACGGTCGGGGTGCAGGGCGCGGAAGGTGCGGATCTGCTCGGCCTGGATCTCGGCGAAGGCCGGTACGGAATCCGTCTGTTCGGGCTTGACCACGCTGCTGGTGAGCAGGTTGAGCCCGTGTTCGCCGGCCCACCGCGCCGAGCGCAGACTGCCGGCGCCGTACCAGAGCCGGTCGGCCAGGCCGGGGGAGTGCGGCTGGACGCGGCTTGAGTACACCTCGATGCCCTCGGTGCCGGCGAAGTCGGAGGCCTCCTCGCCGCGGACCAAAGCGAGCAGCCGCTCGGCCCGGCGGTAGCCGAAGTCCTCGTCCTCGCCGGTGTCGGGGTAGAGCGCGCCGCGCACCTGCTCGTAGTGGACGGGCGGGCCGACGCTGAAGCCGGGGTTGAGCCGGCCGCCGGAGAGCAGGTCGACGGTGGCGAGGTCCTCGGCGAGCCGCAGCGGGTTCTCCCAGCCGAGCGGGGTGACGGCGGTGCCGAGCTGGATGCGGCTGGTGCGCTGGGTGGCGGCGGCGAGGACGGCGACGGGGGAGGAGATCCCGTACTGGAGGTGGCGGTGGCGCAGCCAGGCGCTGTCGAAGCCGAGCTGCTCGCCGAGGGTGATCAGTTCCAGGGTGGTCTCGTGGCCGCGCCGCGGGTCGGCTTCGTCGAAGAGCCCGATGGTCAGGAAGCCGAGTTTCCGCAGCGGGCGGGGGGAGGGCGGCATGGTGGCGGCTCCGCGTGGGATCGGGCGGCCCCGGGAGGGCCGGTCGGGG
>NZ_JBHTTU010000130.1:0-12217 GCF_042794375.1 Kitasatospora sp. NPDC056531 | reverse complement strand
GAGCTCACAGGCATCACAGATTCGCCGGCGTCCCGGACGGACACACCCCGATTTTCCCGGCCTCACGGCGGCCGGCGCAGCCGGTCTGGGTTACTGACAAGAAAAAGACGCCGACGCCAGCTGGATCGAAGGCCCGCAGGTTCAGGGGCGAACCGTCTCGCACCCAGAAATCCACGCTGCCGCTGGCCTTGGTCTCCACCGGGTCACAGAAGGTCTCCAACCACGGGACCACATCGGCCAGGATGTCCGCGAACCCGCGTGGTTCGAAGAGCCACAGTCCAACTGCCGGTCCCGACATGCTGCCCCCAGAGCCTCGTGGCGCAAGTGCCACCGGACCCGGTTCTACCAGGACCCGGCGGCGGGCGTCTGATCATTTTGGGTCATAGCCCGCCCTGGACGACAGATTCCATGCTGACACGACAGTTAGCCTGCTGAGTCACACTAACGCGCACCACCGGGCCGCAGGCGGCCTGCGGTTCTTTCGCGATCACTCGCAAACTACGGTGCTCCGTCACAGCCATCCGTTGACGGGAACGGCTCGTCACCAGGGCTCGAAAGGGAAAAGGAAGGAACTTGTCGTCATGACTTGCGGCTCTTCGCGAGGCTGGGGTCATGGCTTCCGGGATCTTCCGTGTGTCCCCTCTCGCTGGGGAGACAGCCTCGTCACTTCTTGGCCGGGGCGCTGCCCGCTACAGCCTGGACGACGGCGCCACGTGGCCGGATCCTCCTCACACGCTGAGCCTTGCTCGCCGACTGCGGTGCGAAAGACTGGCGGCATGCCTGCCACCGCCCCTCTCGCTTCCTCGGAAGAGATCCGCACCCACCTCGTCACCCGGCTCAACGATGCCCTCCGCCGGCCGGGGATGTGGGGTGGAGAACTCAGCATCCGGCTGATCCTGGACCACCTTCTGTTCATTGAACGCCGACAGGAGGCGTGGGGCGACGAGCAGCGCGCCCTGGAGCAGCGCAAGGCGTGGACCTCGACGGGCGTGAAAGGGGCGTTCCAGGACTTCCTGCCGGCTGATCACGGTGACAGCGTGGCCTCCGTCTACGCGGAGTTCGCGCACCGGCAGGGATGGCTCAAGGCCGACCGGGTGCTGAACACGGCCGAGTACGCCTCGATGCGCGACACGATCGCCTCGTGGGCCGCCCACGACCGGGTATGGCCCGACGTGACCTCGGCCTTCGGCCCGCCGTCGGTGCTGATCGGCGGCACCAACCCCTCCTACGGGAAGACGCTCGGCTACCTCACCGAGAACGTATCCGCCCCCATGGTGTTCTTCCACCTTTGGAACGGCACCGACCCGGGCACCGAGCCGTCCTGGCCCCCGGCCCATGAACAACCGCTGCTCCTGGCCATCCGCCGTGGTGACGGCCCGTTCGCCGCGAGCTTCACGGTCACTCCGCAGGGACGTCGCCGTCGACCGGGACAAGAAGAGATCCCGGAGCGCCCCGGCTCGTAGCCCGGTCACGCTGGGCGATCCCGAAATGTTGGTCAGACCCGGCCAACTGACCGCAGTTGGGGAGTCTGCCTGCCGCGTCCGCTGACAAGCGATCGACGACGGCGACGTGTTGGCCGAGCACGTTGACGGCGGCCAATGCGCGCAGGCTGCGACACAATCCGATGGAGCCCCTTACGGGTCGGATTTCGCCATCCCGCTGAGCCGATCCTCGTGATCGCCGTACATTCGCTGACACGAACGGAAGTTGAAGGAGCACTTGTGAACGGATACACGTTCGGCTCGGACAGCAGTGTCGGATCGACGCGGGCCCTCGTCGAGGCACGACTGCCGGCCGTACGGGAGCAGCGGCGCCAGCTTGAGGAGCAGCTGGCGGCCCTCATCGCCCAGGAAGACGCGATGGTGGCCGTGCTGGAGGGGTTGGATGTTCTGGCCCAGGCTCCACTCGGGGAGCGGGACCAGGTGCCGGGTACCGCGCGGGTGGGCGTCGCGCACGAGCCGCCTGCCGCCCGGGCGCAGTCGGCGCAGGAGCCCTCTGAGTCGCCCGTTGCCGAGTCCGACTCCGCCGGGGCAACGGCTGCGGGCCGGAGCGCGGGCCCGCGCAAGGCCGTCTCCAAGAAGACAGCAACGAAGAAGACAACCACGCGGAAGGCGGCCGCCCCCGCAAAGCGAGCGACCGCAAAGTCTGTCCCGGGGAAGGCGCCGGCGACGGACGCCCGGGAACAGGATGCGACGCCCGCGCCCGCTCCGGCCCCGGCCGCGAGGAAGGCCGCCCGAGGCGCCTCCAAGAGCACGGACACGACGGCCGCCCGGGAAAAGGCGGCACCCGCGAAAGCCACGGGAGGTGCAGGCAGCCGGATGACGCCCGCGCGCACGGCGGCGGGCCGTCGGCGCCTGACCGACGCACAGAGTGTGCTGGCCGTCCTCGGACAGGGCAAGGGCCCGCTGCGGGCCAGGGAGGTGACCGTCCTGCTCGGACTCGACGACCAGCACGGAGCGCTCGACACGGTGCGCACGATGCTCGAACGCCTCGCCAAGACCGGACGGGCGCAGCGGACAGGCCGCGGCTTGTACGACACGGTCGCCGGCTGACGGCCGTCACCCCTGGCGGACCCGGCCGATTCGGGTGGTGCCGATGGGTACCGTGCAGAGCGCGGGCGTCGCCGTCAGCATCGGTGGCGAAGCCCAGTCCCGCAGGAAGGGGAACCTTCTTCACACGAGCTGTCGGCAGGCCGCGTGTCGTCGCCGAGGCCTGGTGCACCAACTCGGACGCGGCCAACGGCAACTGCTTCCTCAACCCCGTCGGCGCCCACGTTCATACGATGCCATAACCAGCCCCACAGGGGCTCCCTCCGCTTGTACTGTTGACGGCAAGTCACTTACCCGACAGGGGGGTTGCCTTGGACATAATGCTCACCGCCGCAGGCGGTCAGGAGGCGGACGAGCTGCGCTCGCTGCGCACCTGGCTCACCGACGTCGACGAACTGCGCGGCCGGGTCACCTCGGTGGAGAGTCCGCCTGTCCCGGGCACGCTCGGCCCGGTGCTCGACGCACTGGCGGTGGCGCTCGGGCCGGGCGGCGCCGCGACCGCGCTGGCCACTGCGGTCATCTCCTGGATCCGCCAGCGGCGCGGCGAGGTAACTTTGAAGATCAGCCGGCCAGACGGTGCCTCGGTTGAAATCTCGGGCAAGCGCGTCCAGGGTCTGGACGACGGCACCATCCGAGCGGTGCTGGCGGACACCATCCGGATACTGGAGACGGCGGAGGGCGCAGGCGAGGCCGAGGGCCCGCGATGACGGACCTGTCGGGGGCGGGCGTCCGGGTGCTGCTGATCGGCACGGCAACGCACCCGGGCCCGACGCTGACCTCCGTTCCCGCGGTCTCCCGGACCATCGACGCCCTGCGGGATCGTCTGATCAGCCGGTGCGGCGTGCCCGCCGACCAGGTGCGCCTGCTGGCCGACCCGGAGACCGCGCGGGACATGGCCACGGCCATCGCTGAGGAGGCGCAGCAAGCCCAGACCACACTGCTGCTCTACTACCTGGGGCACGGCCTCATCGGCCCTGGCGACGAGCTGTACCTCGCGGCGAGCAGCACCGACCAGCTGACGCCCGGTCTGGCTGCCCATCAGGCGCTGCGACTGGCCGACTTGCGCGAAGCGCTGAGCGCCTGCCGGGCCTCCTCGGTCGTGGTGGTCCTCGACTGCTGCTTCTCGGGGCGCGCCAAGCTCGCGAACCGCTCGCCGCAGCAGTTCACGCTCCCGCCCGCCCACGGCATGTATCTGCTCGGCTCGGCCGAGCAGCTCGCCTTGGCACCCGAGGAAGCGCAGTACACCGCCTTCACCGGGGCGCTGATCAAGCTGCTCGACGAGGGTGATCCGCGCGGCCCGCGCCTGCTGACCCTGGACGCGGCTTACGACTACCTGTTCCGCACGCTGCGTGCCCAGCAGGGCCCGTTGCCCCGTCGCCAGGCCGGCGACCGTTCGGGTGGGCTGGTGCTCGCCGTCAACCCGGCCCAGCCCGAGCCGGTGGGCCCGGTCGAAGAAGAGCCGTCCCCGGGCCGCTGCCCGTACCCGGGCCTGGAATCCTTCGCAGTGGACGACGCGGAGTTCTTCCACGGGCGGGAACGGCTGGTCGAAGAGCTGGTGCGGGCCTGCGGCAAGGCGCTGGCCGGGCGGGAGCCGGTGATCGTGGTCGGGCCGTCCGGCGCGGGCAAGACCTCGGCCCTGCATGCCGGGCTGGTCGCCGCCCTGCGCCGGGGCGTACCGGAGTTACCCGGCTCGGCCGGCTGGCCCAGCGTGCTGCTCACGCCCGGGGCGCACCCGTTGCAGGGCCTGGCCGCCGCGCTGCACCCGGACGGCGTCGCCGGAGCCGAATCCCTGCGTGCGGACCCGGGCTCGGCGGCGGCGCTGGTCGGCGACGTACTGGCGGAACGGCCCGCCGAGCGGCTGGTGCTGGTGGTCGACCAGCTGGAGGAGCTGTTCACCGTCTGCCGGAGCCAGTCGGAGCGGACGGCCTTCCTGACCGCGCTCGCGGCCCTCGCCGCCGACGCCTCGGCCCTGGTGGTACTGGCTCTGCGGGCGGACTTCTACGGTCAGGCTCTGGCCTTCCCTGAGCTGGCGGCGGCACTGCGGGACCACCAGGTGCAGGCTGTGGCGATGCGGCCGGAGGAACTGCGCGCGGCGATCGAGCGGCCAGCCGAGCTGGCCGGGCTGACGCTCGATGAGGGCCTGGCCGACCTGCTGCTGCACGAACTGGGCGCCACCCAGCTCACCGGCCCGGAGCCAGGATCGCTCCCGATGCTCTCCCACACCCTGTGGGCCATCTGGCGGCAGCGCCACGGCGCCCGGCTGACCGTGGCCGGTCTGCGGGCCACCGGCGGGATCACCCGGGCGATCGCCAACACCGCCGACGACACCTACGACCGGCTTGACGAGGCCGGCCGCAACGCCCTCCGCCGGATGCTGCCCCGCCTGGTCCGGGTCGACGACCCGACCGTGGACACCGCCCAACGGGTCGACCGCGCCGGCCTGGTGCACGGGCTGCCCGACCCCGAGGCGGCGGAGCGGGCCCTGCACCGGTTCGCCGAGGCCCGGCTGCTCGTCCTGGACGAGCAAACCGTCGCGCTGAGCCATGACGCCCTGCTGCGCGGCTGGCTGCGCCTGCGCGAGTGGGTGGACGCGGACCGCGACTGGCTGCGCGCCCGTCAGCGACTCGCCGCCGACGCCGAGACCTGGTGGGAGGCCGAGCAAGACCCTTCACTGCTGTACCGCGGCACCCGGCTGGCGGCCGCCCGCGACGGCGCTGCCGAGGCCGGCCGGGCGGACGAACTTCCGCCTCGGCTGGCGGAGTTCCTCGACCGCTCGAAGCAGTACGAGCGGCGCCGGGTCCGCCGCGGGAGGGCGGCGATCGCGTCCCTGGTGGTGCTGACCCTGCTGTCGGTGAGCGGCGGTGGTCTGGCAATCGCCTTCCAGCAGGAATCCCGCGCCCAGCAGCAGCACGCGCTTGCCCAGCTGGTCGCGGCCGAAGCCATCGATCTGCGCAACAGCCAGCCCGGCTTGGCCAAGCAGCTTGCGGTGACGGCGTACCGGCTCGACCCGCAGGCAACCAAGGCCGCGCTGTTCGCCGCGCTGGGGACGGACGGCGTCTTCGACGGCCAGGACCGGGCGACGGACCTGGCCCAGAGCACGGACGGGCGCCGCCTGGCCATCTCGACCGGGAACTCGGTCGCGCTGTGGAGCACGGCGGGCTTCGGCGAAGGCCGTATCCAGCTGCCGGGCGTCGGCCCGGTCGCCCTGAGCCCGGACGGACGGCTGGTCGCCGCGGCCGCCGGTCAGCGGGACAGGGCGACTGTGCGGCTGTGGGACATCGGCGATCCCGCCCATCCCAAGGAACTCGCGATACCCCCGGCGGCCGATAAGTCCGGCGTCACCGCACTGGCCTTCAGCCCGGACGGACACCTGCTCGCCGCCGGTACGAACGGCGGTGCGATCCGGCTCCTGGACCTGTCCGAGCCGGCCGTGCCGAAGCTCCTCCCTGCGCTGACCGGCCACACCGGGGTCGTCGACTCTCTGACCTTCGCCCCGTCCGGCCGCACCCTGGCCAGTGCCGGCGCCGACAGGTCGGTGCGCCTGTGGGATCTCGCCGTGCCCGCCCGGCCGGTCGCCCTGCCGAAACTGGACGGCGGCCCGCTCGCCGACGATCTCCAGCAGAAGCCGCTGCACCGGCTGGCGTTCAGCCCGGACGGGCACCTGCTGGTCGGCCCCGGGGACGGCGACAGCAACGCGCTCCGGATCTGGGACGTGCAGGACCCGGCCCGGCCGCACCTGGCGAAGACCGCAGACCGCGCCGCCGTGCCGGACTGCCGAACGCGCCTTCTCTCGGCCGCGTTCAGCCCGGACGGGCACCTGCTCGCCACCGTCTGCGAGCACTCCGCGGTCCTGTGGCAGGTCAGCACCGATCCGCTCGACGTCGTCGACATCAACACGGTGGAGGAGCCCATCGTCGACGAGGCCACCGACACCGGCGGCACCGCCCTGTTCGCACCCGCGGGCAACCCGCTGCTGGCCAAGCCCGTGACCGGCCTGCTGCTGACCGCCACCGGACGGGGAGTCCACCTCACCGATGTGACCAACCCCTTCCAGTCCGGCGCGGCGGCCAGCCTGGGCCGGGCGCCGAGCGGGTTCGTCGTGCCCGTGGCGTTCAGTTCCGGCCCGCGGCGGCTGCTCGCCTGGGAAGGCGCGAGCGACGGGGCACTCTGGGATCTGAGCGGAGACCCGCCGCACCACCGGCTCGCCGCCCTGCCCGGCAGCGGCCAACCGGGCGCGGGCGGCGTCGCCTTCAGCCCCGACGGCCGCATCCTGGCCACCGGCGAACTGGACCAGAACGGCAAACCCGTGGTCCGCCTGCGCAGCACCGAGCAGCCGGACGTCGCCGTGCTGTCCACGATCGACGACCTCGACAACTCCGCAGGCACCCTCGCCTTCGCTTCCGACGGCCACACCCTGGCGGTGTCCGACACCAATGCCGACCGGGATGGCCGGGTCACCCCGACGGTGAAGCTGTACGACCTGACGGACCGCACGCATCCCCAACAGATCGCCGTACTGCCGGGCAATGTCTTCCGCCTGGCCTTCTCCGCCGACCATCGCCTGCTGACCGGGGGCAGCGCGGACTCGCTGCTGCTCTGGGACACCACCGACCTCCGGCACCCGGTCACCCTGCCGCCGAAGCCGCTCACCACCGGTGCGCTCGTGTCCGAGCCGGCCTTCAGCCCGGATGGCCGCCTGCTGGCGGTGGCCGACGCCGCAGGCGCGACCAGGCTGTGGGAGGTCAACGGCGACCGGCTGGGCGATGCGGACCCGGTGGTCGTGCAGACGCCCGGGACCGGCACCGGGATCTCCTTCAGCCCGGACGGCCGTACCCTCGCCATGACGGGCACGGGAGACAGCTTCGCCGCCGTCGGACCGAGGTACCCGCACATCGAGCTCTGGGATGTCAGCAACTGGCGGGTCCCAACGCTCCAGGCCGTGGTGGCCACGGGTCCGACGGGCGCGGTCCGGCCTTCCGAGATCGCGGTGAGTCCCGACGGGAAGCTCATCGCGACAGTCGGCGCGACCGTGGACATCTGGGGTACGGACCAGCCCGGCACCCTTGAGGTCATCTGCGGGTCCGTAGGCGACACCATCACGAAGGAGCAGTGGCAGCGGTACGTCCCCGGCGGTACGCCGTACCGGAAGCCCTGCCCCTGACTCTGTGGGTGCTGGAAAGTTCGAGTTCCAGCGTGGTCGCGACGATGGGCACGGCGTCGTCCCAGACCCGCCAGCCGTCGTCGTTGTAGTCGCGGACCACCCTGCACCACTGGCCGCGCCAGCAGTCGGCGGACAGGTCTGCGACGGCCTGCTGCCGGTTGGCCAGGGCGGTGGGTCCGGCGTCGGTGACCATCAGGGCTATGGGCGGGTACCCGGCGCGGGTGTGCCCGGGGTAGGCACGGTGCCACCGGTGCACCGTCCGGTCGGCAGGTTCTTCACCGGAGCGGGCCGGGTCGTTGTCGCGGACCTTGACGCGGAACAGCTCGCGGTAGGCGGTGAACTTCGCCGCCACCCGGGGCGGTGCCATCGTGGAGCGGTCCACCTCGACCATCAACACCGGCACGCCGATCTCCGGCGCCTGCCACACACCCGCCCGGCAGCAGGAAGTCGGACTCGCTCGACCAAGAGTGCACCGTACCGAACACGCCCGCGGCCCCGGACGCGGTACCGCCGAGGACGAAGGCGAGCACGGTCTCGTTGACCGCCATCGCGTGCTGGGCACCGGAGCGGCCGGCGCCCCGGGCCGTGCAGCGCGAGGTCGCCGAGCGCCTGCCGGTGCGCCTTGTTCGACGCCGCCTGCGGGCGCAGCAGCCGCTGGAGCTGGTCGGCGGTGGCGGTCTTGAGGACGCCGAGCGCGGCCAGGACGGCGGCGCGCAAGGTCGTGGTC
The DNA here is from genome assembly GCF_042794375.1 of Kitasatospora sp. NPDC056531. Taxonomy (NCBI): domain Bacteria; kingdom Bacillati; phylum Actinomycetota; class Actinomycetes; order Kitasatosporales; family Streptomycetaceae; genus Kitasatospora; species Kitasatospora sp. NPDC056531. The sequence continues at coordinate 3,780 of NZ_JBHTTU010000130.1, read as the reverse complement.
GAGCCGCCCGGGTTGTCGGTGCCGCACCGGTACGCGGTGCGGCCCGGCCGGGACGGCTGGCTGGGCGCGTGCTGCCGCGCTCACGCCTGGCCTGTGGCGGGCGGCGGACTCTCGGGCCACACTTCGAACGCCTGTGTAACCCCCGCCGGCGGTCCGGCACGGAAACGGTCGCGGATCAGCGCCGCGACCTTGACTACAGCATCGGCTCGACCGCCGAGCTCCACTTTCACCGGGCCGGCACCAGCATGTGCGAGGGCAACCGGCCGTGTGGCGGGTTCGGTGATCGGCGCCGAGGTGTCCACCTGCCAGCGGGTGCGGACCACCTGATCGGCGGGTGAGACATAGTCCCCGGCTGTGCCGGGACCCGGGACAGCGATCAGCCTGAACGACTGGCCTACCGCGTCGGCGACCACGTTCGCCACGGGTAGGGCACCGGCGATCGACATGTGGACCATCGCGCTCGGTTCCCGTGAGGGGCCGGCACCGGTCATCGCTCTCCTCCGTGATCGGTTCCCCTTCCAGGGTCTGCCGGTGCCATGCCTGCCGCACCTGGGCGGCGGGGAGTCTCGGCTCCGTGCACAGCGGCCGGCGGCACGACGTCGGCCGAGGCGCGCGTGTGGGCGCAACGGCTACGCCGCCGCGTGTCCTTCTCGCTCCCTGGCTGCGGGATCTCCTACGGTGTAACGTTTTGATCAAGCAGTCGTGGTTCCGAAGTTCTCGCCCGCGGTTCATGTCGTGGGCGTTTTTGCTGTTCAGCGCCTCTCCGGACCAAGGCGATCACCTCCGGGCCCGCAATCGTGGGACCCGATCAGTCCCTCGAGGGAGAAGCGCATGGCTACCGGCACTGTGAAGTGGTTCAACGCTGAAAAGGGCTTCGGTTTCATCGAGCAGGACGGCGGCGGTCCCGACGTCTTCGCCCACTACTCGAACATTGCGACCCAGGGCTTCCGCGAACTCCAGGAGGGCCAGAAGGTGACCTTCGACATCGTGCAAGGCCAGAAGGGCCCGCAGGCGGAGAACATCCGCCCCGCCTGACCTCCAGCGCACGAGCGAGCGCCCCGCGCGGATCCACGTACGGGGCGCCTGTTCGCGAGCCTGGTCCAACGCACACACGAGAGCGGCCGGCTGAAGCAGACCCTCTTCGACTCCATGACGATTGCCGAACGCTGCGATCCGGAGCACGAAGCCGCCGCCGACAGCCTGACGCGTACTCAACCCCGGCACCAGCCAGACTACGCCCAGGCCCCCGTCCCATACAGAACTCTCATCCACCAAGCTGAAAACGCCTGGTCAGCCGGGGCGTCCTCATCGAGCCCGAACCTCGCCTGTTCACCATGCCGCGGCCGACCCCCGATTCGAGCACGTCACGCTGGCTCGTCGGCCCACGCGGTGGCGGGGCGGGAGCGGTACAGCCTCGCGTAGTACCGCCCTGTGCTTTCCCGGCCGTAGGGATCCTGACCGCTTCGCAGCACGGCCGCAACGGCGTGGTTCTGTTCGTCCGGGGTCGCGAAGAGCCGTTGAGGGTGAAGGTCGGCCGGGTCGGAGCGGGTGAGCAGCCCGTATGAGTCCAGGCGATCGATGACCGGCCGGTAGTCGACCGTGCGCAGGATGAAGGCACTGATCCACACGGGGCGGCGAGCCTGGTCCAACAGGGCAGAGATGGTGCGATCGGTCACGTAACTTCCGGCACCGGTGGACACGATCAGGCCGGTGTGCGCCATCGCACGACGCACCGATGCGTTCGGTTCGTCATGCTCGAGGTTGACTGAGCAGGCGTCGTCCAGGAGACCCACGGCCAGTGCGTAGGAGAGCGCGTTTCCCGCGATGTCGAGACCGATGACCGGTACGGCGTGGCGGTGGCGTCGGGCAGCATAGAACTCCTTGTCCCGCTCGGCCAGTTCCTCCGTGGTCAAACACCCCAGCGCGGGGTCGGTGTAGTGGGCATAGAGATCCGCAAGCGTCAGATCGTAGTTGAGCAGGGCCGCGTTGATGCCGTACGAGCAGCACAGATCGAGAACGGCAACCTTGCCCGCGCAGTCGGCCGCCCGATTGCGCTCGACAAGGGTTCGGCGGAACTCCGCCTGCGCGTGGTGCGGGATCTGATACTCGAGCGGGGCCAGCCTGGCGAAGTAGGCCCGAGGATCGGGCTGGTCGTAGATATCGTCGAAACGGGCCTTGCCCGGGACTCGTCCATGACCGAAGGCAGCCTGATCGTTCATCCGGTCTCCCTGCTCAATGCGGTCGCTGCACTCGCGACTCGTCGTGGCTGGATCACCGGATTCAACGAGGCCGACGGGCTGCCACGGCCCCACCCAGCGGAAGATCACCCGAACGATAGCCCTCGTACCGGCGCCAGGCGATGGGATGCGGCGCCGGCCGTTCCAACCAACCGCCGACCGGCGCCGCTGCTGGCCGCCGATCGAGCAACAGCGTCGGGACGACCAGAGGGCGGTGGCCACGGCGAGCAGCGGCGGTGGCCCGGGTGGGTTTCGTGCCACGGCCGGACAGCGCGGGCGGGTCGTTACGGCAGTTGGCCGCTGTGCGCCTACGGGGTCGTCGGATCCTGTGGCAGAGCGCCCGTTTCACCGGCAGGCGCCGGGGTGCCTCCGACGACGGTTCCTTCGCCAGGGACCGCGGCTGTGTCTTCGGCAGCGTCTGTGGCGGTGCGTGCGTCGTCGCCGGTTCCCTCGCCGACGGTCAGGCGGGCGGCGAGCAGCCGCTTGCCCATTTCGGCGCCCTTGCGGCTGTCGGCCTGTGCCTTGCGGAACAGCTCCGCGACCTCGCCGTCGCCCTCCCGCTCGGCATCCTGCTCGGCATCCTGCACGTAAGTCTCCATGCGCAGCGCATTACTCAGGCACGCCTCGACGTACCAGAGCAGGTTGTAGTCCTTGTCCTTGGTGCCGGTGACGTGACCGGTCTCCTCGCCCATGTTCCGATGCTCCTCCCACGCCCCTGGCGGGCCAGCCCCGCCGGCCGGCCCGCAGGACGCGTGGACGCGTTTACCCGAGGGCGCGGCAGCAAACCGCAGCCACGATTGCCCGCGGTCCGGTCCTGGGTCTCAGGACGCGGCTCGCGGCCGTGCGGCCTGCTCCTGGCAGGAGGACCACGTCGGGGTCCAGGACGACCAGGTGGTTGCCGGCGTACGCAGTGATCAGCCCAGCGTGGCGAGGTGGGCTTCGAGGATCAGGTTGCACACCATGCGGGGGCTGGGCGGGGCGCCGTCGCGAGTGCGGCAGACGTTGATGGCCAGGACGCCGCCGGGCAGGCGGGTGCCGCCGCCCACCGCCAGCGTGACCCGCCGCAAGGGGTTGCGCGCCCGATGCCGGGGCCGGCCGGAGTGGGTCAGGGCAGGGCTGTCGCGTGCAGGCAGGGGTGCCGGCCGGCCCCGGGCGCGGCGTCCAGCGGCCGGGACGCCCGCGTGGATCTCCACCCGGAACGTGCCCGCCTCATCGGCGTGGACAGGGGCCCCGTCCGCGGTCCGCTCGCCCGTGGCATGGACGCCGACGACCTTGGGGGGTGCGTGCCCGCCCGGGGTGCCGGGCAGCTGCCCGCGTAAGCGCAGGCGCAGGCGCCTCCACGGGGTCTCACCCGGCTTCGGCGCCAGCCTCGCCAAGGGCGGCGCGCACGCTCGGGAAATGGTCGGCGGAACCCTTCCCCTTCTGCTTCCGACCGGACGGGACACCGTGCTAGTGCCGCATCAGGCAACGTTCGCCCTGTCGGAGGTCCTGCCTGTCGATGGCTTTGGCCGCTGGCGATAATCGTCCGATGAGTGCCATCGAA
>NZ_JBHTTU010000129.1:0-12376 GCF_042794375.1 Kitasatospora sp. NPDC056531 | reverse complement strand
AGTTCTCGCGCCGAGTGATGTGCACGTCGTAGCCCATGGTCAGCCAGGGTAGACCGGGAGACCGACATGATCGCGAAGTCACACTGGAGTACTAGGGGTAGGGCAGCAGCTCGGGCCGCTTCGGCGGGCGGCCGTCGCCGGAGGAGCGGCCGGTGAGGCGGCGCCCGATCCACGGGCCGAGGTGGGTGCCCAGCCAGCGGGCGTCGGAGCGCAGCCGCTCGGCGCGGCCGGTCGGGGCGGCGGGCGGCAGCGGGGCGCGCCAGTCGAAGGCGGCGGGGCGGCCGAGCGCCTCCAGCACGCCCTCGGCGACCCGGCGGTGGCCCTCGGGCGACAGGTGCAGGCGGTCCTCGGCCCAGAGCCGGCGGTCGTCGAAGCAGGGCGCGGAGAAGAGGTCGACCACGGCGATGCCGTCCTGCTGCCCGAGCTCCTGCACGAAGGCCTTCATCCGCAGGATGGCGGGCAGCAGCCCTGCGCTGCCGGCCAGGCGGCGGGTGGGGTCGGTGCTGGTGAACAGGACGACGGTGGCGCCGGCGGCGCGCAGGTCGGCGGCGCAGCGGCCGAGCAGCCGCTCGACCCGGTCCATGTCACAGCCGGGGCGAAGCACGTCGTTGAGGCCGCCGGCCAGGGTGACGAGTTCGGCGCCCATGGCGGCGGCGGTGGCGAGCTGCTCGTCGTGGATCTGGCCGATGAGCTTGCCGCGGACGGCGAGGTTGGCGTACCGGAAGCCCCCGTCCGCCTGCCCCACCCGATCCGCGGGCTCGGCGGCGGGAGCGTGCACGGCGAGCGCGTGCTCGGCGGCGAGCGCCGAGGCGACCCGGTCGGCCCAGCCGCGGTAGTGGCCGTCGGGCAGCAGGTCGTCGCACATGCCCTCGGTGAAGGAATCCCCGACGGCGACGTAGCTGCGGTACGTGATGGGCACGGACTGCCTCCGCTCTCCTGAGATGGCTCCGCGGTCCGACGATCGTACGTGTGCGCCAGCGGGCCGCGGCGACGGGGCCCGGCACTCATTCCGCGTCCACTGCCCGTTTATCGGTCCGCGCCATCCTGGGAACACGGGGCGGCGGCCGGCGACGGGGGCCTTGCCGCCGCCCCTTCACGCGGTGGCCTCCCCCGCACCCGGCGGTCACCCCGGGGCGACGACCGCCTCGTCCGTAGCGCGCCCAGCCGTGAACCAGTGCTCGCGCACCGCGTCGGTGGGCCGCTGCTCGCCCAGGGCGCCCAGCCCCCACTCCCCCAAGGCCTCGATCACCGGCCGCAGTTCGCGTCCGCGCCCGGTCAGCTCGTAGACCGTCGCGCTGGCCGGCCGCTCCAGCTTGCGGCGGACGGCGAGCCCCTCGCCCTCCAACTGCTTGAGCCTGGCCGCGAGGATGTCGGTGGAGACGCCGGGCAGATCGGCGTGCAGGTCGGTGTAACGGCGTGGGCCGCCGAGGAGTTCACGGACGATCAGGAGGCTCCAGCGCTCCCCCACCGCGTCCAGGGCGCGGGCGACGGCGCAGTACTGGTCGTAGCTTCGGCGTGACATGTGGATCAGCATAGCCAAAAGGTTGGACTTTCCAAGTGCCAACTTGGTAGAACAAAGCAGAAGCAACGGAGCGGTGGTGACGGTCGGGAGGCCGCAGATGGAGTTTCGGCAGTCGAGCAAGCTGAACGACGTGTGTTACGAGATCCGGGGCCCGGTGGTCGACCAGGCCAACGCCCTGGAGGAGGCCGGGCACAGCGTGCTGCGGCTGAACACCGGCAACCCGGCCCCGTTCGGCTTCGAGGCGCCCGAGGAGATCATCCAGGACATCATCCGCAACCTGCCCAGGGCGCACGGCTACAGCGACTCGCGCGGCATCCTGCCGGCCCGTCGCGCGGTGGTGCAGTACTACCAGCAGCGCGGGGTCCAGGGTGTCGGCGTCAACGACGTCTACCTCGGCAACGGTGCCTCCGAGCTGATCCAGATGGCCGTCACCGCGCTGGTGGACGACGGGGACGAGGTGCTCGTCCCGATGCCCGACTACCCGCTGTGGACCGCGTCGGTCCGGCTGGCCGGCGGCAAGGCCGTGCACTACCTGTGCGACGAAGAGGCCGAGTGGTACCCGGACCTGGACGACATCGCCGCCAAGATCACCGCCCGCACCAAGGCGATCGTGGTCATCAACCCCAACAACCCCACCGGCGCGGTCTACCCGAAGGAGCTGCTGGAGGGCATCCTCGACCTGGCCCGCCGCCACCAGCTGATGGTGCTGGCCGACGAGATCTACGACAAGATCCTCTACGACGGCACCGAGCACCACTGCCTGGCGGCCCTCGCCGACGATGTGCTCACCCTCACCTTCAACGGCCTCTCCAAGGCCTACCGGGTGGCCGGCTTCCGCAGCGGCTGGCTGGTCGTCTCCGGCCCCAAGCAGCACGCGACCGACTACCTGGAGGGCCTGACCATGCTCTCCGGCATGCGGCTGTGCCCCAACGTGCCCGCCCAGTACGCCGTCCAGGCCGCGCTCGGCGGCCACCAGTCCATCAACGACTTGGTGCTGCCCGGCGGCCGGCTCACCGAGCAGCGCGACATCGCGGTCAAGGCGCTCAACGAGATCCCCGGCGTCAGCTGCGTCAAGCCCAAGGGCGCCCTGTACGCCTTCGCCAAGCTCGACCCGGCGGTGCACCGGATCGTCGACGACGAGCGCTTCGTGCTGGACCTGCTGCTGCGCGAGAAGATCCACGTCGTCCAGGGCACCGGCTTCAACTGGCCCCGCCCGGACCACTTCCGCTTCGTCACCCTGCCCCGCGCCGACGACCTGGAGACGGCGATCAACCGGATCGGGCGCTTCCTCGCGACGTACCGGCAGAGCTGAGCGCATACGCTCAAGCGCATGACCGTCCTGCGTTCCGTCGCTCTGTTCGTCCTCGCCGCCGTCGCCGAGATCGGCGGCTGCTGGCTGGTCTGGCAGAGCGTGCGGGAGCAACGGCCGTGGTGGCTGGCCGGGTTGGGGGTGGCGGCGCTCGGCGCGTACGGCTTCGTCGCGGCGCTGCAGCCGGACAGCCACTTCGGCCGGGTACTGGCCGCGTACGGCGGGGTGTTCGTGGCCGGCTCGCTGCTCTGGGGCATGGCCGTGGACGGCTTCCGACCGACCCGCTACGACGTGCTGGGCGCGCTGATCTGCCTGGCCGGGGTCGCCGTGATCATGTACGGGCCCCGGCGCTGAGCGTGGCCGGGCCCCGGCGTCGAGGAGTTCCTCGGCACCGGGGCCCGTCAGGTCGATCAGGGCCTACCAGCCCCAGCCGCCGCCCTCGCCGTCGTCGTCGCGGCCGGAGTCCCAGCCCTCGCCGACCTTGCGCAGGATGCTGTAGTTGTCGATCTGCTTGCCGTCCTCGGTCAGCGCGGTGACCTTCATGACCGACGTCTGGCCCAGGTGTGCCGGGGTGACGTCGACCTTGATGAAGGAGTAGCCGGTGTAGCGCACCCGCGACCACTGGATGGTCTCGGGGGTCTTCACCCGGCCCTTGCTCCAGTAGTAGGTCTTGACCTCGTCCTGGTGGTTCTCGTGCCCCTCGTAGGTGTCCGGCACGTCGAACTTGTACAGGCTGCGGCCGGCCGCACCCGCGGTCACGTAGACCACGCCGTCCTTCTCGGGCTCGATCGTGGCACCGCTCGGCACCTGCTTCGAGACCTTGTTGCCGAGGATGGCGTCGGTGCGCTCGTAGATGTGGTTGTGGCCGTTGATGACCAGGTCCACCCGGTACTTCTCGAACAGCGGCACCCAGGCCTCGCGGACACCGCCCTCGGAGGCGTGCGCGACGGTGGTGGAGAAGGCGCAGTGGTGGAAGAAGACCACGACGAAGTCGACGGTCTCGTCGCCGCGCAGGTCCTCGAGGGTGCGCTCCAGCCACGCGGTCTGCTTGCCCGCCGAGAGGCCCAGGTTGGCCGGGATCTCGTAGGACACGTCGTTGGCGTCGAGGGAGATGACGCCGACGTTCTTGTAGCGGAAGCTGTAGACGCCGGGGACCTTGCGCGGGTCCGGGCCGTTGTCCGGCAGGTAGAAGCGGGTGTTCTCGCCGCCGTAGCCGTTGGGCGAGTACCAGGCCTCGATGTCGTGGTTGCCGTACGCGACCATCCACGGCACGGTGGCGGCGACCGTCTCGGTCTGGACCAGGAAGTCGTCCCAGGTCCGGGCGTTGTAGACGGACTTGTCCGGGTCGGTGCCGGAGCCGGCCGGGTCGGCGTAGCAGATGTCGCCGGCGTGCAGGTGGAAGGCCGGGTTCTGGGCCAGGATCACGTGGTCGTTGCCGGCCGCGTGCGAGCTGACGCCCTGGTCGCCGAAGGCGGTGAAGGTGAACGGCTCGTACACCTTGCCCCAGCGGTGGTCGCGGGCGGGCGCGGTGCGGAAGGTGTGCAGGGTGGAGATCCGCTGCTGCGAGGCCGGATCGAAGCCGTCGTGGCCGACACCGTAGTAGTAGGTGGTGTCGGGGTGCAGGTCCTCCAGGGCCACGTGCAGGTAGTACTGGTCCACCGGCTGGCTGTTCGGGGTCAGCGCCGGGGTGTGCAGGGCGCGGACCTCGGCCTGGACCTTGTGGCTGAGGTCCCACGGGTGCTTGCCGAAGCGCAGGAACGGCTTCTTGACCGGCGCCGGGACCTGCCAGGAGATACGGAACTGGGTGTCCGGCTCGGGGCCGAACTGGAGGTGGCGCCCGATCGGCGCGACCAGCGAGCCGTCGATACCGTCCGTCGTGCCGCCCGTCAGCAGCTGCGGGCCGGCCGGGGCCGCGACCGCGGTGCCGCTGCCCAGCGCACCGCCGACGGCGATGGCGCCCACCGTCACGGCGCCGGCGCGCAGCATCCGGCGGCGGGAGAAGCGGGCCCGCAGGTACTCGTGCTGCTCGGCCATGCTCATGCGGTCGGCAAGCTTGGCCGGCACGCCCATGTTGGGGATATCCATGCGCCGGACTCTGTCAGCGGCGCGTTGACCGCACGCGGACTTCCGGTGAACGAGCGTCAGCGCGTCCCCCACTCGAACATCAACGTTCGATCATGGTTAGGCAAAGAACATGCCCATGATGAATCGACGTCGGACCATGGGAGCCTTCGGTACCGGGGCCTGACCCGGCGAAACGGCCGGGCCCGGCCGTGGCGGTGCAGGCGACACCGACGGGTGCAGATCAGGCGGACGGTTCGTCCCAGTGCGTGGCGGCGCGGTCGCCGGTGCCGTCGCAGGTGCGGCAGATCTCGTCCCGGTAGGCCTGCTTGGCGCCGGTCGCGTCCACCCGGTAGCGGACGTACACCCCGGTGCCGTTGCAGAGGAAGCAGTTGCCGCCGCCGCCGCCCACCTCGGTGGTGCCGGTGCCCTGGCAGGTGCGGCAGTTGAGGCCGGCGGTCCGGCCGGTGCCCGCGCAGATACGGCAGACCGTCGTCATCGTCTTCCTCCCTCGGCGCGGAACCGCTCGATGCACCGGTCATGGTAGTGGTCCGGTCTCACGGCCGCCCCGGGACTTCGATCTGACAATCCGTCAGTACTGATCCGGCCGGTCAGGGAGTCAGTCGGGCAGGGCCTCGCGCACCCGGCGGGAGACCGAGATCAGCTGGAGGTCGAGCAGGCCGGGCGGGTCGGCCAGGCCGGGACCGCCCGCGTGCACCCAGGCGGCTATGTCGTCGATCATCTCGTCCATCAGCACGAAGCCGAGCCAGACCGGACGGCCGCCCGCCGCCCGGCCTTCGCCGGAGGGGCCGACCACCACCACGTTGGACTGGGTGCAGACGTCCAGGCACTTCACCGCGCGGACCCGGCCCGCCGAGCCGACCGCGGTCCGCAGCCGCTCGTACTGCCCCGCGTGGTCCACCCCCGGGTGCTTCGCCTCGGTGCCGCAGCAGCAGCCGCGGCAGACGGTCACGGTCACCGGGGACCCGGCGCCCTGCTTCCGGTCGCGGTCACGGCGGCTCATCGGCTCTGCTCCCCCTCGGGTCGGCGAGCCCCGGTCGGCGGCACGCTCTGCACCGGAACTGTACCGGGCGCCCGGGGACCCTCCGCCGGGCCGGGCGCCCCTCACTAGGATTCCGAGGGTCCCGCGACACGGGGCGGTTCCCAGGGAAGGACGGGCGGATGCCGAAGCGGAGGGCCGTGGGCCTGTGGTTCTCGGTGGCCGTGGCGGTGCTCGGGATCCTCTGCGGGGCCCTCGGGCTCTCGGTGGTCCTCACCGGCGGCTACTCGGTGCACCGGATGGACGGCACGGCGATGGGACCGGGACTGCGGCAGGGCGACCGGATGCTGACCGACCGCGTCGCGGCCGCGGACGTCCGACGCGGCGAGATCTACATCGTCGACTCCCCCTGGGACCTCCACCACCCCGTCGTCTCCCGCGTGATGGCCCTCGGCGGCAACCGCATCGCCTGCACCGGCGGACAGCTCAGCCTGGACGGCAAACCGCTGGACGAGCCGCTCGCCCGGCAGACCGGCACCTGCCCCCACGACTTCGACGTCACCGTCCCGCCCGGGCGGGCCTTCCTGATGGGCGACGGGCGCGACCAGGCGATCGACTCCCGGCTGAAGCTCGACGACGGCCGGCAGGGCACCGTCGACCTCGCCAAGCTCACCGCGGGCCGGGTGGTCTGGCACTCCGGCACCGACTCCCCCGCCCTGCCCGGCAAGCTGATCGGCGCGGCGGCGCTGATGGTGCTCGGGGCCCTGCTCGCCCTGGCCGGGCTGGTCGCCTCGGTCGTGATCGCCTCCTTCGCCGTCGCCCGGCGCCGGACGGCGGCGTGACGTACCCGGCGGAACCGGACGACGACGCGGACGGATCGGGACCGGTCACGCTGTACCGGGGCAGCAGCGTCGACGAACTGCGGGAGATCGTCAGCGGGCGGCTCTCCGCGCACCGCCTGGCGGTCCTGGGCAGACAGCGACTCGCCAGCTGCTTCCGGGTGTTCCACGAGGGCGGGATCGGGCTCTACGACCTGCGCTACGGCGCGGACGTCCGGCTGAACACCGAGGAACTGCCCGACTTCTACAGCGTCATCCTCCCCGTCACCGGCGACGTACGGGTCCGCGCCAACGGCATCGAACTGCCCTCCGCGCTGTTCGTCGCCGGGCCGGGCGACCAGGTGTCCATGGAGTGGGACAGCCGGGCCCGCAACGGCGCGCTCGCGGTCTCCCGCGAGACGGTCGAGCAGGCCCTCGCGGTCCGGCTCGGCGACCTCCCCCGCCAAGCGCCCCGGTTCCGCCACCACCTCGACCCCGCCGACCCGGCCGTCCACGCCTGGGTCGAACTCGCCCGGCACTTCATGCGGTTCGCCGTCTCCCCGCTCGGCCGCCGCTCCCCACTGGGCCTGGGCCACTTCGAGAAGCTGCTCGTCGACGGCCTGCTGGACGCCCAGCCGCACTCCTTCAGCGGGCCGACCGCGGACGGCGCCCGCGCGATGCTGCCGAGCGCGCTGCGCCGGGCCACCGCCTACTGCGCGGAGCACGCGCACGAGGCGCTCTCGGTCGGCGACATCGCCCAGGCCGCCCGGGTCGGCGTGCGCACCCTGCGGGAGGGCTTCCGCGCCCACCTGGACACCACCCCGCTCGCCTACCTGCGCGAGGTCCGGCTCGACCGGGTCCACCACGAGCTGCTCGCCATCGCCGACGGTCGGGCGAGCGGCACGGTCACCGAGGTCGCCTGCCGCTGGGGCTTCACCCACCTCGGCCGGTTCAGCGCGGCCTACCGGCGCACCTACGGGCACCCGCCCTCAGAGACCCTCGGGCGCAGCGCCTGACCGGCCGCCGGGCTATCCGGAAAGCTGCGTGCGCACCGGCCGAATGCGGATAGGCACGGGGGCGCCGCTCGGGCAGGGTTGGTCGCGAGCAGTGGCGGTGCGCCCCGCTCGGGGGACGGGGCGCACCGCGACGGCGTACGGGGCGCCTGACAGCCGGGGAGCCGACGCCCGTACCGCCGAAGCCCCAACCGTCAACGCCCGTACCACCGAGGGCCGCTACGCCACCGCCTCCGCCGCCGCCCGGCCCGCCGTGCGCCCGGAGAACAGGCAGCCGCCGAGGAAGGTCCCCTCCAGGGAGCGGTAGCCGTGCACGCCCCCGCCGCCGAAGCCGGCCGCCTCGCCCGCCGCGTAGACGCCGGGCAGCGCCTCGCCGTCCGGGCGCAGCACCCGCGAGGACAGGTCGGTCTCCAGTCCACCGAGCGACTTGCGGGTCAGGATGTTGAGCCGGACGGCGATCAGCGGGGCGGCGGCCGGGTCGAGGATGCGGTGCGGGGCGACGGTGCGCACCAGCTTGTCGCCGAGGTAGCGGCGGGCGCCGTGGATGGCGGTGATCTGGAGGTCCTTGGCGAAGGGGTTGGCCACCTGCCGGTCGCGGTCCTCGACGGTGCGGCGCAGCTCGTCCGGGTCGATCAGCGGTTCGCGGGTCTTGGCGTTCATGCCCCGGGCGAGGTCGGCGAGGTTGCCGGCGACCACGAAGTCGGGCCCGTGCCGCAGGTGCCCCTGGACCGGGCCGGGGGCACCGGGCAGCGCCCGCCCGAGCACCCCGCGCACGGATCTGCCGGTGAGGTCGGGGTTCTGTTCGGAGCCGGAGAGGGTGAACTCCTTCTCGATGATGCGCTGGTTGAGCACGAACCAGGTGTGCTCGTGGCCGCTCGCCATGATGTGTTCGAGTGTGCCGAGGGTGTCGAAGCCGGGGAAGAGCGGGACGGGCAGTCGCCGGCCGCGGGCGTCCAGCCAGAGCGAGGAGGGGCCGGGCAGGATGCGGATGCCGTGCCGGGCCCAGATCGGGTCCCAGTTCTCGATGCCCTCGGTGTAGTGCCACATCCGGTCGCCGTTGATCAGGTTGCCGCCCGCCCGCCCGGTGATCTCCAGCATCAGGCCGTCGACGTGCGCGGGCACCCCGGAGAGCAGCTTGGCGGGCGGGGTGCCGAGCCGGGCGGGCCAGGCCTTGCGGACCAGGTCGTGGTTGCCGCCGATGCCGCCGGAGGTGACGATCACGGCCTGGGCGCGCAGTTCGAAGCTCCCGGCGACCTCGCGCGAGCTGGCCTCGCCGCGGCCCGCCGGGCTGGGGACCAGCACCTCGCCGGTGACGGTGTCGGTGCTGCCCGCGGTCGCGGTCAGCCCGGTGACCCGGTGCCGGAAGCGCAGGTCGACCAGCCCGCGGGCGGCGGCGGAGCGGACCCGCCGGACGAAGGGGGCGAGCAGCCCGGGCCCGGTGCCCCAGGTGATGTGGAAGCGCGGCACCGAGTTGCCGGGCCCGTCGGCGAGGAGGCCGCCGCGCTCGGCCCAGCCGACCACCGGGAAGAACCGCACGCCCATGCCGTGCAACCAGGAGCGCTTCTCGCCGGCCGCGAAGTCGACGTAGGCCTCGGCCCAGCGGCGCGGCCAGGCGTCCTCGGGCCGGTCGAAGCCGGCCGTGCCGAGCCAGTCCTGACGGGCGAGCGCGTGCGAGTCGCGGATGCGCATCCGGCGCTGCTCGGGCGAGTCGACCAGGAAGAGGCCGCCGAAGGACCAGTGCGCCTGGCCGCCGAGCGAGGCGGCGGGTTCCTGGTCGAGCAGGATCACCTTCCGTCCGGCGTCGGCGAGTTCGGCGGTGGCGGCGAGGCCGGCGAGTCCCGCTCCGATGACGATGACGTCGGCGTCCAGGGCCATTGCGCAGTCCTCCGTCGCGGCTGTCGGTGTGCGCCCGATAGTGCGGCCTGGGGTGACGCCCGGTCAACCGGTCGGTAACAAGCGTTGACACGAATTCCGCTCCACCCCGTTTCGGAAATGTCTCCGATACACGGTGGAGCGGAATTCGAAATGTCACCCAGTGTCATCTGACGGGATTTCCGGAATTTCCACCGAAACGATGGACGCGCGCGAAACCTGGCAGTAACTTACCTGTGAGTAGCTGTGGCCCGGCTCGGCACGACCCCCACCCGTCGTTTCTCTCCCCCAGGAGGAACCGTGCTCCGCCCTGCCCGGAATTCCCGGCGACTCCGCAATTCCACCGCGCTCGCCGCGGTCGCCCTCGGCGCCGCCCTCGCGCTCACCTCCACCACCGCCCAGGCCGCCACCGCGGCGCCGAAGCACTACGTGGCTCTCGGCGACTCCTACGCCGCCGGCGCCGGGGTGCCCGGCCAGTCGGCCGGACTGTGCCTGCGCTCCGACCACAACTACGGCCACCTGGTCGCCGGCGCGCTCAAGGCCGGCGCGTACACCGACGTCACCTGCGCGGCCGCCAAGGTCAAGGCGATGACGCAGCCGCAGTACGACGCCTTCATCCGGGTCAACGACCCTCAGCTGGACTCGGTGACCGGCGACACCGACCTGGTCACCCTCGGCATCGGCGGCAACGACCTCGCCTCCAGCGACCTCGGTCTCGGCGAACTGGTCGCCACCTGTATCGCCGGCGCGGTCGTCAACCCGCTCGGCACGCCCTGCAAGGACGTCTACCACCACGGCTACTGGGACTGGAACACCTGGTCCTGGCAGTACGGCAACGACGACCTGGCCGAGCGGATCACCACCACGATCGCCCCGCAGATCGCCACCACCCTGCGGCAGATCCACGCCAAGGCCCCCAAGGCCAAGGTGCTGCTGGTCGGTTACCCGTCCGTGCTGCCCGCCGACGGCTCGAAGTGCGTCCTGCGCCAGCCGGTGACGCCGGGTGACGTCGAGTACATGTACGGCGTGCTCAACAAGCTGAACGCCGCCCTCAAGTCCACGGCGGCGGCGGGCGGCGCGACGTACGTGGACACCGCGACGCCGACCCTCGGGCACGACGTCTGCTCGGACGACCGCTGGATCGAGGGCGCGCTGCCCGGCTCGCCCGCCGTGCCGTTCCACCCGAACGTGACCGGCGAGAAGGTGATGGCGGACGCGGTGCTCGCCGCCCTGCGGTAGCGGTCCGTCCCGAACGCCCCGAAAGGCCCCGAGGGGTCGGTGACCAGACCCCGGTCACCGACCCCTCGGCTTCGTGGAGGGTGCTTTCCCGCCGGTCACTCCGACTCGGCCGCGGCCAGCCCCGCCGACCACTTCTCCTCGACCTTGCCGAACTTCCAGAACGCGATCGCGCCGATCCAGGTCAGCACGAACAGGCCGACGATCGCGTAACCGACGAAGTTGAGGTCCAGCGCGCCGATCCAGGCGATCGGGCCGCTGGTGATGTCCAGCTTCTCGCCGATCAGGCCGATCAGCTCGATCAGGCCGATGACCAGCGCGACCAGCACCGACAGGCCGGTGACGGTCAGGTTGTAGTAGATCTTGCGGACCGGCTTGGAGAACGCCCACTCGTAGGCGAAGTTCATGAACGAGCCGTCGATGGTGTCCAGCAGGCTCATCCCGGCCGCGAACAGGATCGGCAGGGTCAGCAGCGCGTACCAGGGCAGCGAGAACGCCGCCGCGCCGCCCGCCAGCACCAGCAGCGACACCTCGGTGGCGGTGTCGAAGCCCAGGCCGAACAGCAGGCCCACCGGGTACATGTGCCAGGACTTGGTGACCGCCCGGGTGACCTTGCCGAGGATCCGGTTCATCAGCCCGCGCCGCTCCAACTGGCGCTCCAGCTCGGCCTCGTCGTACTCGCCATCGCGCATCCGGCGGAACACCTTGAGGATGCCGTTGAAGGCGCCCAGGTTGATCAGGCCGAGCAGCAGCAGGAAGGAGCCGGAGACGGCGGTGCCGATCAGGCCGGTCATCTTGTGCAGGGTCGAGTCGTCCGCCTCCACCTGGTCGGCGAGCGAGCGGATGCCGAAGGCGAGCAGCGCGCAGAGGCCGAAGACGATCGAGGAGTGCCCCAGCGAGAACCAGAAGCCGACCGACAGCGGCCGTTTGCCCTGGCCCATCAGCTTGCGGGTGGTGTTGTCGATCGCCGCGATGTGGTCCGCGTCGAAGGCGTGCCGCATGCCGAGGGTGTAGGCGGTCAGGCCCATGCCCGCGCCGAAGACCTGGCCGCCGACGTCGTAGTGCTCCGGCGCGACCAGCGCCAGCAGGGTGAACCAGCCGACCACGTGCAACGCCAGGATGAAGCCGCCCATCCCAGCCAGGCGCATCCACTCCTCACGGGTGAGCCGGTCGCGCCATCTGACGGGAGGGGCACCTGCGGCGGCGCTGGACATCCTGGGGTCCTAATTCGTGAGTAGTGATTCCAGTCGGCCCCGGGTGGGCCGGTGGACTTGCTGCCGGATGGGGCCGGCTCTCGTCAGGGTTTCCAGGCCTGGGCGAGGGCGGCTGTTCCATCCGGGACGGGGTTCGCGGTGGTCGCGTGGGCGTCGGGCTGACTCCTTATGTGTCCCGGCCCGGTGAGGCCTCACGAAAGACCGGTGGCGCCCGGCGTTCTCGGGCCGCCGCGAAACCCGTCCGGCCCGGCCGGACGTTGATCGTCGTGGTGCGAGCCCTCCGCGGGGCGATCTCTGCTCCAGTCCCGAGCCTTCGAGCTCTGAACGAGAT
>NZ_JBHTTU010000128.1:10272-12805 GCF_042794375.1 Kitasatospora sp. NPDC056531 | reverse complement strand
GGCCGCACCCCCGGCGCCGGGGCGATCGGCGCCGGATCCTCCTCACAGCACGGGACCTGCGGCTTACGGGCGGGCACCGGCGTTCCCGCGGCCGGCCGGACGCCGGCTGTCAGACCCCGGCGCTAGCGTGCGGCCATGACGACCTCCCCCATCCTCGCGCCGTGGTCCGAGCAGGGCCTGGACCTGCTGCACCGCCAGAACACCCCCGAGCTGACCGAGCACCTCGGCGGGGTGGAGAGCGCCGAGCAGATCCGGCGCCGGCACGAGCGCTACCTCGCGCTCACCGGCGGGCAGATGTTCCTGCTCCTGCTCGACGGCGAGCCGGCCGGCTCGGTCGGGTACTGGACGCACGCCTGGCAGGGGCAGGACGTCCACGAGACCGGGTACGCCGTGCTGCCCGACTTCCAGGGCCGGGGCCTCGCGGTGCGGGCACTGGTGCTGTGCGCCGAGCGGGCCGGGCGCGAGGGCACGCTGCCCTGGCTGCACGCCTTCCCCTCCGTGCACCACGGCGCCTCCAACGCGGTGTGCCGCAAGGCCGGCTTCGAACTGGTCGGCGAGGTCGCCTTCGAGTACCCGCCGGGCAACCACATCCGCTCCAACAACTGGCGCATGGCGCTGGCCGGTTGACGGCTCCCGCAGGCGGGCCGCCAGGACCTACGCCGCCGTGAGCAGCGGTGTGAGGTCGGCGGCCCACTGCGGGTACAGCGCGGCCTTCTCCTCGTGCAGGGCGAGGATCTCGGCGGCCAGGGTGGGCGTCATGTCGTCGGACAGGTCCGGGCCGATGGCGATCCTGGACAGGTACGGCATGATCTGCGGGTCGCCGGCCAGGTGCACCGGGTCGTGCATGTAGCGCCGCAGGGCGGCCAGGTCGGCGATGCCCACGCAGTAGGCGTGGGTGAAGCCGTCCTGCTCGCCCAGGCTCACGAATTTGATTAAAGAGCTCACGAGGCCCTCTCGACGGGGGCGGGCGGGCGGGCCATCCTCGTCCCGAGCGAACCCCGCCCCTGCGTGAAGGAGCCCTTGTGGAGCCCCAGTTCGACCACCCCACGCACTGCCCGCGGCTCGTCCTGGACCCCACCGGGCGGGGCCGTGACGCCGAGAGCGATGAGCTGTTCGCGCGCGGGCCGGCCACGCCCGTGGACATCCTGGGAGTGCAGGCGTGGGCGGTGGCCGACCCGGTGCTGCTGGAGGAGCTGCTCAAGGATCCGCGGGTCTCCAAGGACGGCCGGCAGCACTGGCCGGCGTTCGCGCGGGTGGTGCCGAACTGGCCGCTGGCGCTGTGGGTGACGGCGCGCAACATGTTCACCGCGCACGGCGCCGACCACCGCCGGTTGCGGCGCCTGGTGGGTGCGGCGTTCACGGCCCGTCAGGTCGCGGCGCTGGCCGAGCGGATCGAGGGGCTGACGGCCGCGCTGCTCGACGAGCTGGCGCTGACCCCGCCCGGGACGGCGGTGGACCTGCGCGAGCGCCTGGCCCACCCGCTGCCGATCCAGGTGATCGCCCAGCTGCTGGGCCTGCCGGACGCGCTGCGGGACCGGTTCCGCCGCACCGTCGACCGGGTCTTCGACACCACCCTCACCCCGGAGGAGTCCGCGGCCAACGCGGCGGCGTTCTACGCGATGCTGGACCAGCTGGTAGCGGCCAAGCGCGAGCGGCCCGGGACGGACATGACCTCGCTGCTGATCACCGTGCGCGACACCGAGGGCGACGGCGGCGCGCTGACCGAGGAGGAGCTGCGCGACACCCTGCTGCTGGTCGTCTCGGCGGGCTACGAGACCACCGTCAACCTGATCGACAACGCGGTGGCGCTGCTGCTCACCCACCCCGACCAGCTCGACCTGGTGCGGGCGGGCAAGGTCGGCTGGGACGACGTGGTCGAGGAGGCGCTGCGCCGCGAGGCGCCGGTGGCGCACCTGCCGTTGCGCTACGCGGTCGAGGACATCGCGCTGCCGGGCGGGGTGGTGATCCGTCAGGGCGAGGCGATCCTGGCCTCCTACGCGGCGGCCGGGCGCCACCCGGTGCGCTACGGGGACAGCGGCGGCGACTTCGACGTCACCCGGCCGGCCAAGGACCACCTGGCCTTCGGGCACGGCCCGCACTTCTGCCTCGGCGCGCCGCTGGCCCGGCTGGAGGCGCAGACGGCGCTGCGGGCGCTGTTCGAGCGCTTCCCGCGTCTGGCGCTGCTGCCGGGGGTGGAGCTGGAGCCGGTGGAGTCGCTGATCTCCAACGGGCACCGCTCGCTGCCGGTGCTGCTGGGCGGGGAGGCGGCGGGCGCCTGAGGCGGGCGGCTGCACGGCGTGTGGCTGCACGGCGTGTGGTGCGCCGTGGTGTCGCGGCCGGGCGGCGGCGCGCCACCGAACCGCGCGCCGGCGCCGGCCGGCGACCCTACCGGCCCTCGTGGACCACCCGGCCGAAGTCGGCGACGAAGGCGGTGATCAGGCGGGCGAACTCGGTGCGGTCCGAATCGGGCCAGTTCGCCATCGTGCGGGCGTGGTCGCCCCGGGCGGCGGCGATGTCGGAGCCGGTGTTGAGC
>NZ_JBHTTU010000128.1:8609-10262 GCF_042794375.1 Kitasatospora sp. NPDC056531 | reverse complement strand
GTCGCCATCGTGCGGGCGATGATCTCGCGGTGGAGCCGGTGAGTGCGCTCCACCTGTTCGCGGCCGGCGGGGGTGAGGGCGGGCGGGGTGCGGCGGGCGTCGCGCGGGTCGCTGCCGCGTTCCAGCCAGCCCTCCTCGACGGTGCGCAGCACCAGGCGGCTGGCGCGGGGCTGGTCGACGCCGAGGGCGGCGGCGACGTCGGTGACGGCGCAGGGGCCGTCGTGGGCCTCGACGGCGTCGAGCACGCCGAACAGCGTGGGGTCGATGCCCCGGGCGCCGCCGGGTGGGGCGATGCGGCCCAGGGAGCGGCGGGTCTGGCTGCGGCGGATGGCGACCATGGCGCGCTCGACGGCTGCGACGGCGGCGACGGTGTCCTGCTGTCGTTCCTGAGGGCTCTTCTCCTGCTTCGACATGCATGCTAGTTTACAACTGTTGCAAAAAGACATGCATTGAGGGGGATCACCATCATGACCACCGACGTCTGCGCCGCCCTGCCCAACGTCCGCGAGCAGCGCCCGCTCGGCTACTGGCTGCGGCACATCGACGGCGCCATCGAGCAGCGCATGGCCCGTCTGTTCGCCGCCGACGCCCTGCGCCGGCGCGACTGGCAGGTCCTCAACACCGTCGCCTGCGGACCGCTGACCGTCGCCGAGGTCGACGAGACCATGGCCGCCTTCCGCACCGCCGACGAGCCCACCGTGCGCCCCTACCTGGACGGCCTCGCCACCCGCGGCTGGGTGCGCATCGACCCCGACGCCGTCGCCCTGACCGACGAGGGCCGCGCCGCCCACCAGCGCATCAGCGCCCAGGCCGCCGCGCTGCGCAAGCAGCTGACGGCCTGCGTGACACCGGAGGAGTTCACCACCCTGACGACCCTCCTGCAGCGCCTCGCCGCACACCTCGACACCCTCACCGAAGCGGCTTGACTTCCGCTCCCCGGGTTGGAGCCCGGGGGTTCCCACCACGGTCGTCCGACCGTCCCGGCGGGTTCCTGCCTCTTCGCGCCGTGCCGGGACGAGTCCCGGTCTTACCCGCGCTCGACAGGCTGTCACCGCAAGTCCGGCGGCCTCGGCGATGTTGACGGCGGCGTCGACGTCCCGGTCCGGCCATGCGCCGCATGCCCGCTTGATCACCGTCACCGTGGACGGCACCGACGGCAGGACACGCGACCACCTCACCCGCACGTCGCCGATCTTCGGCAGGGACAGGTCCCCGCCCGGGGTGATCCTCCACCGGGCGTTCGCGGTGAACCGGATCGCCTGACGGGTGTCGCGCTTCGACTTGAACCGGGGCGCTCCCGTCTTCGGGCGCTTGCCCTTCAACCCGCCGAAGAAGTTCCGCTACGCGGTGTCCAGGTCCCGCAACGGCTGTTGCAGCACGACCGAGGACACCTCGCGGAGCCGGCGGGAGTGCACGTCAGCGCAGCTCGGAGCAGGACTCACAATCGCTTCACCACCGGGCTGAAGCCCGGCGCACTGCGATCAGACCCGGTAGCGCCCACCGCGGCGAACCCGGGCCCACCGCGGGGGGAGGGGGGGAGGGAGGAGTGCCGCATGTCTCTCAGGGGGGCGTGGGGGGGTTGGTTTTTCCCCACCCCCCCCACCGGTTGTCTTTTCCCCTGCCGATGTGTTTTTTGGCCAACCAACGCTGGGC
>NZ_JBHTTU010000128.1:7836-8599 GCF_042794375.1 Kitasatospora sp. NPDC056531 | reverse complement strand
GCCGAACACCTCGCCCAGGGACTCGCCGAGGCCGCCGACCGGGCCGTCGTCCCGGCCCCCCCACCCCCCCCCCTCCCACCCCCCCCCCCGGCGGCCCACCCACCCGCCCAACACCTCCCCCCCCCCCCCCCCCCGCGTCCGCCGGCGGGCCGTAGGGTGCTGATCATGCCCATACCCATCGAACTGGTGATCTTCGACTGCGACGGCGTGCTGCTGGACAGCGAGCGGCTGGCCGTGAAGGTGGACGCGCGGGTGACCGCGGACATCGGATGGCCGCTGTCGGAGGAGGAGGTGGTGGAGCGGTTCGTCGGGCGCTCGCACGCCTACATGACCGCCGAGCTCGCCGCGCACGCGAGCGTGCCGCTGGAACCCGGCTGGGAGCGGAAGTACCAGCACCTGTACGACGCGGTGTTCGCCGCCGAACTCGCCCCCGTGGACGGGGTGGTGGAGGCCCTGGCACGCCTGGAGCGCGCCGGGGTTCGCGACTGCGTCGCCTCCTCCAGCAGCCACAGCCGACTGCGCCGCACCCTCGGGCAGACCGGGCTGCTGCCCCGCTTCGAGGGACGGATCTTCAGCGCCGAGGAGGTCGCCGAGGGCAAGCCCGCCCCCGACCTGTTCCTGCACGCCGCGAAGGCGACGGGCGTCGAGCCGGCCGCCTGCCTGGTGGTGGAGGACAGCAAGTACGGGGTGGCCGCCGCCCGCGCGGCCGGGATGCGCTCGCTCGGCTTCCACGGAGGCCTCACCCCCGGCCACTGGCTCGCCG
>NZ_JBHTTU010000128.1:0-7826 GCF_042794375.1 Kitasatospora sp. NPDC056531 | reverse complement strand
GCCCGAGCTGATCGCCGAGGCCGCCGAACTGCCACTGCCGTAACACAGGAGCGGCGCCCGCGCGCGGCGGCGCGCCCCTGTCGGATGTCAGGGACCGCCGCCGCGCCCGCGTTCCTAGGCTGGCGAGCACTGGCCCCGACCACACGTCAGGGCCGTCCCACCAGCAAGGGAGAACCACCCATGCGCAGGATCACCCACGCCCTGGCCGCCCTCGGGATCGCCGCCGCCGCGCTGACCACCCTGGGCACCGGCAGCGCCGGCGCCGCCGACGGCTCCTGGGCGGGCTGCCCGTACGGCGCCGTGTGCGTCTACCCGCAGGACCAGAACCCGGCCTCCGCGCCCAGCGACGTGTACTGGAGCTACGGCGCCCACAACCTCAGCAACCAGAACGGCAACCACTGGGTGCTCAACAACCAGTCCGGCGGCGCCCACGCCCACCTGTGCCGCGGCTCGGGCGGCTCCGACTGCGTGTACGACATCCCCGCCCAGAAGGGCGTCTACTACGACCTGGGCCCGGTCAACTCCCTCACGCTCGACCGGCCCTGACGGTCGGGGCCGGCCCGACAGGCCGGGGTGCCCGCCGTCCGGGGGAGAAGGGCGCCCACCCCCGCACGTGCGGTCACCGCGCCCAGTGCGCGGTGAACCCCGCCCCCGTGCGGGAGACGTCCGCGGCGCCGGGCCCGGCGAAGTGCGCGGGGAGCACCAACTCGCCCTGGTCCGCGGCCCGTTCCAGCACCCTCAGCCGGCTGGCCGCCGCCTGCGCCCGGTCCAGGCAGAAGCAGCTGTTGCACGAGGGGTGCGCCAGCTGGACCGGCGAGTGCAGCAGGTCCCCCACGAACACCGCCCGCCGGCCCTGCGACTCCAGGCGCAGCACCGAGGAGCCGGGGGTGTGGCCGGGGGCCTCCTCCAGGACCAGGCCCGCGCCGATGCTGCGGGTGCCCGACCACTGGTCGCCCTGCCCGGCCGCCAGGACGGGGGCGACGCTGTCCGCGAAGACCTGGTCCCACTCGGCCCACCGTGCGGGGTCCACCGTGGCGTCGGTGCGGGCGGGGTGGGCGGCGGCCGGGTCCTGCTGGCTGCTGGCCGAGGGCGGCCAGGCGGTGCGGCTGGGGCCGGGGGACGCCGTGCTGCTGCCGCACGGCACCGGACACGCCCTGTCCGGCGATGAACTGACGCCACGTCAGGCGAGGCGGCTGCCCGTACTGGACGCGCTCCTCGACCGGCCTACCGACCCCGGCACCGGCACCGGCCCCGGGCCCCAGGGGGACGGCGCCGAGCTGCTGTGCGGCAAGTACCGCCTGGACCACGGCCTGGGCCACCCGCTGATGCGCGAGCTGCCGACGGTCGTCCACTTGCCCACCCGCACCGGCGAGCACCCCGAACTGCGCTCGGCCGTGGACCTGTTGGGCGCCGAGCTGGCCGCCGAGCGCCCCGGCGGACGCCTGGCCGTGCCCGCGCTGATCGACCTGCTGCTGGTCTACCTGGTACGCGCCTGGACCTCCAGGCCCGGCGCGGGCGGCTGGGGCGCGGCGCTGGCCGACCCGGTGGTGGCCGCGGCGCTGGCCGCCGTGCACGGGGACCCGGCCCGCCCGTGGACCACCGCCACCCTGGCCCGGCGCGCCGGCGTCTCCCGCGCCACCCTCACCCGCCGCTTCACCGCCCTGGCCGGCCGCCCGCCGATGGCGTACCTGACCTGGTGGCGGATGACCCGGGCCGCGGCCCTGCTGCGCCGCGGCTGCGAACCTTTGGAGACGATCGCCCGCCAGGTCGGCTACGGCAGCCCGTACGCGCTCTCGCACGCCTTCGCCCGCGAGTTCGGCACCACCCCCGGCCGCTACCGCGCCACCGAGGCCGCGCGCGGGAGCGCACCGGTCAGCGTTCACGAAGATGACGGGTAGCGGAGGATTCCCCCAAGGCTGGTTTTGCTTGGAGCAGGGTTCGGCCGACGAGCAACTCGGCAGCGGCAACGTCCTGATGATGGCCATCGCCGCCGTCATCGGCGGCACCAGCCTCTTCGGCTGCCGCGGCAGCGCCTGGTCGGCGCTGCTGGGCATCCTGGCCATCCAGTCCATCACCACCGGCCTGGAGGTGGTGCACGCCGCCCAGGCCATCCAGTACATGATCACCGGCGCGGTGCTGCTGGCGGCCGTCGTCCTCGACTCCCTGACCCGGCGCACCCGGGCGGGCGCCGGCCGCACCTGAGCCCGCCCATGCCCCGCTGCCCCGCCGCCTGAACGAGGCGACGGGGCCGGCGCGATCGCGGAGCCGATCAGCGCGGGCCTGGGCATCGGCCTGGTGCCCGGCCTGGCCCGGCGCACCGCCACCCGCCTGCCGCTGGTGTGGGTCGACGTCGACAGCCCCCACTGCCGCCGCACGCTGACCCTGTTCTGGCGCGCGGGCGATCGGCTGCCCGCCGCCGCCCGCCTGCTGCGCGAGGCGATCACCGACCGGGACTGGCCGGCGGGCGCGGACGCGGACGGAACCCGCCCGTGAGCGGGAAGTCGGCGGGGTCGACTTCCTGCGCTCACGGGCGGGCTGCCTGGGCGGCGCGGGCACGACAGCCGACGAGGGCGTACTTGATCCGGGGGTCGGTTCCGGGTTCGGCGGCGAGGAGTTCACCGGCGGAGACGAGAGCGGTCCAGTACCGGGCCGGGTCACCGACGGCGGGACGGGGGTGGGCGGCGGCGAGGGACAGGTAGGCGGCGGTGAGGTTTCCGGTGGTGAACCAGCGGGCCAGGCCGTGCTGGTGACCGGCGCGGATGCCGCCCAGGGCGTCGATCGCGGTGAGGAAGAGGTCGATGACGGCCTGGTCGGCGGGGGTGGGGGTCTTGGGGACGTCGAAGACGCCGAGGGCTTCGAGGAGTTCGCCGGTGTCTGCTTCGGAGTTGGGTCGGGGGTTGGCGAGGAGGGCGTCGTAGCAGTCGTCGAGGCGGCGGGTGGTTTCGGCGTGGGGGATGTCGAGGGCGGGGCAGACGGCCCGCGCGGCGGGGAGGGGCTCGCGGGTGCGGCGGGCGAGGATCGCGTAGGTGGCGGCGGGGGTGCGACCGCGGTCGAGGGCGTGGCGGGCGAGGGCGGGAAGGGGAGGCAGCATCAGGAGGCGCGCTTTCAGACAGTGGCGGGGGTGAGGGTGGGGGCGTTGAGAGCCCAGACGAACTTGCCGATGCCGCCGGCCCGGGGACAGCAACCCCAGCGCTCGGCCAGCTCGTTGACGAGGAACAGCCCGCGGCCGTGCTCGTCGGAGGGGATGGCGGAGCGGACGGAGGGCCGCCCGGTTCCGGCGTCGTGGACCTCGATGCGGAGGCGGTCCCCGCTGACGGCGAACCGGATCTCGATCAGGCGGTCGGCGGGCGCGCCGGAGTGCTGGACGGCGTTGGCGAAGAGCTCGCCGAGGAGGAGTTCGGCGACGTCGCGGTAGCGGTCGCCGAAGGGAAACCCGGCGAGGTAGGCGCGGAGCAAGTGCCGGGCGACGGGGGTGGATTCGGTCCGCGAGTCGAGGCGAGCGGCGAACGCGCGGGGCCGGGGGCGGCAGGTTTTGAGCATGGCGAAGGACCTCGGAGGGATTACGCGATTGGGATGCGGGCGCCCGGCTGGCGGGCACATCTGCCCGCACGCCGGATACGAGGGCCTCCACAAGTCGCCCTGCGCATCCGGCGAATCACCGGGCGTAGCCATAGTGGCGCGATCCCCCCTACGATTGCCAGCGTCTTACCTTTGACGGCAATGTCATGTGAAGGAGATGAAGGATCATGACTGAAGCCGATGTTGACGCCCAGGCATCACCGCAAGTCCGCTTCGGTCAGGAACTTCGCAGGTCACGGCGGG
Organism: Kitasatospora sp. NPDC056531; assembly: GCF_042794375.1. NCBI lineage: Bacteria > Bacillati > Actinomycetota > Actinomycetes > Kitasatosporales > Streptomycetaceae > Kitasatospora > Kitasatospora sp. NPDC056531. The sequence continues at coordinate 4,004 of NZ_JBHTTU010000128.1, read as the reverse complement.
CAAGGCGGTGGTCGCAAACCGAGGCGGCCAGGCGGCTGGGGTACTCGGGTGCGCACATCTCATATGTCGAGAACGGGAAGCGTTCCCCAACAAGGCCACTGGCTGTTAAGGCCGATGAGGTGTTCGAATCAGGCCAGCGGTTCTACGAGTTGTGGCGGCGATTCAGCCGGGCGGCGCTCCTTGAGGGGTTCGCCGAGTTCGCCGATGCCGAAGCCCGGTGCCGACGACTGCGAACGGTCGGGCTGGTCATCGTGCCCGGCCTTCTGCAGACCCCCGCGTACGCAAGGGCACTTGCCCAGGCGGCGGTGCGACGGGGTGCGATCACCCCTGCCGAGGCCGATGAACGCACCGACTATCTGGCTCTGCGTCAGGAAGTCCTCTGGCAGAAGAGCCCGCCGGCGCTTCACGCGGTGCTCGAGGAGGGGGTGTTGCTGCGCCCCGTCGGCGGCCCCCAGGTCATGGCCGAGCAGCTGCGGCACCTCGAGGAACTGGCCGGGCATCCGAACATCACGGTGCAGATCGCCCCGTTCAGCATGGGAGAGAACCTCTCCTTCACACTGCCGGTGGTCCTGCTGAATCTCCCGGACCATACAGTCGTGGGATACGCGGAGTCGACGGCCCGAGGCCATCTTGAACGGTCGCGGGCGACGGTTGCGGGCTGGGAACATGACTACGATCAGCTACTGGTGGAAGCGCTGCCGAAGGCCGCATCCCAGGAGATGGTCCGCAAGGCCCGAAAGGAATTCCAATCATGACCGACCGTGTAGACCTGTCCAGCGCCTCCTGGGTCAAGTCCTCGTACTCCAACAACGGCGGCGACTGCGTCGAGGTCGCCGCCGTCCCCGGCCTGGCTCCCGTCCGCGACTCGAAGGACCCCGAGGGGCCGGCTCTGGTCTTCCCGGCCGAGGCCTGGATGTCGTTCGTCGCCGCCGTACGCGGCGGCGAGTTCGGCGACGTCTGAACCGGAACCGGAGGTGGCAGGCCATGGCCCGGCGTGACTACGAGGACGACCCGGACGCCCCCGAGGCGAACTCGCTCGTTCCCGTCGCGTCCGTCGTCGTGGTCGACGGTGCGGGCCGCTTCCTGCTCCGGCGGTGAACGCCCGGGCCGTTGACGGCCCGGGCGCGTAACGGAGTCGGTCAGGCGGGGCGGTGCGTCAGATCTTCCCGGAGAAGGTGTCGCACTGGGCCAGGTCGCCGCTGCGGTAGCCGGTGGTGAACCAGGCCTTGCGCTGGTCGGAGGAGCCGTGCGTCCACGCCTCCGGGTTGATCTTCCCGGTGGCCTGCTTCTGGATCCGGTCGTCGCCCACCGCCGCGGCCGCGTCCAGGCCCTGGGCGATGTCCTGGTCGGTGAGGGCGGCGATCAGCGGACGGCCGGTGGAGGCCTGCGGGGTGGTGGTGGCGTGGTGCGCCCACACCCCCGCGTAGCAGTCGGCCTGCAGCTCCAGGCGCACCGAGGCGCTGTTGGCGCCCTGGCGGTCGCCTCCGACCTTCTGCATCTGGCCGGTGAGGGTCTGGATGTGGTGGCCGTACTCGTGGGCGACCACGTAGGACTCGGCGAAGGGGCCGCCCTTGGCGCCGAAGCGGGTGGACAGCTCGTCGAAGAAGCCGAGGTCGAAGTAGGCCTTCTGGTCGCCGGGGCAGTAGAACGGGCCCACCGCCGAGGTCGCCGGCCCGCAGGCGGTGGAGACCCGGTCGGTGAACAGCACGGTCTGGGCGGGCTTGTACGCCGTCTTGGTGCGGCGCGGCAGTTCGGCGCTCCAGAACTCCTGCAGGCTGTTGGTGACCGCCGTGATCCGGCAGTCCTGGCGCTTGTTGGCGTCCGCGCCGCTCTTGCAGGCCTGCTGCACCTCGCCGTCGGTGCGGGCGCCGGAGGAGGAGGTGGCGCCACCGCCGGAGGACAGGCCCAGCAGCTTGGGGTCCACGCCGAGCAGGACCGCGACCAGCACCGCGATCAGGCCCACCGCCCCGCCGCCGATGGCGACCTTCCCGCCCGGGATGCCGCGCCGGTCGTCCACCTGGGAGGTGTCGAGGTCGCCCTGGTCGTCGAACTGCATGCCCCTGCCTGCCCGCCTCTGTCGCTTTGCTGACGTTCTGTGCCGTCCCTGCGGCCCGCCCAGCCTACGGGCAGCGGCCCCTGACACGCCGCAGCCGAGGCGTCACACCGAGGCGCCGACCACCCGCAGCAGCTCCAGCCGCGAGGCGCACTCGCTGCCGGCCGGCGCGGTGTGCACCAGCAGCAGCTGGTCCTGCCCTCCCGCGGCCAGCACCTCGCACTCCAGCTCCAGCTCCCCCACCACCGGATGCAGCACCCGCTTGCCCCCGCTGCGCCGCACCGCGACCTCGTGACGCTCCCAGTACGCGGCGAACTCCTCCCCGGTGGCGAGGAGTCGGGCCAGCAGCTCGGCCGCCCGCCGGTCCCCCGGACGGGCCGCGTGCACCGCGCGCAGGGACGCCACGTGGGCGCGGGCCAGCGCGTCGTGGTCCTCGGGCGGGAACAGGGCGCGGCTCGCCGGGTCGGCGAACCAGCGCAGCAGCAGGTTGCGCCGATCCGGCGCCAGCGCGGCGAGGTCCCCGAACACGGCGGCGGCCATCGCGTTCTGCGCCAGCACGTCCCCGAGGTCGGAGACCACCTGCGCGGGCACATCGTGCAGCCGGTCCAGGATCAGCAGCAGCCCCGGGCGCACGTGCGCCAGCACGTCGTGGCGGCGCGGCGGCTCGTGCCCGGCCAGGTGGAACAGGTGGTCGCGCTCGTCCTCGCTCAGCCGCAGCGCGCGGGCCAGCGCGGCCAGCAGCTGCGGCGAGGGCTGCGGCCCGCGCCGCTGCTCCAGGCGCGCGTAGTAGTCCACGGACAGCCCCGCCAGCTGCGCCACCTCCTCCCGGCGCAGCCCGGGGGTGCGGCGCCGGGCACCGGGGGCGAGGGCGACGTCGGCGGGGGTCAGGCGGGCGCGGGAGCGGCTGAGGAAGTCGGCGAGGGCGTCACGGTCGATCATGCGTCCCAGCATGGCGCGGCCGGGGCGGCCGGAGCCAGGGATCACCAGTCCCCGGGTCGGGTCGGTGGATGGTCTAGGGTCGTCCCCCGTGTCTGAGTCATCGTCGTATCTCACTACTACGGCCGACGCCTACGATTCCGTGGCCGTCCGCTACGCCGCACTCGTCAAGGACGGCCTGGCCGGCCAGTCGCCGCTGGACCGCTCGTTCGTCGCCGCGTTCGCCGACCTCGTCCGGGCCGCCGGCTCCGCCCCGGTGGCGGACCTGGGCTGCGGGCCCGGCTATCTGAGCGCGTTCCTGCGCGGGTCGGGGCTGGAGGTCTTCGGCGTCGACCTGTCCCCGGCGCTGATCGACATCGCCCGCCGGACGTACCCGCACCTGCGCTTCGATGTGGGGTCGATGGACGCGCTGGAGGCGGCCGACGGCGAGCTGGGCGGCGTGGTGTCCTGGTACTCGCTGATCCACACCCAACCAGAGCAACTGCCCGTCTACCTCGCCGAGTTCCGCCGGGTGCTGGCGCCGGGCGGGCACGCGCTGCTGGGCTTCTTCGAGTCCGAGGGCGATCCGGTCACGCCCTTCGACCACAAGGTGGCGACCGCCTACCGCTGGCCGATCGCCGCCCTCGCCGAGCTCGCGGACGGGGCCGGCTTCGCCGAGGTCGGCCGGATGCTGCGCGAACCCGGCGACGGTGAGCGCTTCCGGCGCGGGCACCTGCTGCTGCGCGCCCGGTAGCCGGCGGCCGTCGGCCGCTGTCGGGGCCCGGCGGCCGGGAGGTCGGCGGGCCCCTGACCCACAACGGCCCCGGCCGAGGTCGTCGAGCAGCTGCTGACGGCGGGCGCCTGGCGCACCCTGCGCTCAACGGACGGCGAACGCCCCGTCGACGTCGCCGCCCGACTCGGCCGCGACGCCCTGCTGCCGCTGCTGGAACCGGCGCCCCTGCACCCGGTACCGGCAGAGGAGTTGCGGGCGATGGAGCACTTCTTGCACGCGCTGGTCCGGGTCCGCACCGAGCAC
>NZ_JBHTTU010000127.1:0-12953 GCF_042794375.1 Kitasatospora sp. NPDC056531 | reverse complement strand
GTCCTCGTCCCCCAGTCCGTGAAGCGCTCGGTGAACGACTGCCGTCGCGCCTCGTGCGCCTCGCGCAGCAGGGACCGGCCGGCCTCGCCTGGACGCAGCAGCTACCCGCGGTGGTCCTCCGGGCCGACCTCGCGCACCAGCAGCCCGAGCTTCTTCAGCGCGGCGACCCGCAGGCACTCCGTCGACCTGTCGAGCATGAAGTAGGCCGCCAGGCCCGAGGCCCCGCAGCCGCCACGCTCGCGGGTCGCGGACCCTTTGGCGGCCGGTGCGGACCCAGCGGAGCCGGTGTTCAGCCTGCGTCGGAGCGGACGTTGGCGGCGGAGTCCGAGAGGCCGGCCCGGAGGAGCTGGTGGCCGAGGTCGATGAGGGCGCGGGCGGCGGCGTACTCGTCGCCGATTTCGGGGACCGGTGGGTCGTCGGGGTTGCGGCGGGCCGTGGTGCGGGCCTCCAGGGTGGTGTCGCCGGTGTTGAGGACGGCATGGACCTTGGTGGTGTCGCCCTCCTCGAAGAGGTCGACGCGCAGGGTCCACTGCTTGGTGCGCATGGGCGTTGCGGTCTTCGCGGCCATCTCCGGGCCTCCTGGGTTCGCCGGGCCCGGGGCGGTGCCCCGGGCCTGTTAGTGGGATCAACTGCCTCGGGTGATCTCGATGGTGCGGGCGGGCTTCTTGGTCTCGCCGATCGGTGCGCGGACGGTCAGGACGCCCTTGTTGTAGGCGGCGGTGACGTCCTCCTCGCGGACGCCGACGGGGAGCCGGACACTGCGGGTGAACGAGCCATAGCGGAACTCGGAGCGCTGCTTGTCCTTCTTCTCCTCGGTGCGTTCGGCCTGGACGGTCAGGACCCCGTCGTCGACGCTGATGGTGATGTCCTTGTCCGGGTCGACGCCCGGGAGTTCGGCCTTCATCTGGTAGACGCCGTCGGTCTCGGACTCCTCGATGCGGATCACGTGTTCGCCGGCCGGCATGCGGAGGTCGACGGGGAAGTCTTCGAAGAGGTCCGGCAGTGACGGCCACCGGTAGCCGAAGGGGAATCTTCTGAGCAGTTCGCCGGCCATCATGGCCTCCAGTGATACGGGTTGCGGTACTTCCGTCGTCAGGGAGTGGGCCCGGCCGACGGGGATCAGGTGGCGGTCTCCCGCAGGGCGCTGTGGGAGACGGGGACTAGCAGGTCGAAGAGCCGCTGGACGACATCGCGCAGCAGGTCGTCGACGGTGAGGATGCCGACCGGGCGGCCGTCGTCGAGGACGGGCAGGCGGCGGACATCGGCACTGCGGAGGACGCGGTACGCGGTGTCGAGGTCGTCGTCGGTGTCGACGGTGGTGACCGGTGCGGTCATGAGGTCCGCGACCGGCCGTCCGGGGTCGTAGTTCCGCGCGAGTCCGCGAACGGCCAGGTCGCGGTCGGTGAGGATGCCCTGCAGTCGGCCGTGATCGGTGACGAGGACACAGCCGACCGCCTCCTGCTCCATCCGTTGGGCTGCCTCGACGGCCGTCGCGGTCAGATCGATGGTGACTGGTGGTGTGGTCATAAGGTCTGCGGCCTTCATGGCGCGAGGGCCCTTCCGGTGCCGTTGAGTGAGAACGTGACGTCGGGCGGGTTGTCGAGCGTGTTCTTCACCGTGCAGTGGCGGACGACCGCGAGCAGGCCGGGTGCCCGCTCGGGCGGCAGACCGGGCGCGGTGACTTCGATGGACACCGAGGCGATCCGGGCCGGGCGGTTGTGGGCCATGGTGTAGTCGGCGGTGACGTGGAGGCCGGTGCGGCTGAGGCCGTGCCGGTCGAGGTAGCTGCCGGCGTAGTGCGCCGTGCAGGAGGCCAGGGCGGCGGCGCACAGCTCGACCGGGGTCGGTGCGGCGTCACCGCCGCCGGCCTGGACGGGCTGGTCGACCGCCAACGCGTGTGACCGGATGTCGACGGCGTACAGGTCACCGGCGACCGGATCCACGTCGATCCGCCCGGGCCGCAGGGTGCGGGGCCGTTCGACGGCGGCGGCCTGGCGGAGCAGCATGCCGGCCAGTTGTCGGGCCTCGGCCGTGGTGAGTGAGATCCAGACCTGGGTCGTGTCGTACGGTTCGCACCTGGTGTCGAGCACGATGCGGCCGGTGTCCGGCAGGACCGCCGGGGTGAAGCGGGACACCGCGAGCGTTCGTCCGCAGGCGGTGTGCATCAGCTGCTGGGTGGTGGTGCGGGAGTCGTCGGTCAGCACGGCCGTGCCTCCGGTGCTCAGGGCCCGGTGCGGTGAACCGGGCCTCTGCAGTCCAGCAGACTGCCGCAGGGTGAGAGGCGGCAGGGCCGTTCGGCCCTCCGGTGGGCCCTATCGGTGGGGTCAGCGGGGGCGCGGGGCGGGCCTGCCCGGCAAGGCCGGACGCACCAGCAGACAAGGGCGGGGGAGTCCCGCACACAGGGGTCCTGAGCCTCTCGGGGCCGCCGCGCCGTCTATGTCACGGTGAAGGCATCCCGATGAGGGGAGGGAAGGTGAGGTCGGTGATCATCTCGGAAACGGCGGAGTTCCACATCGGCGACCGCGTGTGCGTGTACCGCGACTCGTCCTACGGCTCGATCGAGAGTGCCGTGGTCGTGGACGTCCCGGCGGATCACAGCCTCCGGCTGGAGTTCACCGACGGCCACCGCAACCACCTTCGCAACGGCCACATCGAGCTGCTGACCCCGGCCGCTCGGTGACGGAGCGAGTCGCCCGAAGGCCGTGCCCGCTCGGCCACCGGGACAGGGCCATTGGGCCCTCGCCCGGAGCCCGGGTTCGACCGATGCTCGAATCACCGGCGGCGCCCCGCTGGGAGCAGGGAGTGAACCACCATGACCACCGAGACCACCCTCACCACGGCGGACCTGCACCTGCTGGCCGAGGCCGGAGGCCTGGCGCCCTCGCTGCACAACAGCCAGCCGTGGCGCTTCCGCCCGACGTCCGACCTGCACGGCCTGGAGGTCCACGCGGATCCGGGCCGGGCCGTGCGGGCGGCCGACCCGGAGGGCCGGGCGCTGCACATCTCGCTCGGCGCCGCCCTGTTCAACCTGCGGGTGGCCGCCGCCCACCTGGGCCGCGAGGCCGCCGTCCGACTGCTGCCGGCCGGCGAAGACGCGCAGCCGTGCGCCGTACTCGACCTCTCCGCACCGGCCCGCACACCGCAGCCGTTCGGCGCCGACCTCTACCCGGCCATCGCGGGGCGCCACTCCAGCCGACAGCCGTTCACCAACCGGGACGTCCCCGAGGCGCTCGTCGCCGACCTCATCACGGCGGCCCGGGACGAAGGCGTCACGCTCACCATGCTGGAGGAAGCCGAGGTGCGCCGGGTGCTGGCCCTCACCTCCGAAGCGGAGGCGCGGATCGCCGCCGACGTCGTCCGCGAGGCTGAGACCCGTCGGTGGCTGCGCCTGGAACCCTCCTGCGACGGCATCCCGCTCGAAGCCCTCGGCTCGCACGACCGCGACGCCCGCATCCCCATGCGCAGCTTCACCGGCCACCCGCCACACCACACCACCCCGGCCGCACGCTTCGAGGCCCTGCCCCAACTCGCCACCCTCATCACACTCTTCGACAGCCAGGCCGACTGGCTGCGCACCGGACAGGCGATGGAACGGGTCTGGCTGCTCGCCACCGTCCACGGCCTGCGCGCCTCCGTCCTGCACCAGGCCGTCGAGATCCCCGACACCCGCTGGCGCCTGCGCGACCCCGCCGAAGGCCCCGCCCACGTCCAGCTCGTCCTGCGCCTCGGCTACGGCCCGCCCGGAACCGCCAGCCCGCGCCGCCACGTTGAGGACATCCTCGACCTGCCGGAACGGTAGCGGCCGGTTCCCGCCGGGCTCCTACCGCAGGTGATTTCCGTTGTCCTCCATGCCGGGAGCTGCCCGGCTCCCGGCATGGGGATTCGCTGTATCACCCGGCCTGAGGGCATGAGGGCCGCCGGACACCTCTTCGACGAGCCGCCCCGGCCGGAGGCGGTCGCACGCTTCCTGGCCGGCGACGGCCACCACCTTCTGATCGCCTACCTGGCTGGCGTTCCAGTGGGCATGGTGACCGGTGTCGAGACGGCTCACCCGGGCAGGGGGGCCGAGACGTTCCTCTACGAGCTGGGAGTGGAGGAGTCGTTCCGTGGGCGCGGTGCGAGCCGGGCCCTGGGGGCGGCCCTCGCGGATCTGGCGCGTGAGCGCGGCTGCTACGGCATGTGGGTGGGCACGAAGGAGTCCAACGCAGCGGCGGTGGCGACCTACCGCTCTGCCGGAGGGGCGCCCGAGGGCGGGCAGACAGTGCTCACCTGGGACTTCGACCGGAGCCTATACGGAGCTCGGATGTGGCTGCGGCCCCGGCGCGCCAGGGCCGCAACCAAGTCCGCTGTCAGCCGGGGCCGGTGGCGAGGGTGCGTGACATCCCGTCCAACGCGAGCTCCATCGCCCGCCAGGGGCGTCCGCTGTGGAACGGGCGGCCGGCACGGAACCGGACGGGGAGGTAGAGGCCGATGGCCTTCTTGCCGAGGCGCCAGAGCGGGGAGGTGCCGACCCGGTAGTGGTCGCCGGCGTCGGCCGCGACCCGCACCGGGCGGTTGGGGTCGCCGGTCTCCTCCAGCGGCACCTGGGCGAACGTCGCCTTGTCGAGCATCTCCATCACACACATGCTCAGCGGTACGAACGGCCGTGGCCGAGCCAGCAGTTCGGGGTCAACCACCGTGGTGATGTGCTCGGCCACGGCGTGGGCCTGCAGGAGGGCCAGGAAGGCCTGTTTGACGGGGAAGTCGCCCGCGTCGCCCGGGGCGTAGACCTGCGGGTGCCCGTGGACCTGCCGAGTGACGGTGAGAGTCCGCAGGAAGCCGCGGTCGTCCCGGGGCAGGCCGGAGTAGTCCACGGCGGCGACGTACGGCGGGAAGGCGACCAGCAGGTCGAAGGGACGGACGCTGCCGTCGGCGTAGCGGACCTCGGCGTCGCCGACCTTGTCGACCACGGCCGAGGTGTGGCCCTCGATGCCGCGCGCCGTGAACTCGTGCTCGACCACCTGGTGAAGGCGCGAGCCGAACGCCTGGATGTAGCCGGACTCGTAGGTGGTCCAGGTGAGGTGGACGAGTGGGCGGAGCTTGGCCCGGCGCAGCCTGGTGTCCAGCATCAGTGCGATCTCGTACAGCGGCCCGGCGCACTTGTTGTTGGGTGGGACGAGGAACAGCACCCGCCGCCGCTGGCCTGCCTGCAAGTCCTCTTTGAGTTCCTCGAACCGTCGGCCGAGCGACCGCATCTGCGTGGGCGTCCATACGGACTGGGCGTGCTCGGGGAGGCCCGGTATCTCCTGCGGGCGCATCGCGGCGCCGGTGGCGAGGACCAGGAAGTCGCCGCGCAGGCGTGTGCCGTCGGTCAGTTCCACGGCCAGGGCATAGGGGTCGATCTCGGTTACCGATCCCTGGTGGAAGGCGATGTGACGGCGGAATAGCGGGTCCGGCAGGGGGATGTGGAGGCGGGCCTCGTCGGCGCCGAAGGGGAGGTAGATGGTGTTGGGCTTGAACAGGAAGTCCTCCCGGTCGGCGGCGAGCGTCAGGCGGACGCGGTCGCCGAGCAGGTAACGGAGGCTGAAGGCCGTTTCCAGGCCGGCGAAACCCCCACCCACCACGAGGACATGCGGTTTCGAGGTCATCATCGGAGCTCCGTCCGGTTGCAGGGGGCCGGGGGACAGTGGAATTGGAAAGGGGTTCCGGTACGGATGCGGAGAAGCGGCAGCAGGGCCGCGCACCGTGCGATCGTGTTCCGCGAGACGCAGACGGAGTCTTTTCCGAGTGCGGGCATCGGCATGGGCGGCCGATGCCCGGTTTGTCATCCGGACTCCGCGTATCCGGAGTCCACGATCAGGGGGCCGTCGGGGCGGATGATCCGGCCGGTGATCCCCGTGGGCCGGATGCGGATCCAGGTGTCCCGGTCGCCGCCCGCCCAGGGACGGGGATCGGCGTGCTGCTCGAGCCACCGCACCGCGTCCTTGTCGGGGACGACCGAGCCGGTGCCGTTCACGAGCACGCTCCAGCCGGTGGCGAACACCTCGTCGAGCTGGTCGACTTCGAAGGCGACCTCGTGTCCGGCGGCCTTGGCGAGGTCGCTGTCCGGTGTGGTGCGGTAGAGGATGGTGGCGTCGAGCACGCGGTAGTTGACGGGCAGGGCCACCAGGCCGTGCGGTCTCGTGAACACCACCCGGCCGATGCCGCCCGGGGCGAGCTTGGCCCAGCAGGCCGCCGGGTCCAGCTCTTCCAGGAGCACGCGGGCGTTGGCTCTGGCCTGCCCTGGCGGCACGTCGCGGCCACCCCCGAGCAGGCAGCCGACCGTGGTGTCGAGCGCGTCGGCGAGCCGAGTGAGGGTGCCGACGCCGACCGGGACGGCGTGCGTCTCCAGGTACTCCACGAACCCCGGGTCCAGGCCGCCCCGCTCCGCCGTCTGCGCCCGGGTGAGGCGGAGTTGCGCACGGCGGTGGGCGACCCGGCGCCCCAGGTCGCCGGGGTTGGCCGGGTGGACGGGTGCCCGGCCCTCGTTCGTGGTCTTCATGGTGACCTCCGTGTTCAGGCCGGGTTGCCGCTCGGGACGATCACCAGTGGGACCGTGCAGCGGTGCACCAGCGCGCGGCCGGTGGAGCCGAACAGCAGGCCGCGGAAGCCGCCGAGCCCGCGGCTGCCGATGACCAGGCAGCGGGCGCGGGTCGCGACGGCCGCCAGCATCGGGGCGGGGGAGCCGGTGAGCACCTCACGCCGGACCCGGATGTCCGGGTACTTCTCCTGCCAGCCGGCCAGCGACTCCGACAGGTCCATCAGGGACTCCTCGATCAGGTCGGGCTGGTTGGCTCCGGAGGGGCGCCGGACCTCCACGGCCTGGACGTCGGCCCCGGCGAGCGAGGCCTCCTCGAAGGCGAACGCGATCGCGGCCCGGGAGGACTCGGAGCCGTCCACCCCGACCACGACGGCGCCAGAGCCGGACGGGCCCTCGGGCGGCTCGGGGACGAGCGCGATCGGGCAGTGCAGGTGGCCGACCAGGGACGCGCCCTTGGAGCCGATCGGCAGCGCTGAGTGCGCCTCCGTGAGCCGGCGGATACCGAGCACCAGCAGCGCGGCCTCGTCGGCCGCTTCGCGCAGCACCCGCACCGGCCGGCCCTCGACCAGCCTCGGGGTGATCTCCAGATCGGGGTGCCGTTCGGCGGCCAGCAGCCGGGCGGTGTCCAGAAGCGCATCACCGGCGGCCCGGAAGCCGATGGCCCAGCGGTTCGCATCCCCAGCGGGCTCTCCGGTGGGCCACTCCTGGGCGTGCAGCAGGTGCAGCCGCAGACCGCGCCACGCGGCCTCATCGGCCGCCCAGCGCACGGCCCAGCGGTTCGCCTCGGAGCGGTCGACGCCCACGATCACGGGGCGGCGGGTTTCGAAGCCGTTCATCGCGGACTCCTTTCGGCCCCGGCCGGCGCCCGTCACCGGCTCTGTGCGGAGCCTTGGCCACCTTCATCGTCAGCCGCTGGGTGCGGGCCGGGGAGGGCCGGTCGGGCCCGGGCGGGAGGCCGGTGGGCCCTCTGTGTGGGGGAGGAGGGCAGCTACCTGATGATGCGGTCGGACGGCAACCTCGTGATCTACGACGCAAGCGGCAGTCCGGTGTGTAGCAGCAACACCTTCGGCGCCGGCGGAGCCTGCGCGGTCATCCAAGATGACGGCAACTTCGTCGTCTACCAAGGGGCGCCGGTCCGGCGCGCCATGCTCCCGCCAGCGGAGGAAGTCCAGGCGCTCCACTGGGTGCTGCGCGCCGCTCCCAGCCCGTGGGTCGGCCTGCTCGTCGGCGGGAGCGCGCTGGTCCTGGTCGCCTGCTGCGTCCAGGCAGCGCGGATCTGGCTCGGGCTGGCGGGCCCGCCCCGGTCGCCGGTCCGCCGGGGCGGCGCAACGGTCACTCGTGCTCGGCGTCGGCCACCGACCGCTTGACGGCGGCGAAGCTGTCCGGGGTGACGGAGATCGAGTCGATCCCGGCCTTCACCAGGAAGCGGGTGAAGTCCGGGTCGTTGCTTGGACGTTGGCCGCAGAGGCCAACGTGACGGCCGGCTGCGTGGGCGGTGGTGATCAGGCGCTCGATGGTGCGGGTGACGGCCGGATTCCGCTCGTCGAAGAGGTGGGCGAGCAGGCCGGAGTCGCGGTCGACGCCGAGGGTGAGCTGGGTCAGGTCGTTGCTGCCGATCGAGAAGCCGTCGAAGCGCTCGGCGAACTGCTCGGCGAGCAGGATGTTGCTCGGGATCTCCGCCATGACGTACACCCGCAGGCCGTTCGCGTTCCGGGCGAGCCCGTTGTCGGCCATCACCGCGAGGACCTGGTCGGCCTCCTGAGGGGTGCGGCAGAACGGGATCATCACCACGATGTTGGTCAGGCCGAGTTCGTCCCGGGCCCGGCGCAGCGCCCGGCACTCCAGGGCGAAGCCCTCGCGGTAGCCGGGGTCGTAGTAGCGGCTCGCGCCGCGCCAGCCGATCATCGGGTTGGCCTCGGCGGGCTCGAAGGGCGTGCCGCCGATCAGCCGGGTGTACTCGTTGGTCTTGAAGTCGCTGGTGCGCACGACCACCGGGTCCGGCCAGCGGGAGGCGGCGATCCGGGCCACGCCGTGGGCGAGGCGGTCGACGAAGTAGTCGGTCCGGTCCGGGTAGCCGTACGTCAGCTGGTCGACGAGCCGCCGGTCCTCAGCGGAAAGGCGCTCGGGGTGGACCAGGGCCATCGGGTGGATGCGCACCTGGTGGGCGACCACGAACTCGGTACGGGCCGGGCCCACGCCGTCGGCCGGCAGACGCCACCAGCGGAACGCGGCGCCGGGGTCGGCCAGGTTGAGCAAGACCTTGGTCCGGGTGGCAGGCAGCGAACCGAGGTCGGTCTCGGTCGCCTCGTACGAGACCAGGCCAGCGTAGACGTGGCCGTCCGCGCCCTCGGCGCAGCAGACAGTGACCTCCTGCCCGTCCGTCAGCACGGCGGTGGCCGAGCCGGTGCGGCAGAGCCGCAGGTCCCCGGGAACCGGTCCGGTCGGTCGCCCCGCCAGGGCCGTTCGGCCCAGCTCGGCCGGGCGGGCCGGGCAGGGGCGGAACGGAATCGGACCGGCTTCGCCGCGCCGGACGTTCAGCTGCGGGCGAGCCCCTTGCGCGCGCCGTAGGCGGCGGCGCCGAGCACGATCACCACGGCGCCCCACAGCACGGAGGCTGCCGGGAGGGCAAAGGCCAGGACGAGGCAACCGGCCGTGCCGACGATCGGGACGGCCCGGGGCGGGCGTCCCTCCGCGGGCGTGAGGGTCCAGGCGGAGGCGTTGGCGACGGCGTAGTAGGCGAGCACGCCGAAGGAGGAGAAGCCGATCGCGCCGCGTACGTCGGCGGTGGCCGCGAGGACGGCGACGACCGCGCCGACGGCGAGCTCAGCGCGGTGCGGCACCGCGAAGCGCGGGTGGACGGCGGCGAGTCGGTGGGGCAGGTGCCGGTCGCGGGCCATCGCGAGGGTGGTGCGCGACACCCCGAGGATGAGCGCGAGCAGCGAGCCCAGGGCGGCCACCGCCGCGCCGACGCGCACCACCGGGGCGAGGCCGGGCACCCCGGCGGCCCGCACGGCGTCGGCCAGCGGCGCCGCGGTGCGCGCCAGGGGCTCGGGGCCGAGGACGGCCAGGACGGCGAGTGCGACGACGGCGTACACGACCAGGGTGATGCCGAGTGCCAGCGAGATCGCGCGGGGGATCGTGCGCTGCGGCTCGCGGACCTCCTCGCCCAGGGTCGCGATGCGCGCGTACCCGGCGAACGCGAAGAACAGCAGACCGGCGGCCTGGAGCACGCCGTGAAACCCGGCGTCCGTGCCGACCGCCCAGTGGCCGCTGTCCGCTACACCGCTGGTCAGACAGGCGGTGACCACGGCGGCGAGCACGGCCAGTACGACGGCGACGATGGCCCGCGTCAGCCAGGCCGCCTTCTGCACGCCGACGTAGTTGACCGCGGTCAGCGCTACCACCGCCGCGACCGCCACGGCGTGGGCCTGCACGGGCCACACGTAGGAGCCCACCGTCAGCGCCATCGCCGCGCACGAGGCCGTCTTGCCGACGACGAAGCCCCACCCGGCCAGGTAGCCCCAGAACTCGCCGAGCCGTTCCCGGCCGTAGACGTAGGTGCCGCCCGACTGCGGGTAGCGGGCGGCCAGCCGCGCTGAGGAGGTTGCGTTGCAGTACGCAACCACGCCGGCCAGGGCCAGCCCGATCAGCAGCCCGGACCCGGCCGCCGCAGCCGCCGGCGCGAGTGCGGCGAAGATGCCGGCACCGATCATTGACCCCAGCCCGATTACCACGGCGTCGAACACGCCCAGGTGTCGCCGCAGCTCCTCGGTCGTGGCAGATGGCGCCGACGTGCTCATTGACCTGTACCTCTCAGCGGTGGGTGGCGATGGTGTAGCACGCTACTGCAGGGAAGTTGCGGGAGTCCGAGCAAGGGCGGCCACCGGGCGTCGGGAAGCGGCTCCGACCGGCCAGCGGGGCCGACCGGCCCTCCGGCCAGGGCCGGTCCGCACCTCACAAGAGCCCCCCGGGCGGAGCGGCGGACGGTGCCCGACGGCCCCTGCCCGCGTACCGGCGCGGCGACGAGAGTGGGCAATGAGCCCGATCGCCGAGGAGGTGGCGGAGATGATCCGCATCAAGGTCGTCACCCGGCCCACCCGCCCGCAGCAGCCCCCGCCGCTAGACCTGCGCGCACCGTCCGGCCGACCGTTGCCCTACTGACGCGACCACCCCTGGCCTCGGGTGGTCCGGGCGGTCTCAGCCGACGATCTCGCCGTCGCAGTCCGGTCCGTACCGGCGCGGGTGCTGGTAGCAGAGGTACCGCAAGCAGCCGAGGCAGGCGCTGATGCTCTCCAGCCGCTGGCTGCACGAATGGCAGGACTTCGCGAACCGGCTGCACGAGACCGGGCACCAGCTGTACTGCCTGGTGTGGCCGTGAGCTGCAAATCGACGCGTGGGTCAGGCTCAGGCGGACCGGTGGTAGTAGGTGATGGAGACCCCGACCGGGCCGTCGTCCGACGCGGTGGCGAGGGTGCGGATGATGGCGATGTCCTGGCCGCCGTGGGAGCCGACGCAGAAGCTGCGGTTGGCGCGCAGAGTAGCGAAGGGCAGGGCGGAGGTGGGCTTGGTGTCGATGCCCTTGAGGCAGTCGGGGAGCGTGAGAGGGCCGGCCGGGGCGATGTAGGCGTCGCTGTCCTCGGAGATGTAGAAGCCGTCGGCCTGGCGGGCCAGGTACCAGGTGGAGGTGTCCTGGGTGACCTTCCCGGCTCTGAGGTCGAACTCGTGGTCGCGGTCGGGCGAGGTGAGTTCGAGGTTCGTGTAGCCGGCGGTGTAGCCGGGTGCCGCGGTCGGTTGCGGGGACGCGGACGGTGAGGAGGAGGTTGGGGCGGCGGCTGCAGGGAGAGCGCCGGTCGCGGCGGCGGGCTGTTCGGCAGGGTCGTCGAAGTAGTCGGAGTAGTCGAGCAGGAAGAAGGCCGCTGCGGCGCCGGCGAGGAGGGCGGCGGTTGTCAGGAGCGCGGTGCGGGCGCTCCGGCGCGCCGTGGTCGTAGCGCCGCGCCTGCGGGTCGGGGCCGGGTCCATTCGGGTGGGTGTCGGCTCCAGCCGGGTGGGTGCCGGGGTGGGCAGGACGCGCGCGGTCGGGCCGTCGGCCGGGGTCGGAGCCGGGTCGTGGTCGGTGGCCGGAAGGTCGGTGTGGCGGTGGAGTTCGCTGCGGACCTGCGGGGGCAGCCAGCCGTCGGAGAAGCGGAGTTCGCCGCCGGTGGAGGCGTGGCGGCGGGCAGCCTCGATCAACTGGGCGGTGCTGGGCCGGTGTTCGGGGTTCTTGGCCAGACAGAGCCGGACCAGTTCGTGCAGTCCGTGCGGCAGGTGGGTGAGGTCGGGCTCCTCGTGCACCGCCCGGTAGAGGGCCGTGGGCTCGGGCCCGTCGCCGAAGGGGGGCCTGCCGGAGCCTGTATAGGCGATCAGGGCGCCGAGGGCGAAGACATCGGTGGCCGGGGTCGCGGGCAGTCCGAGGGCCTGTTCGGGGGCCATGTAGCCGGGTGAGCCGATGCGCAGGCCGGTGCCGGTGAGCGGGCTGGCGTCGGCGGCGCGGGCGATGCCGAAGTCGATGACGCGAGGGCCGTCGGCAGCCACGAGGACGTTGCCGGGCTTGAGGTCGCGGTGGACCACTCCCGCGGCGTGTATCGCTTGCAGGGCCTCGGCGATGCCCGCGAGCAACAGCAGGACGGCGCGTTCGGGCAGCGGGCCGTGCCGGCGGACGATCTGGTGGAGGGAAGGGCCGGGCACGAACGTGGTGGCGAGCCAGGGGGCGGTGGCATCGGTGCCCGCATCGACGACCTGGGCGGTGTAGAGGCCGTGGATGCGCCGGGCGCTGTCGACCTCCTGGGCGAAGCGGTGGCGGAACTCGGGGTCCTCGGCGAGTTCGGGCCGGACCACCTTGAGCGCGACCGGGCGCCCGCCGGGGGTGTAGGCCAGGTAGACACGGCCCATCCCGCCCGCGCCGAGCCGCGCGCACAGGCGGTAGCCGCCGATCTCGCGGGGGTCCTCGGGGGTGAGTGCCTCGAAGGCGGGGGACGGCTGGGCGCCGTAGGGCTGTGCGGTCATGCTGGCTCCCAGCGGGTTGTGCGGTGGTACGGGGGCGGTGGAACGGGTGCGGCGGCAGTGGCGCCCCGGGTGTGTGCCAGCGTCCGGAATCGCAGCGGATCATATCCGGCTGCGGTCGCTGTCGGCGTCGGTCCCGTTCGACCGGTCGCGCGGGGCGTGGCCGGTCATGAGGGGCGTGTGCCAGCGGGCTGCGGGCTGCGGGGTGCCGGTCCGGGCGCGCCCCCGCCGGTGCATTCGGGGGTAAGCACCGACGGGGGCTGCCGTCCCGCGGGCGTCGGAGGGGGCGCCCGGCGGGGGTCCTGGTGGACGAAGCCTTGGGTTGTTTCCGCGCCCGCGCGGCACGGAACAGCCC
>NZ_JBHTTU010000126.1:0-12996 GCF_042794375.1 Kitasatospora sp. NPDC056531 | reverse complement strand
GAACCCCAGCTCCTTGAACACCCGGAACGCCCCCACCGCCTCCGGCCCCGCAAACCCCAACACCGCCGCCGCATGCCCCCGCACCAACTCCAGCAGCACACCATCCCGCTCCACCTCCGACAGCCCCACCAGGCGCTGCGTCAGAGAGCCGGACAGGTCCGTTCCGGCGGCCACCCGACGGGGCGCCCGGACGAGGTTCTGGAGCAGGGGGTTGAGCGTGCCCTCGACGGCCTGGCGCTGCAGCACCGAGGTGTTCAGCACCGCGGCCACCGGCACCGCATGATGACCCGACAACGCGGCATCGAACATCGCCAACGCCCGTGCACCCGCCATCGCACTCACACCCGTCGCACCGATCCGCGAACGGTCCACCGCACTCAGACCCGCGGTCATCCCACTGTCCTGCTCCCACAACCCCCACGCCACACTGGTACCCGGCAACCCCAGGAACTGCCGGTACTGCGCCAGCCCGTCCACGAACGTGTTCGCCGCCGCATAGTTCGCCTGACCAGCCGATCCGAGCGTGCCGGCAATGGACGAGAACATCACGAACGCCGACAGATCCAACCCGGCCGTCAACCGGTGCAACAACCACGCCGCATCCGCCTTCGCCCGCAACACCCCCGCCAACCGCTCACCCGACAACGACGCCAACGTCCCGTCGTCCAACACCCCGGCCGTGTGCACCACCGCCGCCAACCGACCCTCAAACGACCCCAGCAACCCCGCCAGCGCACCCTCGTCCGCCACATCACAGGCCTCCACACGCACCCGCGCACCCAACCCCACCAACTCCGACCGCAACGCCTCCGCACCCTCGGCCGCCAAACCCCGACGACTCACCAACACCAGATCCCGCACCCCATGACGCACCACCAAGTGCCGCGCCACCAACCCACCCAGCGTCCCCGTACCACCCGTCACCAGCACCGACCCCCCAGAATCCAGACCCCGAGGAACCGTCAGCACCAACTTCCCGACATTGCGACCCCCACTGAAGAACCGGAACGCCTCCCGCGCCCGGAACACCGGCCACGCCACCACCGGCGCCGGCACCAGCACCCCCGCCTCGAACAACGGCCCCAACTCGGCGAACATCCGCCGGATCACGTCGGGCCGGCTCTGCACCAAGTCGTAGAAGTGGTACGTGACTCCCGGGTACTGCGCCGCCACGGTGTCCGCGTCACGAATGTCCGTCTTGCCGATGTCGACGAAGCGGCCACCCTCACCGAGCAGGCGCAGCGAGGCGTCGGTGTACTCCAACGTCAACGCGTTGAGCACCACGTCCAAGGGCCGGCCGCCCGCCGTCGCCCGGAACGCCTCCTCGAACCCGAGGTCCCGCGACGACGCGATCCGCTCCGGCGCGATCCCCGCCTCCGCCAGCACCCCCCACTTCGACGGACTCGCCGTCGCGAACACCTCCGCACCCCAGTAACGCGCCAACTGCACCGCCGCGTTACCCACACCACCCGCCGCACTGTGCACCAGCACCGACTCACCCGCACGCAGCCCCGCACGGTCGTGCAGAGCCTCGTAGGCGGTCAGGTACACCACCGGGACGCCGGCCGCCTGATGGAACGACCAGTCGGCGGGGATGGGAGCCACCAGGCGGTGGTCCGCCACCGCGACCGGGCCGACGCCGTGCAGGAACAGGCCCATCACCCGCTCCCCCACCCGCACCGAGTCGACCTCACTGCCGACCTCGGTGACGACGCCCGCACCCTCGCTGCCGATGTGGCGCTGGCCGGGGACCATGTCCAGAGTCACCAGCACGTCACGGAAGTTGACGCCGATCGCGCGCAACTCCACCCGCACGTCCAGCGGACCCAGCGGAGCAGCCGCCTCCGGCGCCTCCAGCAACGCCAGCCCGTCCAGCGTCCCCCGGGCCGTGGTGTCCAGCCGCCACACGGACGACCCGGCCGGCGCCACCAGCACATCGTCGATCCGCCCCAGCCGGGGCACCAGCACCCCACCCGACCGCACCGCGAACTGCGGCTCGCCGGACGCACTCGCCCCGGCCAGCACGGCGCAGGACGCGGCCTCCGCGTCCAGGTCCGCGAGGACGATTCGGTGGCCCGGGTTCTCCGACTGCGCGGACCGCACCAGACCCCACAGCGCCGCACTCGCCGGATCGACCGCCTCACCGCCGTTCACCGACACCGCACCACGCGTCACCACGACCAGCGTCGACCGCTCGAACCGGGCATCGGACAGCCACTGTTGAAGCAGCATCAGAATGCGTCCGGCCCCCTCGTGGAGCCGCCGGGGCATCGCCTCACCCGGGTCGGTCCCGATGCAGGAGACGACGACCGTGTCCGGCACCGGCTCACCCGCGTCGACAGCGGCCCGGACTCCGGCCAGATCGGCGACGACGGTGGCCCCCAGCGCGCCGGCCAGCGCACTGCCGGAGTCCGCGTCCCGAGCCACGACCAGGGCGCGCGGGGGCGCGACCGGGGCCGGTACGGCCGCCAGCGGGTTCCAGCGCAGTTCGAGCAGGTCGGTCCCGGGGGCGCTGCGCCGGGTGGCGGTGAGGTCGTCGGCGGCGAGCGGCCGCACGGTGAGCCCTTCGACGTCGAGCACCGGCGCGCCGGCGGTGTCGACGGCGGTGATGGCGACCGAGCCGGCGGTGCGGCGCAGCCGGACCCGCAGCACGGTGGCGTCGGTCGCGTGCAGGCGTACCCCGCCCCAGCTGTACGGCAGAGCGACGCCGCTCTCGGTGGCGACCTCGCCGAGCGGGTGCAGGGCCGCGTCCAGCAGCGCCGGGTGGATGCCGAAGCCCGCGCGGTCGGCGCCGTCGGGGAGGACCACTTCGGCGTACAGGTCGTCGCCGTGCCGCCAGCAGCCTCGGGCGCCCTGGAAGAGCGGACCGTAGTGGTGGCCGCGGGCGGCGAGGTCCTGGTAGAGGCGCGCGGTGTCGACGACGGTGGCGCCCGCCGGGATCCAGGAGGCAGGGTCGCCGAGCCCTCGGCCGTCGGTGTCCGGCTGTTCCCCGGTCAGCAGGCCGCTCGCGTGCAGCGTCCAGCTGCGGCCGGTCTGCCGGTCGTCGGCGGGCGTGGCGCTGGGGCGGGAGTGGACGGCCAGGGTCCGCCGGCCGCCCTGCTCGGCGGCTTCGACGGTGACCCGGAGGTCGACCGCATCGCCCTCGGCGAGGGCCAGCGGTGCGTGCAGCACCAGTTCGTCCAGGTGCGGGAAACCGGCGTGCGCGCCGCAGTGGAGGGCGAGGTCGACGAGGGCCGCGCCGGGCAGCAGGACCGTGTCCAGGACGCCGTGGTCGGCCAGCCAGGGGTGGGTGTCGAGGGACAGGCGGCCGGTGAAGACCGTGGCGTCGCTGTGGGCGAGGTCGACGGCGGCGGTGACCAGCGGGTGCGCCGAGGTGGTCTGGCCGAGGGTCGCGGTGTCGCCCGACCTTCCGGTCGCGTCCAGCCAGTGGCGCTCGCGCTGGAAGGCGTAGGTGGGCAGGTCCACCTGGCGCGGGGTGGCACCGAAGAACCCGCGGGCCCAGTCGACCGGGTGGCCGAGGACGTGGAGCTCGGCGAGCGACCGCAGCAGTCGCGCCCGGCCGCCGTCGGCACGACGCAGGGTGCCGACGGCGTGGCCGCCGGTACCGTGCGCCTCGATGGTGTCCTCGACGGCCGCGGTGAGCACCGGGTGCGGGCTGACCTCGACGAAGAAGCGGTGGCCGGTGTCGAGCAGGGCCCGGGTGGTCTGCTCGAGTTCCACCGTGGTGCGCAGGTTCCGGTACCAGTAGTCGGCGTCGAGCTCGGCGGTGTCCAGCAGGCCGCCCGTCACGGCGGAGTGGAACGGCACCGTGCCCGTTCGGGGCGCGATTCCGGCGAGTGCCTCCAGCACCCGCTCGCGAATCTCCTCGACGTGGGCCGAGTGGGAGGCGTAGTCCACCGGGATCCGGCGGGCGTTGATGCCGTCCGCCTCGCACTGGCCCAGCAGTTCGGCGAGGGCCTCGCTGTCGCCCGAGACCACGGTCGAGGAGGGCGCGTTGACGGCGGCGATGCCGATCCGCCCCTGATGGCGAGCCAGCCGGGGCGCCAGTTCCGCGGCGGAGAGCGACACCGAGACCATGCCGCCGCGCCCGGCGAGCGCCCTGATCGCCCGGCTCCGCAGGGCGACGATCCGGGCGGCGTCCGGCAGGGACAGCCCGCCCGCCACGTAGGCGGCGGCGATCTCGCCCTGGGAGTGCCCGGCGACCGCATCCGGCTTGACGCCGAGGGAACGCCACACGGCCGCCAGCGAGGTCATCACCGCGAACAGCGCGGGCTGCACCACATCGACCGCGTCGAGGCCGGGCGCGCCCGGCGCTCCGCGCAGGACGTCGGTCAGCGACCAGTCGACGTACGGGGCGAGCGCCTCCTCGCAGGCGGCCAGATGCTCGCGGAAGACCGGGGAGGAGTCGAGCAGCTCGACCGCCATCCCGTCCCACTGCGAGCCCTGCCCGGGGAACAGGAACACGGTGCCGCCCCCGGTGCCGGCCGTACCGGTGACCAGCCCGGCGGCGGGTTCCCCGGCGGCGAGGGCCCGCAGGCCCCGCGCGAAGCCGGCCGGGTCCTCGGCGACGACGACGGCGCGGTGGTCGAACAGGCTCCGGGTGGTGGCCAGCGAGTGCCCGACGTCCTTCGGGTCCAGGTCCGGGCGTCCGTCGGTGAGGGTCAGCAGCCGCTGGGCCTGTTCCCGCAGGGCCGTCTCGCCGGCCGCCGAGAGGATCCACGGCACCTCGCCGACGGGGGCGTCGGCAGCCTCGGTCCCGGGCGTCGGCGCGATCGGGGCGGGCGCCTCCTCGAGCACGAGGTGGCCGTTGGTGCCGCTGATGCCGAACGAGGAGACGGCCGCGCGCCGCGGACGGCCGTAGTCCGGCCAGGGCTGTGACTGGATGAGCAGGGAGACCGCGCCCGAGGCCCAGTCGACGTGCGGCGACGGCTCGTCGATGTGCAGGGTCTTCGGCAGGAGGCCATGGCGCAGCGCCATGACCATCTTGATGACGCCGCCCACGGCGGCGGCGGCCTGGCTGTGGCCGATGTTGGACTTGAGCGAGCCGAGCCACAGCGGCCGGTCCTCCGGCCGCCCCTGGCCGTAGGTGGCGAGCAGCGCGCGGGCCTCGATCGGGTCGCCGAGGGTGGTTCCGGTGCCGTGCGCCTCGACCGCGTCCACGTCGGCGGTGCTCAGGCCGGAGCCGGACAGCGCCTGGCGGATGACCGCCTCCTGGGCCGGACCGTTGGGCGCGGTGAGCTGGCTGCTGGTGCCGTCCTGGTTCACGGCGGAGCCGCGGACCACCGCGAGGACGGGGTGACCCAGCCGCTGCGCGTCGGACAGCCGCTCCAGCAGGATCAGGCCGGCACCCTCGGACCAGCCGGTGCCGTCGGCGGAGGCCGCGAAGGACTTGCACCGGCCGTCCGGAGAGAGGCCTCGCTGGCGGCTGAACTCGACGAAGGTGTCCGGGGTCGACATCACGGTGACGCCGCCGGCCAGGGCGAGGTCGCAGTCCGCGTTGCGCAGGGCCTGTACAGCGAGGTGGATGGCCACCAGGGAGGAGGAGCAGGCGGTGTCCACGGTGATCGCCGGACCGTGCAGGCCCAGGGTGTAAGCCAGCCGTCCCGAGGCGATGCTGCCGGCGCTGCCGTTGGCGACGAAGCCCTCGAAGCCCTCGGGCGCGGGGCGGAGTCGGCTCGCGTAGTCGTGGTACATCACGCCGGTGTAGACAGCCGTCCGGGTGCCGCGCAGGTTCTCCGGGTTCATCCGGGCCCGTTCGAACGTCTCCCAGGCCACCTCCAGCAACAGCCGCTGCTGCGGGTCGAGCGCGGCGGCCTCCTTGGGCGAGATGCCGAAGAAGGACGGGTCGAACTGGTCGGCGTCGTGGAGGAATCCGCCCTGCCGGGTGTACGAGGTTCCCTCCCGGTCCGGGTCGGGGTCGTAGAGCTCGGCCGGGTTCCAGCCGCGGTTGTCCGGGAACTCGGAGATCGCGTCGGTCCCGGCCGACACCAGCTGCCACAGGTCCTCGGGGCTGCGCACGCCGCCGGGGTAGCGGCACGCCATGCCGACGATCGCGATCGGCTCGGTGGCGCGCTCCTCAACCTCGTTGAGCCGCTGCCGGGCCTGGAAGAGATCAGCGGTGACCCGCTTCAGATAGTCGACGAGCTTGGCGTCTTCAACCGTCATCTGGCACCGTCCGATCAGTTGCTGGAGAGTTGGCTGTCGATGAAGTCGAGGACTTCTTCCGCGGTCGCGGCCATGAGCATGTCGGTGACGTCGGCCCCGCCCGAGCGGCTGTCCAGGCGCCGCAGCAGCTCGCGCAGGCGGCTGGTCACCTCGTCCCGCACGGCGCCGTCGTCCAGGGCGGTCGCGGTCACCGCCGCCTCGAACCGGTCGAGTTCCGCGAGCACCGGTCCCACGACGGGCCCTGCACCGCTGGTCAGTCGGCCGCGGAGATGGTCCGCGAGCGCGAGCGGGGTCGGATAGTCGAAACCGAGGGTTGTGGGCAGCCGCAGGCCGGTGGCCCCGGCGATGCGGTTGCGCAGGTCGAGCGCGGTCAGCGAGTCGAACCCCAGGTCCAGGAAACCGCGTTGGCTCGCAACGGCTTCGGGGGTCGGATGCCCGAGGACGGCCGCGGCGTGCGTACGGACCAGGTCGAGCAGGAGCCGGCGCTGTTCGGCCTCATCGAGGGCGAGCAGGCGTTGGACCAGGTGGTCCCGCCGGTCGGCCGGTACCGCGTCGGGCTGCCGCCGCGCCGCGCGGACGAGGCCGCGCAGCAGCGGCGGCAGCGTTCCGGCCTCGGCCTGGGCACGCAGGACGGCCTGGTCGAAGGTCACCGCGGCCGGGGCCGGATCCGCGCCGGCGAGCGCCGCGTCGAACAGGGCGAGCGCGCGGTCGGCTGCCAGCGGAACGATTCCGCTCTGACCGATCCTGGCCCGGCCGCTCTCCCCGAGTCCGCTCGCCATGCCGCCGTCCTGCTGCCACAGGCCCCAGGCGATGCTGGTCGCGGTCAGCCCCCGGCACCGGCGGTGCCGGGCGAGCGCGTCCAGGAAGCTGTTCGCGGCGGCGTAGTTGGCCTGTCCGGCCGAGCCGAGCAGGCCGGCCGCCGATGAGAAGAGCACGAAGGCTGCCAGGTCCTGGCCCTCGGTGAGCCGGTGGAGAAGCCAGGCGGCGTCGATCTTGGGCCGCAGGACCGCGGTCAGCTGCTCATGGGTGAGCGTGCCGAGGGTGGCGTCGTCGAGCGTTCCGGCGGCGTGGATCACGGCGGTCAGCGGCCGTCCGCCGGGGAGGGCCGCGAGCAACCCGGCCAGGGCCTCGGGGTCACCGGTATCGCACGCCACTACGGTCGCGTCGGCACCGAGGTCTGCCAGCTCCGCGCACAGTTGCTCCGCACCCTCGGCGTCGGGGCCCCGGCGGCTTGCCAGCACCAGATGGCGAACGCCGTGACGTGTCGCCAGATGCCTCGCCAGAAGTGAACCGAGGCTGCCGGTGCCGCCGGTGATGAGCACGCTGCCCGCGGGGTCGAACGAGCGCTGCCCGGCCACCGGACCGGCGGCGTCACGGGTCAGTCTGGGCACCAGGATCTCCCCCGCGCGGAGCGCGAGTTCGGACTCGTCCGAGGTGAGCAGGGCGGAAAGGACATCGGCGGTGACGGGGGCTCCGTCGAGATCCAGCAGCTGGACGCGGGCGGGGTGCTCGGACCGGGCGCTGCGGGCCAGCCCGAGCAGAGCCGCCTGAAGCGGATCCGGGTCCTCCTCGGCGGTCACGGCGACCGCGCCCCGGGTCAGCACGACGAGCCGGGTCTGCGCCAGTCGCTCGTCCCGCAGCCAGCCCTGCACCTGGTCGAGCAGCGCGTGGACTGCGGCGTGCGTACGATCCGGCACGGTCGGGCCTTCGGGGACGCGGACCGGCAGCAGGATCGCGTCGGGTGCAGGCGCTCCGCCGTCCAGCGCGTCGGCCAGCGCGGTGACGTCCGGGAAGCATTCGGCCGCCAGGGCGACCGCCGCGGTGGCGAGGCCCGGATCACCGGCCGTACCCGAGGGGGCCAGCATCGCGTACATGTAGCGCTGCCGGGGCACCGCGGCAGGGGGCAGGGCGACCCAGCGCAGGCCCAGCAGCGGAGCGCGGCCGCCGACCGCCGCAGCAGTGACCGGCCGGAAGGCCATCGAGCCCACCGTCAGCACGGGTGCGCCGGACGGATCCCACGCCTCGATCGCGACGGCCGACTCGCCTTCGGGGCGCAGGCGCACCCGCAGGCTGCTGTCGGCCGGCGCATGGAGGGTGACCTCGCTCCAGGCGAACGGCAGGACCGTCTCGGACTCTCCCGCCTCACGCGCCAGGGCGAGCGGGTGCAGCGCCGCGTCCAGCAGCGCGGGGTGGACACCGTAGCCGGATGCCTCGACCCCGTCGGGCAGCGCCACCTCGGCGTAGAGGTCCGACCCGTCCCGCCAGCACGCGCGCAGCCCCTGGAAGGCCGGCCCGTACTGATAGCCCCGATCGGCGAACCGCTGGTACGCGTCGGCCAGTTCGAGCGGGACCGCGTTCTTCGGCGGCCAGTCGGCCGGCAGGGACGGACCCGGCCGCTCCCCCTCCGCCGTGCAGCTGCCGGAGGCGTTCAGCAGCCAGTCGGCGCCCTCGTCGGCGCGCGAGTGGAAGCTGAACTCACGGCGACCGTGTTGATCGGCGGCCGCGACGATGACCTGGACCTCGACACCGCCGTCATCCGGCAGGACGAGCGGGGCGTGCAGGGTCAGTTCCTCCAGCCGGGTGCAGTCGGCGAACCGGGCGGCGGCGCAGGCCAGTTCGAGGAAGGCCGTACCGGGAAGCAGCACGCTCCCGATGACGGCGTGGTCGGTCAGCCACGGGTGGCCGCCCCGTGACAGCCGTCCGGTCAGCACGAGGCCCGACCCGTTGGCGGGCCGGACGGCCGCGCCCAGCAGCGGGTGGTCGACGGCCGCGAGACCGAGCGAGTCCGGGCGCACGGTGCCCGCGGTCGCGTTCAGCCAGTAGCGGCGGCCGTCGAAGGGGTAGGTCGGCAGGTCGGCGCGTGGCCCGGTCACGGGCCAGGCGACAGGCGTACCGTGGACATGGACCCCCGACAACGCCTCCCGGAACGACCGCCCCTCACCACGACGCCGGTCCAGCACCGCGAACAGCCGACCCTCATACCCGACGGGCAGGCCCTGCTCCGCGAGTGTGGTCAACGTCGGACCCGGACCGACCTCCAGGAACAACCCCACACCCGAACCCACCAGATACTCCACCGCCCGCTGGAACAACACCGGACGACGCACCTGCTCCACCCAGTACCCCGGATCCGTCAACTCCCCCTCCGCCGCCGGCACCCCCGTCACATTCGACACCACCGCAACCCGCGGCGCCCGCAACCGCACACCCCGCACAACCTCCCCGAACTCCCCCAACACCGCATCGACATGATGCGAATGGAACGCCCCCGACACCGCCAACCGACGCGAACGCACCCCCCGCGCCGCCAACACCGCCGCGACCTCGTCCAACGCCCCCCCATCACCCGAAACCACCGTGCTCAACGGCGAGTTCACCGCCGCCACCGACACCCGCCCACCCAACCCGCCCAGCAGGCCCTCCACCCGCGACAACGGGCCGTTCACCGCCAGCATCCCGCCGTCCACCGCCAGCCCGTCCATCAACCGGCCCCGCGCCGCCACCAGCACCGCCGCATCCTCCAGCGACAACACCCCCGCACAATGCGCCGCCGCCAACTCCCCCACCGAATGCCCCACCAACACATCCGGCACCACACCAAGCCCCGTCAACGTGCGGAACAACGCCGTCTCCACCGCGAACAAAGCAGGCTGCGCGAACCCCGTCCGCTCCAACAACCCCCCGTCCCCCGCGAACAACACATCCCTCAACGGCACCTCCAACAACCCATCGAACGCCCCGCACACCTCCTCCAACGCCCCCGCGAACCCCGGCACGACTGCCGACAACTCCCGCCCCATCCCCCCATACTGCGCACCCTGCCCCGTGAACAGGAACGCCGTCCGCCCACCCGACGCCCGCCCCCGCACCACACCCCCAGCCGAACCACCCGACGCCAGCGCCCGCAAACCCGCCAGGAAACCCTCCCGATCATCCGCCACCACCGCCGCCCGATGCTCGAACACCGACCGCCCACCAGCCAGTTCACCCGCCACACCCGCCAACGACACCCCCGGCGCCGCCTCCACCACCGCCGCCAACCGCGCCGCCTGCACCGACAAAGCCACCTCCGACTTCGCCGACAACACCCACGGCCACACCAACCCACCCTCCTGCGGCGCCGCCTCCTCCTGCGGCGCCTGCTCCACGATCAGATGCGCATTCGTCCCACTGATCCCGAACGACGACACCGCCGCCCGACGCACCCGACCCACCCCCGGCCACACCCGCGCCTCAGCCAACAACTCCACCGCACCCGACGCCCAATCCACATGCGCACTGGGCCGATCGATGTGCAACGATCGCGGCACCACCCCATGCCGCAACGCCATCACCATCTTCATCACCCCGGCCACGCCGGCAGCGGCCTGGGTATGACCGATGTTCGACTTCACCGACCCCAGCAGCAACGGCCGCTCCACAGGCCGGTCCTGTCCGTACGTCGCCAGCAACGCCTGCGCCTCGATCGGATCACCCAACCGCGTCCCCGTCCCGTGCGCCTCCACCACATCCACATCAGCCGCCGACAGACCCGCATTCGCCAACGCCTGCCGGATCACCCGCTGCTGCGACGGACCGTTCGGCGCCGTCAACCCGTTCGACGCACCATCCTGGTTCACCGCCGAACCACGGATCACCGCCAACACCCGATGCCCGTTCGCCCGCGCGTCCGAGAGGCGTTCGATCACCAACAGGCCGACGCCCTCACCCCATCCGGTTCCGTCGGCGGCGTCGGCGAAGGACTTGCACCGGCCGTCCGGCGCCAGACCGCGCTGCCGGCTGAACTCGATGAACAGCCCCGGCGTCGCCATCACCGCCGCACCACCCACCAGGGCGATGTCGCACTCGCGGTTGCGCAGCGCCTGGCACGCCATGTGCAGCGCGACCAGCGAGGAGGCGCACGCCGCGTCGATGGTGACGGCCGGCCCCTGGAGGCCGAAGGTGTAGGCGATGCGGCCCGAGGCGACGCTGGACGTGTTGCCGGTCAGCAGGTAGCCCTCGGATGCCTGGTCGGCCTGGTGCATGCGCGGCCCGTAGTCCTGGTTCGCGGCGCCGACGTACACCCCGGCCTGGGAGCCGTGCAGCGTGGCGATGTCGATCCCGGCCCGCTCGACCGCCTCCCACGCCACCTCCAGCAACAACCGCTGCTGCGGATCCATCGCCGCGGCCTCCCGCGGCGAGATCCCGAAGAACTCGCCGTCGAAGCGGTCCGCCTCACGGAGGAAGCAGCCCTCGCGGCCGTAGGTGCTCCCCGCCCGGTCCGGGTCCGGGCTGTACAGGGCGTCGAGGTCCCAGCCCCGATTGACCGGGAAGCCCGACACGGCGTCCCGCTCCTCGACCACCAGCTCCCACAGCTCCTCGGGGCTGGTGACACCGCCGGGGTAGCGGCAGGCCATGCCCACGATGGCGATCGGCTCGGTTGCTCTCGCCTCGACCTCCGTCAGGCGCTGGCGGGTCTGCCGCAGGTCCGAGACGGCGCGCTTGAGATACGTCCGGAGTTCGTCGTCGCCAACCATCTGATCAATTCCTCTCCGGACACCGAGCGGACACGTGGACATGCGCGCGGACCTGCGCGCCGCGGAGGGCGGTCATCCCGGACTCGGGCATCACAGCGCACCCAGCTCGTCGTCGAGCACGCCGATGAGTTCCTCGTCGGAGAGCGCGTCCAGGTCACCGAGGCCGCTACCGGCCTGGCCGCTGCGGCTCTGCCAGGTCCGCAGCAGTTCCTTCAACCGGGCCGAGATCTCGGCGGCCTGCCGGTCGTCGACCACAGCGGCCGACAACGACGTTTCCAGCCGCGCGAGTGAGTCCGTGACCGGGCTGCCGGTGGCCGTGTTCCCGGCGACCGGGTTGCCGGCGGCAGGTTCGTCGGCGCCGAACCGGTCGCGCAGGTACGCGACGACGGCGGCGGAAGTGGGATGGTCGAACACCAGCGTCGACGGGAGGCGGAGACCGGTCCCGGTGATGAGCCGGTTACGCAGTTCCACCGACGTCAGCGAGTCGAACCCGAGGTCCGAGAAGGACTGGCCCAGCTGGACCTCCTCGGGGTCGGGCAGGGCGAGGACGGCAGCGACCTGGGCACGAACCAGCTCCAGCAGCGCGGCTTCCCGTTCACCGCCGGACAGCCGGGCGAGCCGGTCCCCCGGCGCGACCGCACGCCGAGCGGTGGGCACGGGGTCGGCGGGCCGGCGGACGAGGTTCTGGAGCAGGGGGTTGAGCGTGCCCTCGACGGCCTGGCGCTGCAGCACCGAGGTGTTCAGCACCGCGGCCACCGGCACCGCATGATGACCCGACAACGCGGCATCGAACATCGCCAACGCCCGCGCACCCGCCATCGCACTCACACCCGTCGCACCGATCCGCGAACGGTCCACCGCACTCAGACCCGCGGTCATCCCACTGTCCTGCTCCCACAACCCCCACGCCACACTGGTACCCGGCAACCCCAGGAACTGCCGGTACTGCGCCAGCCCGTCCACGAACGTGTTCGCCGCCGCATAGTTCGCCTGACCAGCCGATCCGAGCGTGCCGGCAATGGACGAGAACATCACGAACGCCGACAGATCCAACCCGGCCGTCAACCGGTGCAACAACCACGCCGCATCCGCCTTCGCCCGCAACACCCCCGCCAACCGCTCACCCGACAACGACGCCAACGTCCCGTCGTCCAACACCCCGGCCGTGTGCACCACCGCCGCCAACCGACCCTCAAACGACCCCAGCAACCCCGCCAGCACACCCTCGTCCGCCACATCACAGGCCTCCACACGCACCCGCGCACCCAACCCCACCAACTCCGACCGCAACGCCTCCGCACCCTCGGCCGCCAAA
>NZ_JBHTTU010000125.1:0-13164 GCF_042794375.1 Kitasatospora sp. NPDC056531 | reverse complement strand
CAGCCCGCCCAGGGCGGGGCCGGTGACCGCGCCGAGCGGCCCCAGCGTCGCGGGCACACTCATCGCCCGGGCTCGCAGCTGTGGCCGCACCGAGCGCATCGCCAGCACCGGCATCAGGACGAACAGCACGGCGCCGAAGGCCCCCTGGACCACGCGCGCCGCGATCAGCGCGCCGGCCCAGGGCGCCGATGCGGCGGTGACGCTGCCCAGCGCGAATCCGGCGACGGCGGTCAGCACGGCCGGCCGGGTGCCGACGGCGTCCAGCCACCGTCCGGCGGGCAGGAGCAGGGCCACCAGGGGGAGCTGGTAACCCAGGACGGCCCACTGGGCGGTCTGGGCGGATATGTGGAAGCCGTCGGCGATGTCCGCGAGTGCGATGTTGACGATGTTCATGTCGAGCATCGCCACGAACGACAGCATCCCCGCGACCGCGACCAGGCTCCAGCGGTCCGGCGCCGCCTGCGGCACCTCCTGTGCCGTCGGCGCGCTCACCGGGCGATCCCCGTGACATCGGGTCCGAACCGGTGCGAAGAACGTTCGTTGGACCGCATGCTCCGTCCTTCCTCCTGGAACCGGGCACCGTCGACAACGGCACCCGGCACACGAGTCGGACCGGAACCCCGGGAAGTTCCGAACATCTGCATGATTCTTTTCCGAACAGAGGAACGAGCCCGTACCGGGAACCGCGGCGCCCCGCGTCGACTACGCGGACGAGTTCCTCGACGCACGCGCCCGTGTCCACCGCGAGGCCCGCCATCTCGTCGTCCGCGGCGCTCGACCCTGGCGCGAGTGCCGGAACGCGAGCGCGGCCCACTACCGCCACCTTGCTCCGTTGACGGAGCATGGGCCCATGAGCTGTGCCGACTTCCGGGAAGCGATGTCCGCTCACGTCGACGGCGAGGACACCGGGCGCCCCGGCTACCGCCCTGACCTCGACTCACACCCCGCATGCTGCACGGACTGCGCGCACTGGCTGGCAGCGGTTCGAAGCCTGAAGGGGTTGGCCCGATCGGCCCGGCGCGTCCCGGCGGGCTGGTCCCCGCTGCCCTTCGAAGGGCTCGGCGGGACACCGTAGTGCGGCAGCCGCCGGCTCCGTGTACAAGAGCTGCTCCCGAACGAGTCCGGGCAGGTCGGGGCCAGGACCCGACCCACCCGGGGAGAACGAGGCTCACTACAGGGAGATCGTCAGCCCAGCGGGCGGATGACCGACACGTACTCCTGTTTGCCGGCTACGAAGGTGAGCTGGTACTCGTCGGCGGCCGGCGCCGTGAGCGACGCCACTGTTGCTGCCCCACCGCCGACCGTGCCGGTCGCTCAGCCCGGGCAGCCCCACGGCTACCCCACGACCTGGACCTTGTCGGCCTGCATCCCCTTCTGGCCCTGGACGGCCTCGAAGGTGACCTTCTGACCTTCGACCAGCGACTTGAAACCGCCCCCCTCGATCGCACGGAAGTGCACGAACAGGTCGGGGCCCGACTCCGGAGTGATGAAGCCGTAGCCCTTCTCGTCGTTGAACCACTTCACGGTGCCGTTCTGGCGCTCGGCCATCTCTTCGTCCTTTGCGTTCGGGTCGCGCTGACCCGGAGATCCTCTCACGCAGGGAGTCGATTCCAGCACGGAAGGTGACGATTGCGGACCGGGTGCCGCCGTTGGGGGCGGCGTCACGGTCGGCCGCCACCCCTGGAGCACAGCGAGGTTCGGCCTGTCGCCGCTCACTTGTATCGTCAAGTGCCCAGCCGTATGTGAACATGCCGTACCAGCCCCCCGGCAGGCCGTGATCGTCCACGGCATGCCGGGGGGGGAAGTCCGGCGCCGAGCCGCGGTAATTGGCGCGCCGTCAGGCCTGCCTCAACTCCCCCTTCGGGACGGGGCGCAACCCGAACGGGGCCACTCGGTGGCACCGGCCACCGGGCGGCCCCGGGCAAGCGGATCAGGAGGATCAGGAGGCTCAGGCGAGCCCGGCGGGTCAGGCGGGTCAGGCGGGTCAGGCGGGTCAGGCGGTCGGAGCGAGCGTGCCGTCGAAGGTGGCGGCCGCGAGGCCGAAGGACAGCGTCATGCCGATGCCCGAGGTGACCGAGATCGCCCGGACCCCCGGCGCCAGGTCGCGCACCAGCAGCGGGCCGCGGGGGCTGCTGGCGTAGACACCCTGCCAGCGTTCGAGGATCCGCAGGCGCTCGACGCCCAGGACCTCGGCGACGGCCCCGATCAGCAGCTCGTAGGTGCGCTCGTCGATGAACGGCGGCGTGGTGGCGTCGTAGTGGTGCGAGTCTCCGACCAGCACGGTGCCGTCCGGGAGCCTGGTGAACATCACGTTGGCGCCGATCTCCAGCAGCTCCGCGCTGTGCCCGAGCACCTCCTCCCGCAGCCGGGCGGCCGAGGGGCGGGAGGTGAAGGCGTCGTAGCGGAGCATCGAGGTGGCCGTCAGCACCGCGGAGTCGGTGCGGAAACCGGCCGGGGCCTCGGCCCGTGCCATGGTGAGCCGGCAGCGCTGGACCTCGTGGTCCTCGGCGACGTCGGGGAACAGGTAGTCCAGGTCGTGGCCGACGCAGATCAGGATCCGGTCGCCATGGACCGGGCCGCGGGTGGTGTGCACCGTCCCGGATTCGACGCCGGTGACGGCGGTGCCCCACAGGATCCGGCCCTGCGGCTGCTCGGCCACCCAGCGGGCCAGGCCGGGCGCCGCCTCGCGCGGGTCCACCCGCAGGTCGGCGGGCAGCAGCGCGCCGCCCACCAGGTCGCCGGCCGCGCCGGCCGCGCGGCCCAGCAGCGCGGCCGTCTGCGCCGCGGTGCGCAGCTCGACGGCGTCGCCGCCGCGCTCGGCGCGCAGCTCCTCCAGGACGGCCGCCTCGGTCGCCGACCGGGCGACCACCAGGGTGCCGGCCTCCGCGGCCCAGATGCCGGCGGCCTCGGCGGCGCGCAGCCAGCCGGGCCGGGAACGCTGGGCGAGGGCGAGCAGTTCGCCGTCCTGGGCGCTGATGCAGCAGTGGCCGAAGTTGCGGACCGAGGCGCCGACGGGCTGCCGGTCGCGGTCGACGACGGTGACGGACAGCCCCTTGCTCAGCGCCTCGAAGGCGTGGGCCAGGCCGATGATGCCGGCCCCGACGATCACCACGTCGCTGCGGCCGGGCGCGGCGGGGGTGTGCGTACGGGATTCGGCGGGGGCGGTGGTGGGTGTGCTGCTGCTCATGGCTCCAGGTTCCGGGCTGGTCGGCGTCGACGTCAAGAGATGTATGTACAAGTTACCGTCTGTTCATCCACTCGACGAACACCGGGGAAGGGGCGGCCGTCCGGGGAAACCCGCAGGTGACCCCACCTTGAGAAGTTCCGCCCCCGAGTGTCATAGTCAGCTTGTGAAGACAAGTGATGAGCTTCCTCTCCACCAACGGCTCGGCGCCGAGTTCCAGCGCCGCATCGAGTCCGGCGAGTGGCCCGAGGGCGAGCCGGTGCCCAGCGAGTCGCAGCTCTGCGCCGAGTTCGGCACCTCCCGCGGCCCGGTCCGCCAGGCCCTGGCCATGCTGCGCCGTGAGGGCAGCCTGGTCGGCGGACGCGGGAAACCTCCGGTCGCCCGCCGCTCGGCCCCCTCCCAGCCGTTCGGCACCTTCCTGTCCTTCACCCAGTGGGCCCGCAGCATCGGCCGCGAGCCCGGGCAGACGACCGTCGAGGTGGCCCGCCGCCGGGCGACCCCGGAGGCGGCGGCCCGGCTCGGCCTCACCGAGGGCGAACCGGTCGTCGAACTGGTCCGGCTGCGACTGCTGGACGGCGTTCCGGCCATGCTGGAGCGCTCCACCTTCGTCCACGAGGTCGGCCGGATCCTGTTCGACTTCGACCCGGACAGCGGTTCCGTCTACGAGGAGCTGCTGCGCCGCGAGGTCGACCTGCACCACGCCCGGCACACCATCGACGCCGTCGCCGCCGAACCGGGCGACGCCGAGCTCCTGCACGTCGCCGTCGGCACCCCGCTGCTGCGCGTGCGGCGGCTCACCGCGTCGAGCCAGGGCGTGCCGCTGGAGGACGCGGACGACCGCTACCTGCCCGCCATGGCCACCTTCACCATCGAGAACACCATCAACGGCCGTACCGTCATCGGCCGCTACCGCACCGAAGAGGACTGACACCGTGATCGAGCTCGCCGCCCTGGACATGGCCGGTACCACCATCGACGAGGCCGGTGCCGTCTACCGGGCCCTGCGCACCGCCGTCGAGCGCACCGGGGTGCCGGTCGCCGAGGCCGACCTCCAGACCTGGATGGGCACCGACAAGCGCGAGGCCATCGCCGCCCTGGTCCGCCTCGGTGGCGGCACCCCGACCCCGGACCTCGTCGAGGACGGCTACGCGGCCTTCCGCGAGTTCCTGCGCGAGGCCTACCGGACGACTCCCCCGCAGGCCATCCCCGGCGTCGAGGAGGCCCTGGCCGAGCTGCGCCGACGCGGCATCAAGGTGGCCCTGACCACCGGCTTCAGCGACGACGTCGCGTACCCGCTGCTGGAGTCGCTCGGCTGGTCCGCCGGCGAGGGCGGCAACCTCGACGCGGTCGTCACCTCGGACGAGGTCCCGCGCGGGCGTCCGGCGCCGCACATGATCCACCGGGCGATGGAGAAGACCGGGGTCATCGACACCCGTCGGGTGCTGGCGGCCGGCGACACCGTCGTGGACGTCGAGGCCGGCGCCAACGCCGGGGCCGGTGTGGTGATCGGCGTCCTGACCGGGGAGCTCACCCGCGCAGACTTCGAGGGGCACCCGCAGACCCACGTGCTGGACAGCGTCGCCGACATCCCGTCGCTGCCGCAGGCCCGGCCCGCCGTCTGATCCGACCGCCGCAGGAGCCACCACCGTGCTGCCCAAGACCTGTACCGACATGACCACTTGGTCCCAGGTGACGGCCGCCGTCACGGCCGGGCACAGCTGCACGCTGACTGGGGGGAACAAGGAGGGCGACGAGGGGGGCGACGGGAAGGACGGTTGGGAAGACGACGCCATGTTGTCGGGCTCTGGCGGGGGGGGGGAGGGGCCGGGAGACGACGGCCCGCCGCCGCCCCGGCCCCCGGCCGGGGGCCGTCGCTCACAGGAAGCGGCGCGGCAGCCACGGGCCGTCGTCGCTGGTCGCACGGGTTTGACACCGCAGCACGACACTACTTCTACTTGGGCAGCTGACCGGCTCACGCAACCAAGCGCGCGGGCCCGGTTCGGCGCCGGAACAGTGCGAAGTCGTGGCCGGGCTACCGACTCGGACCGGCTCGCCGAGCGAAAGTTGCGACGAGTGCAGGCGATACAGATCGAGGCAGGAAAACGACCGCCCGGCGGCGGCAAGGCCGTCGTACGCGACACGGCGCGACTGGGCCTGATCGTCGGCGCGCTCGGCGTGGTGTTCGGCGACATCGGCACCAGCCCGATCTACACGATGCAGACGCTGTTCAACCCGGACGACCCGCACCCGGTGCCGCTGAACACCGCCAACGTCTACGGCGTCGTGTCGCTGGTCTTCTGGTCGGTCATCCTCATCGTCTCCGTCACCTACGTCTCGCTCGCGATGCGCGCGGACAACGACGGCGAGGGAGGGATCATGGCGCTGATCACCCTCCTCCAGCAGAAGCTCGCGAGCCGGGGCAGGGGCACCGCGGTCTGGCTGGCGGCACTCGGCATATTCGGCGCCGCCCTGTTCCTCGGCGACAGCATGATCACACCGGCCATGTCCGTGCTGTCCGCGGTCGAGGGCCTCAAGGTCGTCGACCCGGGCATGGACGAGCTCATCATCCCGATCACCACGGTGATCATCGTGCTGCTGTTCCTCGGCCAGCGACGCGGCTCCGAGGCCGTCGGCAAGCTGTTCGGGCCGATCATGATCGTCTGGTTCCTCACCATCGGCTCGCTCGGAGTCGCCGGCATCGCCGACGAGCCGAACGTCCTGCGCGCGCTGTCGCCCACGTACGCCGTCGACTTCCTGGTCAACCACTTCGGCATCGCCTTCTTCGCCCTCGCGGCCGTCGTCCTGGCCTTCACCGGCGCCGAGGCGCTGTACGCGGACATGGGCCACTTCGGCCGCCGGTCGATCACCCGGGCCTGGACCTTCCTCGTTCTCCCGACCCTGGTCCTGAGCTACCTCGGACAGGCGGCCCTCATCCTGAAGGACCCCGCCAACGTGAACGGCTCGTTCTTCCTCCTGGCGCCCGGGTGGGGACGGGTACCGCTCGTCATCCTGGCCACGGCGGCCACCGTCATCGCCTCCCAGGCGGTGATCACCGGCGCCTTCTCCGTCGTCTCCCAGGCCGCCCAGCTCGGCTACCTCCCGCGGCTGCGCATCGCCCACACCTCCGAGAAGACGATCGGGCAGATCTACGTCCCGTGGATCAACTGGCTGCTGATGATCTCGGTGCTCGTCCTCGTCTTCGCGTTCCAGAGCTCGGCTGCGCTCACCTTCGCCTACGGGATGGCCGTCACCGCGACGATCACCATCACCACGATCCTCTTCTTCTACGTCGCCCGGCAGCGCTGGAAGGTACCGCTGCCGGTGATCGTCATCGGCGGCGGCGTCCTGGTCACGATCGACCTGCTCTTCTTCGCCGCCAACATGACCAAGCTCATCCACGGCGCCTGGCTGCCGCTGCTGATCGGCCTGGTCGCCTTCGTGATCATGACCACCTGGCGGCGCGGGCGCGACGTCGTCACCGCGAGCCGTGAACGGCTGGAGGGCCCGCTGCAGCCCTTCATCGACGAACTGCAGACCGGGAAGGACGTGGCCGTCGTCCCGGGTACCGCGATCTTCCTGAACCGCTCGTCCACCACCGTGCCGCTGGCGCTGCGAGCCAACGTCGAACACAACCGGGTCCGCCACGAACACGTCGCGATCGTGGCGATCCAGACCGTACCGGTGCCCCGCGTACGACCGCAGGACCGCGCCGTCGTCGACTCCCTCGGCCACACCGAGGACGGGATCATCCTGGTGACCGTCAAGTTCGGCTACATGGAGGCGCCGAACGTCCCGGCCGCGCTGCGCCGTCTCAAGCCGGAGGAGACCGAGGGCCGGCTCGACCTCGACACCTGCACCTACTTCCTCTCCAAGATCGAGCTGACGCCCGGCCCGGAGAAGACCATGCCGACCTGGCGCAAGCACCTGTTCATCGCCACCTCGCACATCACGTCGAGCGCCGCGACCTTCTTCCAGCTGCCCCAGGACCGCACGGTGCTCATGGGCTCCAACATCGAGGTGTAGTGCCTCTCCACATCGCCCCGATTTCGCTGGCGATAGGCCGCCCGTGTACCGCAGACTCGGGCCGAGCACTTTTCAGACCGGAGGATGGTTTCCATGGTTGACCGGCCCTTGACGCTGATGGCTGTGCACGCCCACCCCGACGACGAGGCCACCGGAACAGGGGGTGTGCTGGCGCGGTACGCGGCGGAGGGGATCCGTACGGTCCTCGTCACCTGTACCGACGGCGCCTGCGGTGACGGACCGGGAGGCGTCAAGCCCGGCGAGCCCGGGCACGACCCGGCGGCCGTCGCCGCGATGCGCCGCGAGGAACTCCAGGCGAGCTGCGACGTCCTCAAGGTCAGCCACCTGGAGACGTTGGACTACGCGGACTCCGGGATGATGGGCTGGGCGGCCAACGACGCGCCCGGCTCCTTCTGGCGGACGCCCGTCGAGGAGGGCGCCGCCCGCCTCGCCGAACTGCTCCGGCACTACCGGCCCGACGTGGTCGTGACCTACGACGAGAACGGCTTCTACGGCCACCCGGACCACATCCAGGCCAACCGCATCACCATGGCGGCCCTCGAGCTGACCGGGATGACGCCGAAGGTCTACTGGACGACGGCGCCGCGCTCGGCGATGCAGCGCTTCGGCGAGCTCATGCGCGAGTTCGGCTCCGACTGGGAGGAGACGGACCCGGCCGAGACCGGGTCGGATCCGGCCGAGATCGAGGCGATGCCCGAGATCGGCCTCCCCGACGAGGAGATCACCACCTGGGTCGACACCACCGAGTTCGGCAGCCAGAAGTTCGACGCCCTGGCCGCGCACGCCAGCCAGGGCGAGAACATCTTCTTCCTGCGCATGGGCAAGGAGCGGTTCACCGAACTGATGGGCGTGGAGACCTTCGTCCGCGTCCAGGACACCACCGGCGCGGCCGTACCGGAGAACGACCTCTTCGCCGGCCTGCGCTGATCCCCCTCATGGCCCGTCCCGTGCCCCGACCCGGAAGGTCGGGCGCGGGACGGGCCCCGTCTCACACCACCGCCGACTCCGTCCGCAGTTCCATGCTCCACTCCGCTCCCCCGTCGCACGTGATCAGTGTGACGTGAGGATGGCGCGCCCCGGTCGCGTCCGTCAAGATCGTTCCATTCCCAACCACCGGAACGGAGAAGCAAGATGACGATCGGACAGAACACTCCGGGTAACCACGTCCGGGCGACGGCATGCTGACTTTCATCATCGCCGCGCTCATCCTGATCATGATCCCCGGCCCCGACCAGGCGCTGATCACCCGCAACGCCCTGGTCGGCGGCCGGACCGCCGGCCTCTACACCACGCTCGGCGGCATGCTGGGCCTCAGCGTGCACGTGTCGGCCGCCTCACTGGGCGTGTCCTCCCTGCTCGTGGCCTCCGCCGTCGCGTTCACGGTGCTCAAGGCCGTCGGCACGCTGTACCTGGTCTGGATGGGCATCGCCACCCTGCGCGCGGCCCGGCAGTCCGCGAAGGGCGCGGCGGACGCGACGGCGCCGGCGGCGGCCGGGAACACCCGACTGGTGTACCTGCGGCAGGGCTTCCTGTCGAACGCGCTCAACCCCAAGGTGGCGTTGTTCTTCGTCACCTTCCTGCCGCAGTTCCTCCCCACCACCGGGCACACCTTGGGCCAGGCGCTCGCGCTCTCGGCGGTCTTCGTGGTGCTGTACCTGCTGTGGTTCAGCCTCTACACGGTCACCGTCGACCGCATCGGCGCGTTCCTGCGGCGCCCGCGGGTACGCAGCCGCATCGAGCGGGTGACGGGCGTGCTGCTGATCGGTTTCGGCGTCCGGCTCGCGCTGATGCAGTGACCCCGGACCGGGTCGTGGGCCGGGCTCGCGTGCCCGGCCCGCGACCCGGCTCTCGTCGGCGCTACGCGAGCCTGCCGGCCAGGTCGTCCAGGCCGAGCGAGCCGTGGGCGAGCACGTCGGTGTGCCAGGACCGCAGGTCGAACCCGGGTCCGAGCCGGCGCCGGGCCGCCTCGCGTCCCTCCAGCCAGACCCGCTCGCCCAGCTTGTAGCCGATGGCCTGTCCGGGCCAGCCGAGGTAGCGGTCGATCTCGCTGGTACGGCGCGGGATGTCGCTGCCGTGGTGGGCGGCCATGAACTCGGTGGCGAGGGCCGGGGTCCAGCGTTCGCCCGGACAGAAGCCTGAGTCCGCCGGGATGGCGAGTTCCAGGTGCATGCCGATGTCTACGATCACCCTGATGATCCGGAGCATCTGCTTGTCCAGGTAACCGAGGCGCCGCGCCGGATCGGTCAGGAAGCCCAGCTCGTCCATCAACCGCTCGGCGTACAGCGCCCAGCCCTCCTTGTTCGCGCTGACCGCGCCGAGGGTGATCTGGTAGCTGCTCAGACGGTCGGCGGAGGCGGTCCAGCGGGCCGTCTGCAGGTGGTGGCCGGGGACGCCCTCGTGGTACCAGGTGCTGACGAGTTGCCAGGTGGGGAAGGACCGTCGGCCGAGGGCGGGCAGGTAGGTGCGGCCGGGCCGGCTGAAGTCGAGGCTGGGACCGTTGTAGTAGGGCGCGCCCGAGCTGCCGGGCGGCGCGATCCTGGTCTCCACCCGGCGCAGCGGGCCGGCGATGTCGAAGTGGCCGCCGTCGAGGGCGTCGATCGCCTCGTCCATGATCTGCTGGAGCCAGGCGCGGATGTTCTCCTCGCCCTCGATCGCGTGCCCGTGCCGATTGAGGTGGTCCATGGTCGCCCGCGCGCCGGCGCCGGGCAGGACGCGGTCGGCCACGACCCGCATCTCGGCGACCGTCCGGTGGAACTCCTCCCAGGCCCAGGCGTACGCCTCGGCGGGGTCGACGTCCGCACCGTTGGCCCAGCGGGCGGAGCGCAGGTAGCGCTCCCGGCCGACGGCGTCCGGGGTCCCGTCGGCAGCGGGCAGGTAGCTGTCGCACAGCCAGTCACGGAAGGCGGCCACCGCGGCGGTCGCCCGCTCGGCGGCGGCGTCCAGTTCGGGCCGTAGCCGGGCGGGGCCGGCCGCTGTGAAGCCGGTGAACCAGCTCGCGCCGCCGTCCCGTCCGGTCCAGGCGTCGAGCTGGGCGATGACCGCCCGGGCCTGCCGGGGCGCGCACAGCAGCCCGCGGCCGATGCCCTCGGCGAGGGTCGCCCGGTAGCCGTCGAGTGCGCCCGGCACGCGGCGCAGCCGCCCGGCGACGGCCGCCCAGTCCTCCTCGGTGTCGGTGGGCATCATGGTGAAGACGCCCCGCACCGTGTGCAGCGGCGAGTTGACGTTGCGCAGCTGACGGAACTGGTCCCCGGCGTCGTGCACGGCGAGCTCGGCGGTCAGCCGCTCCCGCAGCAGCCGGGCACAGTCCCGTTCCGCAGGGTCCTCGGGGATCCCGGTGCTCCGCTCGGCGGCGTCGACCGCGGCCAGCGTGCCCCGGGCCAGTTCGGCGAGCGCCTCGAAGCCCTCCGGCGACAGGTCCGGCTGCCGGTCGTCCTCGGGGTGCAGGCCGAGTCTGGTCGAAGTCACCGGATCGAGCGCCGCGACCTGCGCGACGTAGTCATCGGCGATCCTGCGGAAGGTCCTCGGCGTCTCGGGCATGCCCCCCATGCTGGCGCACCGGCCGAAACCCTGTCAGCGGCCCGGGGCGCATTTCGGCCGGGCGGAACCGCCCTGGGCGCGTCGCGCGTCGGAGCGTGCGTACGCCCGCCGAGCCCGAGGCCGTGCGGGTCAACGGAACCGGGGGCCGTCAAGATGCTGATCGTGCTCGTACTCTTCGGCGCGGGCTTCGGCCTGGTCCTGATGGGCGTCCACAAGCTGCACACCGCGGTGCCCACCTGCTACGGCCGTCCCATGTCGCCCGAGGACGTCTGCCACCCCCGCGCCGCCGGCTCCTTCGGCGAGGGCATGCCCGAGCCCCACGACTCCACCTACCGGGAGCAGTTGGACAACCTCACCAGCGGGGGCTGGACCGCCATCGTGATCGGCGTGGTCCTGCTGGCGGTGGCCCTCCTGGTCGCCGGCGTCTGGGCGGCCTCGGTCGTCCGCGAGAGCCGGGAGTGAAAGGCCCGTACACGACCGGCCGGGAGCCCGTCTCGGCGGGCCCCCCGCGTGGCCGGAACTGTCCCCGGGATCTCCTACCATGACCGCCATGAACACAGCTGGGGCGGAACGACGCCTCGTCGACGGGCGCTTCGAACTGCTCCAGCAGCTCGGTGGCGGCGGCATGGGCCTGGTCTGGCGGGCCCGGGACAACGCACTGCACCGCGAAGTGGTGCTCAAGGAGGTCCGTCCGGCGGACCCGGCGATGGCCGCGGCCGACCCGGACGGCGTACGGGAGCTGCGCGAGCGGGTACTGCGCGAGGCCCGGGCGCTCGCCCGGCTGCAGCACCCCAACGTCGTGGTCATCCACCACATCGTCGACAGCCCGGAGCACCCCCACCCCTGGCTGGTGATGGAGCTGGTCAG
This sequence comes from Kitasatospora sp. NPDC056531, assembly GCF_042794375.1. Taxonomy (NCBI): domain Bacteria; kingdom Bacillati; phylum Actinomycetota; class Actinomycetes; order Kitasatosporales; family Streptomycetaceae; genus Kitasatospora; species Kitasatospora sp. NPDC056531. The sequence goes on along the minus strand of NZ_JBHTTU010000125.1, from coordinate 1,532 downwards.
CGGCGGCAGCCTCGCCGACCGGCTGTCCCACGGCCCGCTCGGTGTGGCCGACGCCGCCCGCATCGGGCGCGGCGTGCTGTCCGCACTGCGCGCGGCGCACGCCGTCGGTGTCCAGCACCGGGACGTCAAGCCCGGGAACGTGCTGCTGCGCCTCGACGGCACCCCGGTGCTCGCGGACTTCGGCATCGCGGCCGTCCAGGACGCCACCGCGCTGACCGCGACCGGGGCGCTGATCGGTTCGCCCGAGTACATCGCACCGGAACGGATCCGCGGTCAGGAGGGCAACCCCTCCTCCGACCTGTGGTCGCTCGGCATGCTGCTCTACGTCGCCATCGAGGGCCGGCACCCGCTGCGCCGGGCGACCACCCTGGCCACCCTGGCCGCCGTCCTCGACGAGCCGCTGCCGCCCCCGAGCCGGGCCGGGCGGCTCGGGCCGCTGCTGGTCGCCCTGCTCGGCAAGGACCCGGCGCTGCGCCCGGACGCCGAGCAGCTCGACCGGGCGCTGGCGGAGGCCGAATACGAGACCGGGACCTTCCCGCTCGCCCCGCCCGCCCCGCTCGCCCCGCCCGCGCCGTCGGCGCCGCAGGACCGGATACCCACCGGCTTCCCGCTGCCCCCGACCATGGGCGCGCCTGCGGCGTCCACCTCCCGCCGGGGCCGCACCACGATCGCCGTGGTGGCGGCCGGTGCGGTGGTGCTCGCCGGCGCCGGGGCCCTCTACCTGAGCCGGTCCGGCACCGACGCGGCGGCCGATGCGGCCAAGGCCCCGAGCAACACGACCGGCGCCACGAGCCTCGTGTCCGGCAACCCGCCGCCCGCGACCTCGCCGTCCACCGCCGCCACGCCGACCGCCGTACCGACTGCGACGGCCGCCGTGCCGCCGACGGCCGCCCCGTCCGCGGGAGCGACCCTGCTGACCCCGGACGGCGTGCGCCGCACCGTCGCGGCCCTGCAGCCCTACACGCCCGGCAACAAGGTCTTCGAGCTGACCGTCTACCCGGAGTACGCCATCGCCGAGGTGCCCACCGCGGCCGGCCCCAAGCTCTACGACCGGATCACGATCCGCGACGGCAAGGTCGACCGTGAGGCCGGCGGGGAGCTGAACGGCGACGAGAAGCCCATCGACCTGCAGCAGTACAGCTGGGACGTCGTGCCCGGCCTGCTCCAGCGCGCCCAGGACACCCTGAACGTCCCCCAGCCGACGACGCGCTACCTGCTCATCAACCCCGACATGTTCGACGGCAGCCCCACCATCAAGGTCTACCTAACCGACGACTACGGCACCGGCTACCTGGAGACGGACCCGAAGGGCACCACCAAGCGCACCTACGCCCGGGGCTCCTGACCGGCGCCCGACACCGGCGCTCCACGCCGGCGCGACGCCCCTGGGCCGAAGGGCGGACCGCGCGGCCCGGACCCCGCCCGGGGCGATGAGACCGCCCCGAGCGGGGACACGGTCAGTCCAGCGCCGTGATCCGGTTGCTGAGCGTCCCGAGCCCCTCGATCGAACACTCGACCACGTCGCCGGACCT
>NZ_JBHTTU010000124.1:0-13171 GCF_042794375.1 Kitasatospora sp. NPDC056531 | reverse complement strand
GAGCTCACAGGCATCACAGATTCGCCGGCGTCCCGGACGGACACACCCCGATTTTCCCGGCCTCACGGCGGCCGGCGCAGCCGGTCTGGGTTACTTACACGAAATCGAGTCCCCACCGAACCCGGGGCGGCTCAGCTACCGGCCCAGCGTCCGCAGTGACGCTGAGACGGTCAAGGGATGCCCTGTGCTGGTCAGATACGCCGACGATTACGTGGCGATGTGCCACAGCCGTGAACAGGCCGAGCAGGTCAAGGCTGATCTCACGGCGTGGCTGGAGCCCAGAGGACTCCGCTTCAACGAGGACAAGACACGCATCGTCCACGTTGAGGACGGGTTCTCGTTCCTGGGCTTCGACATCCGCCGCCGAGTCGATCGGCAGGGCAGCGGAAAACTGCTCATCACTCCCAGCAAGGAGTCGGTCAAGCGGCTCCGGAAGCGGCTCACCGCCGACGTGCGCTCCATGCACGGCGCGAACGCGGCCGCGGTGGTGTTCCGGCTCAACCCGGTCGTGCGGGGATGGTCGGCCTACTACCGGAGCGTGGTCTCCGGCCGGGTCTTCACCGGCCTGGACCACCACGTCTGGCACCTCACCTACCGGTGGGCCAGACGCTCGCATCCGAACAAGTCGAGGGGCTGGGTCGCGACCCGGTACTTCGGCAAGTTCCACAAGTCCCGGCAGGACCGGTGGGTGTTCGGCGACCGCGACAGCGGCGCCTACCTCACCAAGTTCGCCTGGACGAAGATCGTCCGGCACGTCCCGGTCCTCGGCGGGGCATCTCCGGATGACCCCGCCCTGGCCGAGTACTGGACCGAACGGCGGCGCAAGAAGAAGGCCCCGCCCGTGGACGAGCACACCGCCCGGCTTCTGCGAAGCCAAGGCGGACGCTGTCCCGCATGCGGGGAGTTCCTGCTGCACGCCGAACACGAGCCACGCAGCCCACGCGAGTGGGAACAGTGGTTCATGACCGTCCGGCGGGTGCTGGCCAAACAGCACATCGTCGAACAGGTCGACGGCCAGGACCGGACCTTCTACCGACTCCTCCACGCGCACTGCCGACGGCAGATCCTTGCCGGAAAGACGGTGCACCAGCCATGACGCCGACGCGGAAACCTCGTCGTCCTCGGGGCTTGCTTGAGCCGTGGTGCCTGGAAAGCGGGCACGCCCGGTTCTGAGGGGGCCGGGGTCCAGCAATGGGCCCCGGCTACCCGACGATTCCACCACCGGAAGGTGGAGTCGTGGAGATGGCGGGGCAGGTTCTACCTGCAACGCTGGCCCTCGCCACGGGCGTTGGGGGTGCTGCGGGACAAGATTCGCGCGGCCACCTCAAGGTCCCGGTGCGAGCGGCCGGTGGCCGCTGTGGTCGCGCACGATGCGGCGGCGGTGAAGGGGTCGGTGGTCAGCAAGACCCACGTCACCCCCCCGTGTGCAGCCCCCGCAAGACCGGCAAGACCACCATCAAGACTCTCTACGTGGTGACAAGCCGGGCCGCCGAGACGGCCATCGCGGCCCAGTGAGCGCTCGAATTGGGCCCCGGAAAGGCGGCCATCGGAAAATCGGACATATCGAGCGAACGTTAAAAGCCTTCATGGGGAGGGTACTTGGCACAGTGTGTATTTCGCCGGTCCAGTCTTGGGCCGGTTGCCTGCCTGCTGCCGGCCCATGCGGTGGAGCAGACATTTCCGTGGGCGGGACAAGATCGCCCCCACCTACCTCAGGGAGTGTCATGTTCACCCTTCCATCGCGTTCGCCGCTGCTGCCTACCCAGGTGCGTCGCTCCGGGTTGAATGCCGCGTTCGCGGCAGGGACAGCCGTTCCCGTGGGTGACACACCGGAGGGAGTTGCCCTCACCCCCGATGCGGCCCGTGGGTATGTGGCCAACCGGGGCTCGAACACGGTGAGCGTGATCGACACCGCCACCGACACGGTCACCGACACCATCGCCACGGGGGCCGGTCCCACTTTCGTGGCGATCAGTCCGGACGGCACCCGGGCGTATGTGACCGTCTACGACGACGGTCTCGTCAGCGTGATCGACACCGTCTCCAACGCCATCGTCACGGACATCGCCGTAGGGGCGGGAGCGACGGTCGTAGCGCTCACCCCGGACGGTGCCCGCGCCTATGTGACACGGCAGACCACGAACACGGTGAGCGTGATCGACACCGCCACCAACACCGTCACCGCCACCATCACCGTCGGGGACGGCTCGACCGGCCTCGTCATTACCCAGGACGGGACACGCGCCTACGTCGCGTGTCTCGCCTCGAATACCGTCAGCGTGATCGACACCGCCACCAACACCGTCACCGCCACGATCACCGTCGGTCCCGTTCCCATCCTGCTGGGGCTTACCCCCGACGGGGCTCACCTCTACGTCACCAACGTCGGCAACTCCACGGTGAGCGTGATCGACACCGCAACGAGCACGGTCACTGCCGTCGTCGGTGTCAGCGCCCAGCCGCGCTTCGTGGCAGTGAGCCCGGACGGCTCCCACGCGTACGTGGCGAACTCCGGCCCGGGCACCGTGAGTGTGATCGACACCGCCACCAACACCGTCGTCGAGAACATCGGCGTGGGAGGCGGCCCCACCGCTATCGCGGTCTTCCCCGACGGTACGCACGCCTACGTCACCAACGCGCCTGCAAATAACGTCAGCGATATGGCGACGACCCTGATCCCCGGCCACGGGTCCACGGGAGGGCAGACCACCGTGACTGTCAATGGCCACAACCTGGCCAACGCCACCGCTGTGCACTTCGGTACCGCCCAGGCAGTTATCACCGCCAACACAGCGACGTCGATAACCGTCCTCACCCCCGCCGGAGCCGGTGCCGTCCCTGTGACGGTCACCACCCCGGGCGGCACCGGCCCCCTCGGATCCTTCTACTACACACCGGTCCCCGCCCTCACCGACATCAGCCCCGTCGCGGGCCCCGTCGCAGGCAGCGACCAGGAGATCGTCATCACCGGCCGCAACCTCGCCGGAGCCATCGACGTGTACTTCGGCCCCACCCGAGCCGTCATCCAAACCGTCTCCGACACCCAGATCACCGTCAGGGCCGCCGGTGCCCCGGCGCCGGGCGGTGCCGCCGTCACCGTGACCACCCCCGGCGGGACCACCGACGGGCTGTCCTACACCTACGTTGACCCGTCCACCGTCACCGGCGTCAGCCCCAACGCCGGACCGACCGCCAGCGGCACCCAGGTGACCATCACCGGCACCGGCCTCGCATCCACCGACCAGGTCACCTTCAACGGCATCCGGGCACCGTTCGAGGTCGTCTCCGACACCACCCTGACCGCCACCGCCCCGCCCAGCGGAGCCGACGGCACCGTCGACGTCATCATCACGGGCCCCGGCGGCACCTCTGCCGGAACGTTCACCTACACCGCCGATCCCAACATCTGACCTCATGTCCGTAGGCTCCCGAGCCGCCTCGCCACCGCTCCCAACGCGAGGGCCGGGCACCGTGGCCCGCTGCGAGGTCGAGACGGGCGGGCCAGGACAGCAGCTCCGCGACACCGTCATAAGCGGTGGTGCCCGTCCGAAAGACGGCCTGCTGCGCCCGGTTGCGGTGTCGAGCAAGGCGGTTCGGCAGGCGCTGGGCGATCTCGCGCTGCACGGCCTGGTCGCCTCCGACGGCAACACCCGGGACCGGCACAAGACCTGGCGGCTGGAGGGCGCGGCCGGGCTGGACGCGGCCGCCGCCGTGCTCGGGATGGTCCGCTCGGAGATGGGCGGCACCGCTCGGGGTGCCTGGCGCTCCGGCGCCCAGCACGCGATGGCGGTCAACGAGACCGTGCTCGCGTTCGTCCTGGGCGGCAGCGCGCCCGGGGCCGCGGGTGGGGTGGGCACGGTGCGGTCCTGGTCGACCGAGACCGAGTTCCTGCTGCCGGGCGGCAAGCGCAAGGTGCGCCCGGACGGCGTGTGGCAGGCCCCGGAGATCGGGGTGCCGGTGCTGATGGGGTCCAGTACTGGTAGGAGTCTGTGATCGGGTGATCTGAGTTCGTCCGCCGCAGCGGGCAGTCGGTGGCCCTGCGTAACGGTGACAGGCTTTCGCGGAAACGCAGGGCCGGAAGCACGGTTGTGTCGGCAGCGGTCAGGCGGACGATTTACAAGGTTCCGGCGTCCGGCCAGAGGGACCAGTGGGTGTTCGCCGGGAGTGTCGGTCGGTACCGGGTCCGGTCCCCGGAGTCCAAGACCTCGGCGATCATCTGGAACGTCTCGTGCCCGCTGGGCATGACGTCCCAGAAGTCCTCCGGTTGGTTCCACTCGTCAAGTCGCATCAGCTCCGGCAGGTCGGAGGGAACGCTGGCCCGCAGCTCCGTCTCGTCGGCCAGCAGGAGCCGCCTATTCGCTGGCGCGAGCAGGCGGAACACATCCTGCAAAGGGGTGTCGGCATCGGCGTTGACTGTCAGCGCGGTGCCGCGGACGACCACCGGGACCCCTCCCGCATAGACCTCGGCGCCGTCGGGATCGATCTCCTCCATGTTGTCCACCCGTGCCAGGAAGTCGCCGAACCCGGGTTCGCCGCGCGTCAGACAGTTGCCGAAGCAGTGCATGACGTCGATGAGGTTGCCGCCGCGCGGGTTGTAACCCAGCAGTTCGGCGACCACGGCCCAGCGCGTGCTGTCGCCGAGCAAGTGGATCCGCGCATCGACCGGGTAGTAGTAGCCATTGTCGAGATCAGGGAACTCTCCCTTGTCCGCGCAGAGATCGAACTGTCCGAGGATCGACGAGGTTGTCATCACGGTCTCCAGGCTAGGACCGGGCTCTCGGCCACTCCCTGGCGGGAGTCTGCTGCCTGGTGGCGGCGGCTGACGACTCACCTGGCGTGCTCTCCGGGGGCGTACTTCTTCCAGGTACTGCCGGCCTCGGCGGCCAGGGCTTCCGCGTGGACGGTGTGGTAGCCGAGCATCCCGGCGACCACGGACGGGGGCGCCTGCAGGACCAGTTGCCGAAGGGCGGCGGTGCGTCCGGGCAGGGTGGGGATGCCCGCGTCGGCGAGCCTCCTGCCGAGCGTCGCTGGGTCGAGGGGCTGTCCGGCCCGGCGCCCAGGGAAGAGCCAGTCGCTGGTCGGCATGGTTCCGCCGGGCCGGTTCGGCCGTCCGGTCCGGACATAGTCCCGCAGCAGACTGGCGAAGGGCTCTGGGACTGGGGTGGGCGGCTCGCCAAGCCGGAGCAGGACCTGGTCGCTGTCGGCGGTGACGTCGAGGACGGTGAGCCGGACCATGCGCCGGATCGGCTGGGCGAAGAGGAGGACGAGCGCGGCGGCGATGCGCTCTGCCTGTGGCAGGTCGTCGCTGGTCAGGACGCGTCGTATGAGGGTGATGCGGCGGTGCTGGCTGATCGGTGCCGGGTTCTCGGTGCGGATCACGGGGATCTTCAGGCGGGGCATGGTGTGGTGGTCCATGGACCAGCGCAGGAAGCCAGCGGTGATGCGCCTGGTGGTGGCGTCCTCGGCGAACCAGGCGTCCAGGTCGGCCTGGGTGTACTCGGCGAGCGCACGGCCCCGGGCAGCGGACCAGGTGAGGAACGCGGCTGTCTGGGTGAGCACGGTGCGGGCGGTCTTGACGGCTCCAGGCCCGAGGGGGCGCTTGGTCTCCGTGGCCCGCAGTTTCCGCAGCAGCTGCCAGGTGGCGAAGCGCTGCAGGAGCTGGCGCTGGTCCGGATCCTCGATGCCGGTGAGCCAGTCGGTGAGCCAGCGTTCGAACAGCAGCAGGTGCCGGTCGCGGTGCGGGAGCACGCCGCAGTGCATGAGCAGGTCGCGGACGTGCGCGACCGACCTGCCGGGCGACAGGGTGTTCAACCCGTCGTGGATGAGCGGTACTTGGGCTCGGGCGAGGGCTCGCAGGATCTGTTGGACGTGCGGTTTGCCGACCCAGGTCAGCTGTCCCTTCGGCCGGGGCATGGCCGTGACCTGTTCGAAGAAGGGCACGAGTTCGGGCCGGATGCGGCCGGTGCCGTCGTCCAGGAGTTCTTCGAGACGTTCGGCCAGGACGCAGTTCCCGCAGATCCCGCGCCGGTAGCGGGCGGCTTCGCGGCCACAGCGTTCGCAGAAGAAGTCGCCCAGGCCGCCGGCGCAGTCGGTGCACCACCGCCCACCGTCGGGTGCGATGCCGGGGGTGAGCCGGTCGACGCCGCAGCCAGCGCATCGGCCGTAGGTCTCCAGCGCGTGGTCCCGGCAGGAGGCGCAGATGTAGCCCTCGGGCCAGTGGGCCGCGCCGATCCGGACGGGCCGGCGACAGCGCGCGCAAAACAGGTCCTCGGCCCGGACACGGGTGCGGCTCACTTCTCCGGCCGGACCCGGGCCCGCTTCGGCCGAATGGTGGCGGCCAGGTCGACCACGTCGGCGCCGCCGGAGGCAGCGGTGCGGCGCGGGGCCGCGTTCTCGGCCCGGGTGGCGATCAGCTCGGCGGGGGTGACGTCGAGGATGTCGCACAGCGCGGCCAGCACAGGCAGCGACAGGCGTTCGGGCGTCTGGGTGACCAGCCGCCAGACCTGCACCGAGGACAGGTCGATGCCGCGGTCGGCCAGCAGCGGGGACAGGTCCGAGGCAGCGAAGATGCCGCGTTGGGCCATCACCTCGCGCAGCCGCCACTGGTAGCTGACCTGGCGTTTCATCATGCCCTCCTTGCCGGCCGCAGAGCGGCTTCCATCGTCGCGTCCAGGACCCGTCGCAGCGTACGGGTACGGAAGTCGGAGGACACGCAGGTGTAGATCGCGGTCGTGGAGGCGTAGTCGTGGCCGACCTGTTCCTGGATTATCTTGAGTTCGCCAGCTCGACAGGGCTGTTGACCTGCGTGTTTGTGTCGCGGTGATTGTCCGTGACGTAGCGGATGAGGGCATCGGGGGTCCAATCAGTAGGGGCCGATCGTTACCGACCTGGGATCGCCTGTCGATGTCAGGTGATTCCCCACCGCCAGCGTGGACCCGGGCTGATTCAAAGTCCTGATGATCTTGCATCTGGGCTGGTCACGGGATGCTGAGGAGGTCGAGCGGGCGGGTGAAGGGCTCGTAGGCCCACAGCACACCCCCTCCGACCTGCACATCCACATGATCGGCAGGACTTGAATCAGCCTGGCCCGGATGAGGTCTCATTGCTCGCTGTGGCACGAAGCTGGCCCCTCATTTACCGTATAAGGGTGAAGAAATCCACTCCAGGAAATTACCGTTACGACGTAGCTCTCTCATTCGCAGGAGAGCAGCGTCCATACGTATCCGCTGTAGCAAAAGGTCTACGCAAGCAAGGCGTTCTCGTATTCTATGACGACTACGAAAAGGCGGACCTCCTGGGCAGGCATCTATATGAGCACCTCGATCGAATATATCGACTTGAGGCCGAATATTGTGTAATCTTCGCATCTTCTGATTATGCTCGCAAAGTATGGACAACTCATGAGCGGAGGAGTGCGCAAAGTAGGGCGCTGGTTGATCACAGTACGGAATATATCCTTCCTGCCCGTTTCGATGATACCGAGATTCCCGGCCTGGCTCCCGACGTAGGTTACATCGATCTCCGCACCACTAAACCTGCCGAGCTGGTGAAAATCCTAATCCAAAAGATCATTGGTGCACCCGACGTTGAGCATATGCGCGCTGCCCTACTTGCCGCCAAGGTGAAGATATCTTTATCTCCCGGCAGCGATCTAGCGCGCCCGGCAATTGAGGGGCGAGTTGATAGGCTCAAGAGACGGCTGGCCGAGCTAGGGGAAACTCCGACAATTTCTAGTCCGGGGGAAGCTCTTCGCCTGATCGAGGAATACGTTTTCTCAAGGGAAGTTCGCCGATGGCCAGGGAGCCTTCAAAGCGCAGACTATGCATTGGAGACAGTGCGCCAGTTTATGAGTGATCCGGTTTTGATCGGAGGCAAGAGAGCCGCTCTGTCGCTGAATGCGGCCGAGGGTGCGCATCGGGAGACGGAGGCGGAGCCCGCGCAGGGCGACGATTGGAAGCAGCACTTCAGGCGAGTGGAGGAGATATTGAAACCTGTGCTGGAGGTACTTCCCGCAGAGGAGGAATACAATTTTGCAGTCGGAAACATCTCGCCAGCTGTCGCCGTCTCCGCGATAGAGCGAGGGTACTACCGATCGATCGCCGATCGGCGCGGTGATCTTTGGTCTTGGAATTACCTACTACTTCTGGCGCATTTGGGAGAGCGGGATGCCCTGCTGAAGATATTGAAGGCTCGGCTGAAGGTCGAAGATCCGCTTGATAAAGCGTATGTCGCAACACGAGAGCTGGCTAGAGATGTACTGGGAGATGATTTTCCGATCTGGTTTCGCGACGAAGTTATGAGCCCTGACGAGGAGGACCCATGGCCCGATGGACGGCTCGGGCTCTAGACCTTGTCCTACGTAGTGACTTTCGTCAAACGTTTGTTGCATGTGATGACGGCGGCGAAGTCCTAGCAGCCGTGGCTTGGCAGGACGCGTGCGCCGAGCAACATTCGATCAAGCTCCCGTCGATTCAGTGGCCTGCTGGTATTTCGGGGCCACCGTGGAAGCACGTGACGCGTGCGCTGCCCGAAGAACCACGCGATATCCTGCGCGACGTCGGATGAACCCCAGTAGTCGCCGTGGTCCAATTCGGTGGGCACCGCCTTAGTCCATCGACCGGGCGGCAGCCCGGTATGACCGACGGCATTCCCTACCTCGCCATAGACCTTTTGTCCGGCATTGAAAACTCGACCCAGGGCGCCATCGTTTTGTGACCAAAAAACATACTCGCGAGATTCCCCAGGCTCCCAGTCGTAATCCCTGCGAGCCATGCATAGATCCACGGGTACTGCAGCCGCCAGCAGGAATGCCTTACGCACCCGTGCTCCTCTATACGCCGCACCATCGCGTCGAATAAAGCGCATAGCTTGGAGTGCGACGCGACAGCCGAGAGAGTGGCCAACCAAAACCACCTCTGTTGTGCCCGGAAGATCTTTGAGGAACTCGTACAGTAGCCGACCGGATTCCTTGGCATCGGGTACGCGGGCAGAGTATGTGGCGACAGAAATCAATCGTGCGGGGTGGTCGCCAGGCCAGTGGTATTCCCAGAAGCTTCCCAATATATCGACACATCGCGGCCAAATCGCAACGCCGAGTGCCTTCCTGAACTTCTCATATGATGCACTTGCCTTGCTCTCTGAGTTCTGGAAGCCGTGGATCAGAATGATGAATCGGGACTGGCCTAGACTGTGAGGTGAGCCCGGTTCAATCAGAGGCTCCCATAACAGCCTCGACCCCAGTGGATCAGGGTTGCGTACCGTGATCTTATTGATCCTAGTCATGGCTCTCCTTAGCGACGCCAGCGTTCGATCACTGCTGTTATGTCTCTGAGAATCCAGGCCAACGGACCGCCGATGATCAATGCCGCGATGATATAGCGGGGCCGAGCGTCCCATGAGGAGCCTGCGCTCGACAGGGCAACACCGTATGCCCCACTTATCCATACCGCCGTGGCTTGCACATAGTGGCGCCAGCGCTCACCAACTGAAACTTGCAGCTGGTCCACGCCGGCCTGTACCCGCTGCATGTAATAAACGCTCACGGCGGTAGTGGTGCCTTCTCCGTCAGCGGCACCGTCGCTGTCAGTGGGGCTTCCTCCGCCATCATTCAATAGCTTCGATCGATTTTTCTCTCCGGCTAGACACGCCAACAGGAAACGGTAGCGAGACGGGCGCGTTAGTGCAATGTCGACGGCAGTGCTGATCTGGGCTACGAGCTGCTCGATAGGCAGATCGGTTGCATAGGTCGAGCGGTCGGTACCGCCCATTAGCGCAGAGAGTTCGTCGTACGCCTTCTGCGAGATTTCGGGAGTACGTTGCGCCATCCACCGCTTGACCTGACGTTGCTGGTAGATTCCTCGCAATCGAAAGATGCGTTTTGCCACCTCGATGGTCGCGGCGCTTGCGGCACCGCATAAGAAGGAGAACCAGAGTACGTCCCGAACCTGCGCGGAGATCGGTCCCGCTGCAAGTCGAAATTGCCCCACTCGCACTGCTGCGTAAATCACGTAGCCGATGATTCCGAAAAAGGCTAGGATCATGCAAGAAAAGAGGAAAATGATCGGCAGTCTATCCGGGTGGGCACGAGAAGGGTATTTGCGCTCTTTCACCATTTTCCCAGTATCACGCTCGTAGACGTGTACCGCCTCTTTTGATCCCCAGGGCTGATTCAAGTCCTGCTGATCATGTGGATGTGCAGGTCGGAGGGGGTGTGCTCTGGGCTGGCGGGGCCGCGCGGAGCACGTGTCTACTTTTCGACACGATCAGCTCTCCTGGGTGGGTGGGGAGGTTGATGCTGGCGGTGGAGCGTTACGTGACCATCGACAGGCTTGCTTGCGCCTGCCCGTTGTGGGCTGATGCGAGTCGTCGCGGCGCGTTGTTCGCCGAGTGCGCGGGCGAGTTGCTCGCGAAGTTGTTGGTTCTCCTCGGTGAGGCGCCGGATGCGGGCGTTGGCGGCTTCGAGGCGTTGCAGCAAGGAAGCGTCGGAGGTGCGCTGACGTGCAGGAACCGGCGATCCGGAGTCACGGCGGTGTGCTGCCCGAAGGCGCTCGATTTCCTCTCGCAGGTCTGTCTGGGCATAGAGCCATGACCGGGACACTCCGGCCCGCTTCGCGACGGTCTCGAAGGTCACCGGCTCGCCCGCCAGGTCGAGGGAGCGGAGGGCCTGGACGGCCTTGGCGCGGGTGTACTCGCTGCGGCGGCGGGCGGCGTCGACGATGTGCTGGCTGTTGTCAGCTCGCATCGGCAGTCGCCTCCGGCTGTCCGAGGTCGTCTTCCAAGCTGGTGATGATCTTCTCCAGGTTGCCGAGGACCTGGCGGTTCATTTCGACCACGCGGGCTTGGCCGCGGGCCTCGGCGGCGGAGACGATCTGCAGCAGCTGCTGCTTCTGCTCGCGGTGCTGCGGCAGGAACTCGGGGGTCGTGACGAACATCGGGCACGTCAGACAGGCGTTGGCATGCGGACAGGTTCGTTGCACCGGCAGGCCGCAGTAGCCGTTGGGCAGGGCCTGGGTCACGCGCCCGAGCCGCTGCTTGGCCCAGGTGGCCTCGGCCAGAGGGCTGTTGGGATCGACGGTGACGCTCTCGCCCTTGATGTTGACCTTGCGGGCCTTCTCCCAGTGCCGGCGGACCGTGGAGTCGTGCAGCCGGGCATAGTGGGCGGTCATCTCGCCGGAAGAGTGATCGAGAAGGACGCGTACGACTTCCTGCGGGACGTCCCGGTTGATCAGCCTGGTTCCAAAAGTGTGGCGCCATTGATGGGGCGTCAGATGGACCGGTCGGCCGTGTTCGTCCTGGACGTCGCATCGCTCCAGCCAGCGGTCGAGCTGGCCGCGGTAGGAGTGCGTGGTCAGTGGCCGAGTGCCGTCGGGGTTCATCCGGAGCGCGGGGAACAGCCATCGGCAGCCGCCGGGCCAACGCTCAAGGACGCGCCGCTGCTGGGCGGCGATCTCGCCCTCGACCTCCTCGTCGATGGGGACCAGGGCTTCGCGTTTCATCTTCCGGTTGAGGTAGCGCAGGTAGGCGGCACCGTCGGCGTCCCGGATGATGCAGTCGAAGTCCAGGTGGCAGGCGTCGCCGACCCGCAGCCCGCAGCGCATGAGGATCAAGGTCAGGACCCGGCCGTCGGGGGTGTGCCAGCGGTCGAGGTTGGCGCTCTGTTCGACCTGGGCCATCACGTGCTCGGCCAGAGCCCGGGGCAGCCGCTTGTCAGGGCGGGGGAAGTCATCGGGGTAGAAGGTCGCGTTCGCCGGAAGGCCCTGGTCCCAGCCGTGGCGGCGCACAGCGTGGAAGAAGGCGTTCAGCGAGCTGATGTCCCGGCTGCGGGAATGCGTTGAGCGCGGGTCGAGGGCCAGGTCGGCGAGGTAGCGTTCCAGCACGGCCCGGTCCACGCAGGCCGGCTCGTCGGCGGCAACGCGGGGGTCGGCCAGGAAGCCGGAGAACCGGTTGAGGGCCAGGATGTCGATGACGGCCTGGTTGACGCTGCGGCCGACGCTCAGCCGCCACCGCACGAACCGTTTGACCAGCTCACGTAGCCACGGCTGGAGGATGCGGTCGAACCGCAGCCGGGCCCTGGTGCCCTCGATGCCGAGCCGGCGCAGTTCCCACACATCGCGCGGGAACTCGCTCTCCCAGCCGCTGCCGTGGGCGAGGTCCTCCAGGTGCGTGTACGCGTAGCGCAGGAAGGCCAGCTGCCCGTTTTGGCTGTGACTGGAGCCGCGTCCGGTGGCGTAGTGCTCACTCCACCGCTCCATCGGCCACTCCAGCAACGACGCGGTTCCGCTGGCGGCGACCAGCCGGATCACCGGGGCGACGGCCGAGCTGTGGGTGTTGACCTGCCGCTCGTCGTGACGGCGCTGGAGGGCGTATTGCAGCTCCAGCCGCAGCTGTCGTTTCCCCTCCAGCGGCCGGAAGTCGAACCGGTCGTCCCCAGCTGCCTCGCAGCGGCGCACGAACTCCTCAGTCTCGGGCCTGCCGACGGCCTGCCACCGGGAGGTGTGGTTGTGGCAGAACTCCGAGTTCCCCTGGGCCCACAAGGTGCAGAACGACAGCCGGCAGACGCGCTGGCCGCTGTTCTCGACAGTCGGCAGGCCGGCCACCCACGTTCTCTTGTCGGGCTGGCCCGCTCGCTCCCAGAAGCCGTGGTGGCGCACGCACAGGCCCTGCCGGGCCGCCCCGAAGCGGCATCCGGCGACGGCGCACGCCGTCAGTTCCGACCGCCCGATGGGATCGGGCCCGGGATCGGCGATGAAGGCTTCGACGTCCGGTTTCCCTCGCCGCTGCCAGCGGTAGTAGTGGCCCCGGCAGAGCTGGCGGGTGCGGGGCTGGCGCGGACATCCAGGAACCCGGCACGAGCCCAGCCCGAAGATCAGTTCACCGGGCGCTGGGATGAACACGTCCACGCGGAACTCCGGCCGGATGGCGGCCATCAGTTTGCCGAGCAGGCCGGCGCCGGGGGCCGGAGCGGCAGACATCGCGTCGCTCACCAGCACACCTCCCGGCCGGTCAGGAATCCTGCGGCCTCCAGGGCCCGGCGGGCGTCCTCCACGGACAAGTGACCGTAAACGTCGTGCGTGGTGGCTACTGAGCTTGATCGGGTGATGTCGGGGTCGTTCGGCTGACAGGCGCCGGACGGCTCCGGTAGCTGTTGGTTGTGAGATACGCGCAGGGCGGC
>NZ_JBHTTU010000123.1:0-13253 GCF_042794375.1 Kitasatospora sp. NPDC056531 | reverse complement strand
CTCCGGGGCGGCGGCGAGCAGCGAACCGTGGCGGTCGACCACGGCGACCTCGGAGCCGCAGGCGTGCCGCAGCACCCGCAGCAGCGCGGTCAGGCCCTCACCGGTCAGCAGGGCCTGGACCAGCAGGTCGTGCTGATCGACCAGCCGCCGCCCAGCGCTGTGGTCCTCGGCCGCGATCCGTTCGGCGACCAGGCGGTTCACTGCGATGAAGGGCGTCTCGTACGGGACCTCCAGCACCGCCAGGCCCAGCCGTTCGGCCTCGGCCACCGTCGCCCTCGGGACGGTGGGGTGGCTCAGCCCGGTGCCGAAGCCCAGCCCGGACGCGCCGGCGGCGGCCACTCGTTGGACGAAAGCGGTCTGTGCGGCGGCGGTCCGCTGCCGCAGGCCGGTGGTGAGGAGCAGCTCGCCGCCCGCCATCCACGGTGTGGGGTCGGCGAGTTCCGTCACCGCGACCCACCGCACGACGCGTTCGACACCGGCCGTGCCGGTACACAGTCGCAGGCCGAGGCCGTCTTCCCGGAGCAGTTCGCGCAGCGTCACGGACATGCGCCGGACTGTAGCGCCGCACAACTCGGCGGCGGAAGACCGTGCAGCAGTCCATAGCCGGATAGGGGGATTCTCCCTAAGGTTCCCTGCGAGTCGACCGGCACAACCGACCCGACCGAGCCATCCGCCCCTTGCGCCGCCCCTTGCGCGACACCGATCAGAAGGGCAACAGGAGTTGAAGAGCAACGACCGGCCGGACCGCGCCCCCGGAACGGTGCGGCTCGAAGCGCTGGCGAAGACCTTCGACGGCCAGGTCCGCGCGGTCGACGGCGTGGACCTGGAGATCGGCGAGGGTGAGTTCTTCGCGATGCTCGGCCCGTCCGGCTCCGGGAAGACCACGGTGCTGCGCATGATCGCGGGCTTCGAGTCGCCGACCGCCGGCCGGGTCCTGCTGGGCGGGGTCGATGTGACCGGTCTCGCGCCGTTCGACCGGGACGTCAACACGGTGTTCCAGGACTATGCGCTCTTCCCGCACATGACGATCGAGCAGAACGTCGGCTACGGCCCGATGGTCCGCCGGGTGCCCAAGGCCGAGCGGGCGGAGCGGGTGCGCGCGGCGCTCGCGATGGTCCGGCTCGACGGCTTCGAGCGGCGTCGACCGGCCCAGCTCTCCGGCGGCCAGCGCCAGCGGGTGGCCCTGGCCAGAGCGCTGGTGAACCGCCCGAAGGTGCTGCTCCTCGACGAGCCGCTCGGCGCGCTCGACCTGAAGCTCCGTCACGAGATGCAGGTGGAGCTCAAGCGGATCCAGCGCGAGGTCGGGATCACCTTCGTGTTCGTCACCCACGACCAGGACGAGGCGCTGACGATGAGCGACCGGGTCGCGGTGTTCGACGCGGGGCGGATCGAGCAGGTCGGCTCGCCCGCCGAGGTGTACGAGCACCCGGCCACGGCCTTCGTCGCCGGCTTCGTCGGCACCTCCAACCTGCTGGACGGCGCGGCGGCCGAGCAGGTCGTGGGCGAGGCCGGGCTGTTCAGCGTCCGGCCGGAGAAGATCCGGATAGCGCACCCGGACGATCCCGCCGGCCCCGACGAGCTGTCGGCGATGGGCCGGGTGGCCGAGGTGGTCTACGCGGGCGGCCACACCCGGTTCCTGGTCGACCTGGAGGCCGGCGGGCGGCTGACCGCCGTCCGGCAGAACATCGACGAGGGCTCGGCCGACGTCCTCCGCCACCGCGGCACCGACGTCGTGCTCGCCTGGCAGCGCAAGCACACCGTCCGCGTCGGTGGCTGACCCGGTCACCAGCGCCTTCCCCACCAGCAGAGGAACCCACCGCATGCGTATCCGCTCGACCGCCCGCACCGCGGCCGCCGCCACCGCCGCCGTCCTGTTGGCCGCAGGGTGCGGCAGCAGCGCCGGAAGCACCGGCGCCCATGGCCTCAACCCGCCGAAACTGCCGATGCTCCAGTCCCTGGGTGCCGGTGAGGGCCAGGTGAACCTGGTCGCCTGGGCCGGCTACGCCGAGGACGGTTCGGACGACAAGAACGTCGACTGGGTCCACCCCTTCGAGCAGCAGACCGGCTGCAAGGTCAACACGAAGATCGCCGGCACCTCGGACGAGATGGTCTCGCTGATGAAGACCGGTCAGTACGACGCCGTCTCCGCGTCCGGTGACGCGACGCTGCGGCTGATCGCGGCCGGTGACGTCGCACCCGTCAACACGGGCCTGGTGCCGAACTACGCGGACGTCTTCGAGGGCCTGAAGAACCAGCCGTGGAACTCGGTGAACGGCCAGATGTACGGCATCCCGCACGGCCGCGGCGCCAACCTGCTGATGTACCGCACCGACAAGGTCTCGCCGGCGCCCGATTCCTGGAGCGTGGTCTTCGACGGCGCCGCGCCCTACGCCGGCCACGTCACCGCCTACGACTCCCCGATCTACATCGCCGACGCGGCGCTGTACCTGATGAAGTCGAAGCCGGACCTGGGCATCACGAACCCCTACGCCCTGGACGACACCCAACTCAAAGCGGCCGTCGACCTGTTGAAGACCCAGCACAAGGCGGTCGGCGAGTACTGGAGCGACTACCAGAAGGCCGAGAACTCCTTCAAGACCGGTGACACCGTGGTCGGCACCACCTGGCAGGTGATCGCCAACATGGCGCAGGCCGACAAGGCGCCGGTCCAGGCGGTGCTGCCGAAGGAGGGCGCGACCGGCTGGTCGGACACCTGGATGGTGTCGGCCAAGGCCGCGCACCCCGCCTGCGCCTACCAGTGGCTGAACTGGATCGTCTCGCCGAAGGCCAACGCCCAGGTCGCCGAATGGTTCGGTGAGGCCCCGGCCAACTCGAAGGCCTGCGACCAGACGTCGGACAAGAACTTCTGCACCACCTTCCACGCCACCGACGAGGCGTACTGGAAGAACGTCTACTACTGGACCACCCCGGTCAAGAGCTGTCTGGACGGCCGTGGGGTGGCCTGCACCGACTACGCCGCCTGGACCGCCGCCTGGACCGAGATCAAGGGCTGATGGCGGCCCACGTTGCCGCCCCGCAGCGGCGGGGCGGCATGCGGCAGGCGGCCTCCGTCCTGCACCGGCACGCCGGGCTGCGGCTGACGCTGCTGCTGGCGGCGCCGATGGCCTGGCTGGTGCTCGCCTACCTGGGCGCGCTCGGCGTCCTGCTGCTCTCGGCCTTCTGGACGGTCGACGACTTCACCTACAACGTCGTCCGGGCCTGGAACACCGCGAACTTCCACACCGTCCTCACCGAGCCGGTCTACCGGTCGATCGCCCTGCGCACGCTCGGCATCGCCGCCGCGGTCACGGTGATCGACGCCGTGGTGGCGTTCCCGATGGCCTTCTACATGGCCCGGATCGCCCGGCCGCGGACCCGCAAGCTCCTGGTGGTCGCGGTGCTGACCCCGCTGTGGGCGAGCTACCTGGTCAAGGTGTACGCCTGGCGGGTCATCTTCAGCCAGGGCGGGGTGCTCGACTGGCTCGGCGCCCCGTTCGGACTGGCCAGCCCCGGGTACGGCACGGCGGCGGTCATCGCCGTCCTCGCCTACCTGTGGCTGCCGTACATGATCCTGCCGGTCTACGCGGGGCTGGAGAACCTGCCGACCAACCTCCTCGACGCCTCGGCCGATCTGGGCGCCTCCGCCGGGCGGACCTTCCGCTCGGTGCTCCTGCCGCTGATCAAGCCCTCGGTGTTCGCCGGGTCGGTCTTCACCTTCTCGCTGAGCCTGGGCGACTACATCACCGTGCGGATCGTCGGGGGGAAGACGCAGGTGCTGGGCACCGCGATCGCCGACAACGTGACGCTCAACCTGCCGTTGGCCGCCGCGCTGTCCTGCGTACCGGTCGTGATGATCGTCGGCTATCTGCTCGCCGTGCGCCGGACCGGCGCCCTGGACTCGCTGTAGGGGGCGAACACCAGTGATCCTCTCCCGCCGTGCCCGGATCGCGCTGCGCGCGGCCACGATCGCCGGCCTCGCCGTCGTCTACCTGCCGCTGCTGCTGGTCCTGCTCAACTCGCTCAACCGGGACCGCTCCTTCGCCTGGCCGCCGGCCGGACTCACCACCGAGTGGTGGGTACGGGCCTGGCAGTCCGACGGTGCCCGCAGCGCGCTCGTGACCTCACTGCAGGCGGGTGCGGGGGCCACCCTGGTGGCCCTGGTCCTGGGAACCATGACCGCCTTCGCCGTCCAGCGCTACCGGTTCTTCGGGCGGCAGACGGTGTCGTTCCTGGTGATCCTGCCGATCGCGCTGCCCGGCATCGTCACCGGCATCGCGCTCAACGCCGCGTTCCGCACGGTGCTCGGCCCGGCGGGCATCGGCTTCGGCATGCTCACCGTCGTCATCGGGCACGCCACGTTCTGCATCGTCGTGGTCTTCAACAACGTCGTCGCCAGGCTGCGCCGGACGTCCCCCTCGGCCGAGGAGGCCTCGGCCGACCTCGGCGCGCACACCTTCCAGACCTTCCGGTACGTCACCTTCCCGGCCGTACGGTCGGCCTTGCTGGCGGGCGGGCTGCTGGCGTTCGCGCTCTCCTTCGACGAGATCGTGGTGACCACCTTCACCGCCGGGCCCGGCATCCAGACCCTGCCCGTCTGGATCTACGCCAACCTGGCACGGCCCAACCAGGCCCCAGTGGTCAACGTCGTGGCGGCGGTCCTGGTGCTGCTCTCCGTGGTCCCGGTGTACCTGGCCCAGCGGCTGTCCTCGGACACCCCGGGAGGGCGGCTGTAGCCGATCGTCGGGCGGCCGCTGCCGGCCGGGTCGTCCTTCCGGGTGTCGGCGCCTACCGCCCGTCCTCCCACAGGGCGCGCTCGACGGTGCGCAGGGCGGTGGCCGACTGCTCCCAGCCGTGCCACCAGAACAGCCCGCCCTCCTGGCTCGCCTCGGCGGCGAGTGCCGTCAGCCGGGCCCACGGGCCGGCCGGGATGCCGAACTTCGGTCGGACGGCGAGGCGTCGGGCGGCCTCGACGCCGACCGGGACCATGCCGATCAGCGGGAACGGTGTGCCGTCCGCGGTCCGTCCGGTGCCGTGGAGCATCGGGTGCAGGGTGATCGGGTCGAGCAGCAGGGTGAGGTCGGCGCAGGGCACCACGTCCGGTCCGTCCCGCCAGCTGAGGCGCCGGCCGTTCGACTCGGCCTTGGGGACGGGTTGTCCGTCGAGCGTGAGGCCGTCCTCCGCGACCCGCAGTTCCGCGCCGCCCGGCCGTGACGGCAGCCGCAGCCGGTAGTTCCCGTACAGGTGCGGGGGAGCGTCCGGCACCGCGCGGTCGAACGGGACGGTGAGGCCGTCCACCTCGAAGCCCGCCGGTCCGATCACCACGGCCGCGGTGGCGGGTTCGCCGTCGACGGTGACGCGCAGACGCGGGGCCGAGCCGAGGGCGCCGGGCGCGACGTCGACGCGCACGGCTCCGGACCGGTAGCCGCCGACCAGGTCGGCGAGCGGCGGGACCTCCGGCAGCGGGTAGTCGGTCAGGCGCACCGCGCGCCCCACGGTGCCGATCAGCCGGCGCCGCCCGTCGCGGCCGAACTCCGTCCTCAGTTCACCGCCGTCACCGGATGCGGCACCGTCGCTGCCCTCCGCCCCGCGCCAGCGCAGCACTCCGCGCTCGTAGCGCGGGTCGGTGACCCGGCGGCCGTTGACGTAGACCCGGTGCCGGGGCGGGTCGGCCGCCCGGCCCAGGAGGTAGACGGAGAGTTCGCCGTCCGGCGTGCCGTACAGGCCCGTCCACGGGTAGAGGGCACCGGCGAGGACGGAGTCGAGATCACGCCGCAGGGATTCCCAGCCCGCCGAGCCGTCCCGCAGCAGCCTGCGCGCCTCGGACTTGCGGGTGAGCAGGGTGCGCAGCCGCCGCGCCGCCTCCGGCGTGGGCCGCTGGTGGACGCCCCGGGCAGCGGCCTGCAGGGCCAGGTCCTCGCGCCGGGCCAGCAGGGCGCGTTCGGCCGCGCCGAGCTCCGGTGGGGCCCAGTCCGCCACGGCGGCGGCGGGCTCCCGGACGTAGCGTTCGCGCAGGGCGCTGTCCTCGCCGAGGGCGAGGACGAACCGGGCGCCGGGCGTGTCCTGCTGCCAGTGGAAGCCGGCCGGGATGCGGAAGTCGGTGAAGCCGTCGAGGGCGGCGAGTTCGCGCGGTCCGTAGTCGTCGATGATCCGCAGGGGGCCGTCGGGCGGGCGGACACTCTGGCCGGGCTTGAGCAGGCCGAGGCGTTCGAGCGCCCGCGGGTCGGCCGGAGCGGCGACGGCGGGCGGCAGGTACCAGGTGGAGGAGCTGGTGACGGTGCGCTGAACGGCCGGGTCGCGCAGGGCGGCGACGGTGTGGTGAGCGGTGACGGGGTCCAGGCCCCGGTAGCGGGCGCCGATGTAGTTCACCACGGTGTGGTCCGGGCCGTAGACCTCCTCCAGCCGGTCCAGCAGGACGGGCAGGTGGCGGTTGGTGAACCCGGCACGCTGGTAGTCGAGTTCGCCGACGACGCCGACCTGCCAGAGCACCAGGTTCAGGCCCGGGTCGATCCGTCGGCCCCGGATCAGCAGGTCTGAGGCCTCGAAGGTCTGCATGCCGGGGCTGCTCGGGTCCACGCCGAGGTCGGCGCAGAGCACGTCCAGGGCGCTGATGCCCGGCCGCATCACGGCGGTGTGGCCCTCACGGCGGGCGATGCGGACGGCGCGGTGGCTGGAGAGGACGAAGATGCCCGGGTGGCCGTAGAAGACCGCCGCCACGCGCCGCCCGGCGCGGACGAAGTGGAGAACCGCTTCGGACATCTGGACGTACGTCAGATAGCGGTCCTTGGCGTCGTCGTAGAGGACGCTGAGGTCGTAGGCGTCCGGGCGCCAGGCGTTGATGCGGACGACCGTGGCGGGGTCGGCCACGCAGTGGAAGACGTGGTCGGCCTCGCGGAGCAGCCGCTCGTCGGCCCGGGTGAAGCCGGCGGCCTCGATGCCGGAGCCGAGGACGGTCAACTCGCCCTTGAGCTCGGCCGGTTCGCTGCTCGGCGGCCCGGCCGCGGCGATGGCCCGGGACAGTTCGGCCCAGCGGGCCTCGTGCTCCCGGCGCGAGGGGAAGCGGTCGAAGGGGCGGGTGTAGCGGTGCGCGGAGCGGCGGTCGGAGTCCATTCGGCGGCGCGGGCCTCAGACCGCGTCCGCGGTGCCGGCGATGTCGACGACCGCCTGGGTGACCTGCGGCGGCAACGGGTCCACCAGGACCGGGGGGTCCAGCTGGACGTAGGTCTGGCTGATCTGCGGCGTGGGCTCCGTCAGGACGGGTGCGTCGAGCTCGAAGTCGATCTGGATGACCTGCGGCGCGGGCTCCATCTGGGTGATCTGCGGGGTGGGCGGCATCAGGATCGGCGCGTCCAACTCGAAGACGCCCAGGGTGCTCTGCGGCGCGAAGTCGGCGTCATCGCCGTCCAGGACGAGGTCGACGTCCACGTCGACGTCCACGATGTCGACGTCCACGACGTCGACGGGCAGGCTGCTTGCGGTCAGGGCGATCACGGCGGTCACTCGTCCCCTCGGGGCCACGGGCGGAGGCGAGTTCATGCTACTGAACGGGCGTTCGGCCGGACAGAGGTCGGACGGGCGGGCGGGCGTCCACGGTCGCCCCCGGGCGGCCGGTGTCAGATGCCCAGGCGGGCGGCGATGCCGTCGAGGACGCAGTCGAGGCCGGTCTCGAACTGCCAGTCCTGGTCGTCCTTGCGGGTGCCCTCGCGGAGGTAGCGCTGGTAGGCGGGGTAGCGTCCGGTGTTGATCAGCCAGGACATCCGCGAGGCCAGGCCGGCGCGGGTCTCGTCGCCGTCGGCCCAGCCGTGCTCGCGCTGCAGCGCCAGGAGGGCGATCTCGGCGGAGACCGAGCCGCGGACGTAGCCGGTGACGGTGCGGAAGACCGCCATGGTGGTGTCGGCGTCCAGGCCGTGTTCGGCGAGGGCGGCGAACGCGCGCTCGGGGACGGCCAGTTGGTTGGGGGTGAGGGCGGAGGCGGCGGCTCGGGCGGTCCACGGGTGGGCCAGGCTCATGGCGCGCAGCTGGACGGCCAGGGTGCGCATGGTGTCGCGCCAGTCGGTGGCGGGGGCGTCCAGGGGGAGCCGGCCGTAGACGAAGTCGACCATCAGCTCGATGAGTTCGTCCTTGCCGGACACGTACCGGTAGGCGGCCATCGGCGCGACGCCGAGCGCGGTGGCCAGGCGGCGCATGGTGACGGCGTCCAGGCCTTCGGTGTCGGCGATGGCGACCGCGGCTTCCGCGATCCGGTGCGGGGTGAGGGTGGTGCGCGGGGCGGGGGCCGGGCGGTCGAGGCGCTCCCAGAGTGAGGTCTGGGGCTTGGCCTGGTCGTCGTCCCCGGTGGGGGCCTGCGGGGCGGGCATGGCGGCGGGCTCCTTCCGGCTGGGTGTCGGCCCACCGTACCACTCCGAGCGTACGGCGTATCTGCAGTAGACGGCGTACACCTCGGTGTGTACGTTGTATCTTGCCGATACGGCGTACACATCGACTCGGAGGGGGACCCCCATGTCCAACGACCAGCAGCAGGCGCGGCCCGGTCAGGCTCAGGAGCGGCTGCGGGTGGCCGTACTCGTCGGCAGCACCCGCAGTGGCCGGTTCGCGCCGGTCGTCACCGACTGGCTGCTCGGCCACCTCGGTTCCCGCGACGACATGGCCGTCGACCTCGTCGACCTGGTCGACACTCCGCTGCCCACTACCTTCCCGTCCTTCGGTGGCGAACTCGACCGGGGCGGCGCGGAGTTGCTCGCCGCCGTCTCGCCCCGCCTGGAGGCCGCCGACGCCTTCGTGATCGTCACGCCCGAGTACAACCACAGCTTCCCGGCCCCACTGAAGAACGCCATCGACTGGCACAACCGCCAGTGGCACGGCAAGCCGGTCGCCTTCGTCTCCTACGGCGGACTCTCCGGCGGCCTCCGCGCCGTGGAGCAACTGCGGGTAGTGCTCGCCGAGTTGAACGCCACGACGATCCGCAACACGGTCAGCTTCCACGGCGCCGCGCAGCGCTTCGACGCGGACGGCAAGGCTCTCGACCCGGCGGCCGACGCCGCCGCCAAGACCATGCTCGACCAACTGGCCTGGTGGGCGCACGCCCTTCGCGAGGCCCGGCGGGTCCGCCCCTTCGCGGCCTGACCCGGGCACCGGCACCGGACAAACGGACAAACGGACAGCCGGGCAAGCGGACAGCCGGGCAAGCGGACAGACGAACCGACGGACTACCGGAACACGGGAAAGGCGGACCAACCATGGTGACGGAACCGGCCGAGGAGCGCCCCAGGCCGCCACTGCTGGGCATCCTCGGGCTGATGCTCGGCATCTTCCTCTCCGTACTCGACGGGCAGATCATCGGCACCGCGCTGCCGACCATCGTCGGCGACCTCGGAGGGCTGGACCACCTCTCCTGGTCGGTCACCGCGTACCTGCTCACCTCCGCCGCCGCCACCCCGGTCTGGGGCCGGCTCGGTGACCTGTACGGGCGCAAGGGCGCGTACCAGTGGGCGGTGGTGGTGTTCCTGGCCGGCTCGGTGCTCTCCGGGCTGTCGCGCGACATGGCCGAGCTGATCGCCTTCCGCGCGCTCCAGGGGGTCGGCGCCGGAGGGCTGATGGTCGGCGCGCTCTCGGTGATCGGGGTGCTCGTCCCGGCCACCGACCGGGGGCGGGTGCAGGCGGTGGTCGGGATCCTGATGCCGGTCGCCTTCGTCGGCGGGCCGCTGCTGGGCGGCTTCCTGACCGACCGGCTGAGCTGGCGCTGGGCGTTCTACGTCAACCTGCCGGTCGGGCTGTTCGCCCTGGTGGCGGTCGCGCTCGGGGTACGGCTGCGGACGGAACAGGTGCGCGCCCCCTTCGACCGGGCTGGCCTCGCCCTGCTGACCACCGGCATCGTCGGGCTCACCCTGATCGGCAGCTGGGGCGGCGTGACATACGCCTGGACCTCGCCGTGGATCCTCGGCACGGGGGCCGTCGCGGCGGTCGCGCTCGTCTGGTTCGCCCGGGTGGAACGGCGGGTCCCCGGACCGCTGGTGCCGCCCGCGCTGTTCCGCGACCGCAACTTCACCGTGGCCCAGGTGTTGGGCTTCCTCACCGGCGCGATGATGCTCGCCCTGGCCGGCTACCTGCCGCAGTACCTCCAGTTCGTCCAGGGCGCCTCGCCGACCACCGGCGGCCTCCTGCTGCTGCCGCTGATGCTCGGCATGGTCGGCGCCCAGCTCTTCACCGCCAAGCTGATGAGCCGGACCGGCGGCGAGCGGCGCTACCCGCTGATCGGCGGCGCCGTCGCCCTGATCGGAGCGGC
Source organism: Kitasatospora sp. NPDC056531 (assembly GCF_042794375.1). Classification (NCBI taxonomy): domain Bacteria; kingdom Bacillati; phylum Actinomycetota; class Actinomycetes; order Kitasatosporales; family Streptomycetaceae; genus Kitasatospora; species Kitasatospora sp. NPDC056531. The sequence continues at coordinate 2,974 of NZ_JBHTTU010000123.1, read as the reverse complement.
CCTGCTGCTGCTCCTCGGTACCGGCACGCCGCGGGTGGTCGCCTCCGGCCTCACCGCGGTCGCCGGGGTGGGGATCGGGCTGCTCATGCAGAGCACCCTGCTGACCTCGATGGGCGCCGTCCCGCCGCGCGACATGGGCGCCGCGATGGGGGTCGTCACCCTGCTGCGCAGCATCGGAGGATCGCTGGGCATGGCGGTGCTCGGCGCGGTCTACACGGCCCGGATGGCGCACACCCTCACCGAGCGGCTCGGCACCGAGTCGGCCGCCCGGCTCACCGGCGGCGGGCTCACCCCGGCGACGCTCACCGGGCTGCCGGCCGGCGTCCGACCCGCGGTCGGGGAGGCGGTCACCGGTGGCCTGCACGGCGCGGTGGCGGGAGCGGTGGTGCTGGCGGCCCTCACCACGGCGGTCGCCTGCCTGGCCCGGCCGAACCCGGAGCCGGATCAGGAGTCGATGTCGGCTCCCGGCCCGGCCCCGGAGCCCGAGTCGGCGAAGGCGACGGCGTAGCGCGCCACAGCTCGACCGGGTACGGGACGTGCGGCTGCTCCGTCCGGCGCCCTCGGCGCAGGGCCGTCCGTCTCCGGCGACTGCGAACCGGATGCTGAACGACCGGTGCGGGAGGCTTTCAGCGGCGGGGCAGCAGCGACTCCCACACGTCGCGTTCGGCGGTGGCCGACCAGACCACGTCGCCGTGGCCGTAGCCCGGCACCACCCGGTAGTCCACCCGGGTGCCGCCCCGGCGGATGAGGCGGGCACCGAGGTCGTGGTCCCCGCGGCCGAACTCGGCGTTCACCCAGACCACCTCGGCCCGGATCGCCGCCCAGTCGATGCGGTGGACCTCCGTCAGACCGGCCCAGACCGCCGCCAGGTCGCGCAGCAACGCGGTCGGCTGCAGGCCGCTGCCGAGGCGGGCGATCGCCTCCGTCCAGACGGCGAGCGGGGTGTGCTCCAGGGCGAAGCGGTCGTCCCCGGGGGTGGTGCCGAAGACGTAGGAGCCGCTGCTGTGGCCCCGGTGGTGGATCCAGTTCGCGGCCCCGGGCAGGTCCCGGGTGTGGGTCAGGGCGTAGTGCAGCAGGCCGAGGTTGCTGAACTGCCCGGCCCCGTCCACCGGCCGTGGCACCCCGCTCGGGGCGTCCGGGGCGGTGGTGGCGCGGGCGAACAGGCCCTTCAGACCGGGGTCGACGGTCCAGGCACCCGCCTCCAGCTGCTGCTGGAACAGGCGGGTCAGCGCCTCGGCCCTCGCGACCAGCTCCGGTTCCGTCTCCGGGTCGTAGGGGCCGGTGGTGTCGAGGACGAGCACCCGCCGCAGGGCCTCGCCCCGGTCCCGGGCGGCGGTGGCCAGGGCGAGGGCGGCCCCGGCCGAGTGGCCGAGCAGCTCGTAGGGCAGGCCGGTGAGGGACTCGACGGCGGAGACGACCCGTTCGAGGTCCGTGCGGTGCCCGTCCAGGCCCCAGTCGGCGCACTGCGGCCCGATCCGATCGGGCGTCAGCGCGTCCTCGGGCGGGGTGGTGCCGATGACCAGGTACCCGTGGTCGGCGAGGAAGTGCGCGAGACTGCGGCCCTGCGCGGTGCAGTAGTCGGCGGCGACGTTGAGTCCGCCGCCCGGCAGCAGATGGACCACCACCGCCGGGTCGCCGCAACCGAGTGCCGCCCCCAGCTCCCTGACGACGTCCGTGCCCACCGCTGCCCCTCCCCGTGCCCTGCCGTTCGCGACGTCGAACAGTCTGACGCATCGCCGCGGTCCACCCCGGGTCCGCCCACCCGCCTGCGACGGTTACCGCGCGACGAGCACCGCGACGCCGGTCACCCGGTCCGCGGCGAGGTCCGCGAGCGCCGTGTCCGCCTGCCGCAGCAGGTAGCGGCCGGGCCGCCGCGCTGCGGGTGTCGCGCGGCCCCGCTGTTCACCCCCAGTACCCCGTGTGCACCGCCGCGGCCTCCTCGTACAGGTGCGGCCCCGAGACCTCCACGGAGCTGCCGCCGGCCGCGAAGACCTGGCGGCACGGCAGGTGGAGCACCGGCTCCTCCGGATCCACGCCCGCGATGACGTTCAGGTCGGTCGCGGCGAGCGCGTAGACGACCCGGCGGATGCCGCTCCAGAAGATCGCGCCGGCGCACATCGCGCAGGGCTCGGTGCTGGAGTACAGGGTGGCCTTGGCGAGCTGCGCCGGAGCCAGGGCGCGGGAGGCCTGCCGGACGAGATTGGTCTCCGCGTGGGCCGTGACGTCGTGGTCGGTGAGCACGGTGTTCTCGGCCGTGAGCAGGACGCTCCCGTCCGGGTCGGTCAGCAGCGCGCCGAACGGGTGGTTGCCGTGCGCCCGGGCGGAGGCCGCGAGATCGATGGCCGCGAGCAGGTGGGCGCGGGTGTGATCGGCCATGACGTACTCCTCAGGGGTGGGCCGAACGGTGGGATTGCGAAGCGGGGGCATCGGGGAGGTCATTTCGCCCGGATCAGCCGTACGGGACGACGGCGACCGGGCAGTGCACGTGGTGGATCGCCGCGTGTGCCACCGGGCCGAGGTGGTGGTGGCGCAGCGGCAGGTGCCGGGTGCGGCGGCCGACGACGAGCAGCCGGGCCGTCGCCGCCGAGTCCACCAGCTCGACGGCGGGCTTGCCCCGGACCAGCTCGTCCGTCACCTCCACCTCGGGGTGACGGGCCCGCCAGGGCTCCAGGGCCTCGGCGAGCCCGGTCCGCTCGACGGCGGATACCTCGCGCTCCAGCCCGCCGATCGCGCCGTAGGACATGTACTCGCTGCCGGCCGGAGGGCTCCAGACGTGGACGACCCGCAGCGGCGCCGAGCGGAGCGCGGCGGCCTCGAAGGCGAAGGCCAGCACCTCCTCCGCCGGGTGCGCCAGGTCGATGCCGACCGCCACGGGACCGGCCGGCTCGCTCTCGTGGGCCCGGACCAGCACCACCGGGCAGGCCGACCGGCGCAGCACCTCCTGGCTCACCGAACCGGTCAGGAAGCCGCGTAC
>NZ_JBHTTU010000122.1:11596-13514 GCF_042794375.1 Kitasatospora sp. NPDC056531 | reverse complement strand
TGGGTGTACAACGAGACGGTGGTGGGCTCCGCCGGGGCCTCGGAGGTGGGGGAGAGGGCGTCCAGTGCCGGCTGCTCGGTGACGCCGGTGCCCTCGACGGCCAGGGCCTCGATCACCAGTGGGCGGTCCATCAGGAAGGAGTAGGTGGCCCGGTGGCGCTCCTCGAACTCGGCCTTCATGTCGGCCGGTTCGCCGAGGGGGACGCCGATCGTGGTGTCGGTGCCCTGGTAGCGCAGCCGGGCCCGGTGGGCCAGCCGGATCCGATCCTCCGGTACGCCCTGGTCGAGCAGCTGCTCGGTGGCCGCCGCCGCCAGCTCCTCGGCGAGGGTGTGGACGGCGGCCGTCTCCTCCTCCGCCAGCGGCCGTTCGACGGCGTGCTCGCGCAGCACGGTGGTGTCGGCCAGGCCGATGCCGAGGGCGGACAGCACGCCGGCCATCGGCGGGACGAGCACGGTGCGGATGCCCAGCGCCTCGGCCACCGGGCAGGCGACCTGGCCGCCCGCGCCGCCGAAGGTGGTCAGCGCGTAGCGGGTGACGTCGTGGCCCTGCTGGACGGAGATGCGCTTGATCGCGTTGGCGATGTTGCCCACGGCGATCCGCAGGAATCCCTCGGCCGTCTCCTCGGCCGTACGGTCGCCGATATCCTCGGCCAGTTCGGCGAACCGGCGTCGGGTCAGCTCTTGGTCGAGCGGCTGGTCACCGTCCGGGCCGAAGACGTGCGGGAAGTGCCCGGCCTGGATCCGGCCGAGCAGCAGGTTGGCGTCGGTCACCGTCAGCGGACCGCCGCCCCGGTAGCAGGCCGGCCCGGGATCCGCGCCGGCCGAGTCCGGCCCGACCCGCAGACGTTCGCCGTCGAAGCGCAGCACCGAGCCGCCGCCCGCCGCGACGGTGTGGATGGCGAGCATCGGCGCCCGCAGCCGGACCCCGGCGACCTGGGTGGTCACCACCCGCTCGTACTCGCCCGCGAAGTGCGACACGTCCGTGGACGTGCCGCCCATGTCGAAGCCGATCACCCGCTGGTGGCCGGCCAGTTCGGACATCCGCACCATGCCGACGATGCCGCCGGCCGGGCAGGAGAGGATCGCGTCCTTGCCCCGGAAGTGCCCGGCCTCCGCCAGCCCGCCGTTGGACTGCATGAACATCAGCCGGACACCGGCCAGTTCGTCCGCCACCTGCCGAACGTAGCGGCGCAGGCCGGGGTTGAGGTAGGCGTCGACGACGGCGGTGTCCCCGCGCGGCACCAGCTTCATCAGCGGGCTCGCCTCGCTGGACAGCGACACCTGGTCGAACCCGAGCCGCTCGGCGAGGTGCCCGATCGCGCGCTCGTGGGCGGGGTGCAGGTAACTGTGCAGGCAGACCACGGCAACGGAGCGGATTCCGGCGTCCAGGCAGTCGCGCAGGTCCTCGGCGAGCCGATCGAGGTCGGGCGCGCGCAGCACCTTGCCGTCGGCGGCGATCCGCTCGTCCACCTCGACGACCCGGGCGTACAGCGGCTCGGGCAGGGTGATCCCGCGGGCGAAGATCTGCGGCCGGTTCTGGTAGCCGATCCGTAGCGCGTCCGCGAAGCCGCGGGTGATGCACAGCGCGGTCGGCTCGCCGGTGCGCTCCAGCAGGGCGTTGGTGGCCACGGTGGTGCCCATCCGGACGGACTCGATGTCCGCTCCGGGGGGGAGCAGAGCCCGGATACCGGCGACGGCGGGGTCCTGGTAGCGGGCCGGGTCGTGCGAGAGCAGCTTGTGGGTCAGCAGACGGCCGTCCGGGGCCAGTGCGACCACATCGGTGAAGGTGCCGCCCCGGTCCACCCAGAACTGCCAGCCTCTGGAGGCCATGACCGGCTCCCTCCGCTGTGCCGCGTGTCGTCGCCCCGTGCGCGAGTAGCCCCGCGCACGAGTATCCGACCGGGCGAAGCGGGTGGGCA
>NZ_JBHTTU010000122.1:9363-11567 GCF_042794375.1 Kitasatospora sp. NPDC056531 | reverse complement strand
CGGGACATACTGGGCATGCTGGCCGACCTCGGGGCAACGGAGGCAGCGATGAGGACCGCGACGGTAGGCGTGCTCCGCGAGACCGCACCCGGCGAGCGCCGGGTGGCCCTGGTGCCCGAGCTGGTTCCGGCCGCCGTCCGCCTCGGCGCGACCGTCCTGGTCGAGCCCGGCGCCGGCGGCCCGGCCGGGCACCATGACGGCGACTACCGGGCCGCAGGCGCCACCCTGGCCGGACGGGCCGAACTGCTCCACCGCGCGGACGTCCTGCTCGGCATCCACCCGCCGAACACCGACCTGGTGCCTGACCTGCGACCCGGCCAGGTACTGGCCGCGCTGGTGCGCCCGCACCGGATCCCGTACCTGGTCAGGCAGTGGGCCGACCGCGGAGTGACGGCGATCGGCCTCGACCTGGCACCGGACCTCCCCGCCGCCTACCCGCTGGACGCCGAGGCCTCCCAGAGTCGGGTGGCCGGCTACCGGGCGGTCCTGCTGGCCGCCACCCGGCTCGACCGATGCCTGCCGCCCTGGGGCACCACGGACGGGCTGTTCGACCCGGTCCGGGTGCTGGTGGTCGGCGCCGGCCACGCGGGACTGCAGGCGATCGACACGGCTCACCGCCTCGGTGCGCCGGTCCGAGCGGTCGAGCCGCGCCACCGCGAGCGCGCCGCGGTCGCCGCCCTGGGCGCCGGCCTGCTGGACCTGCCCGGGCTCCCCCTGGTGGCAGACGACCGGGACCTGTGGGACACCTTCGACCGTGAGCGCCTGGCCTGGGTGACCGGCCTCGCCGAGGCCGTCGCCCACCACGACGTGGTCGTCACGGCCCTCGACCTGCCCGGCCGGACGCCCCCGGTGCTCCTCCACACGGCGGCGGTGGCACGGATGCGGCCGGGCTCGGTCCTCGTGGACCTGGTGGCCGGACCGGAGGGCGGCACCGTCGAGGGCGTCCGGCCGGACACCACCAAGGTCGTCGGCGACGGGGTGACGGTCATCGGAGCTTGGGAGCTCGCCGCCCAGGTGCCCGCGACCGCCTCGCTCGCGTACGGCCACAACGCGCTCGCACTGCTCGACCGCCTGCTGCGGGGCGGGGAGCCCGCGGCCGACCCGGTGCTCGGGCCGATGTTGGTGACCGACCGGGGCATGGTGGGGCACGAGCCCACCCGGCGGTTCCTGCAGGACGCGACCGCCGTCGCCGGGCTGCCGTAAGGCCTCAGCCCGGGCCCGGACGGATTTCACGGCTCCGCTGTCGCTGCCTGTGCGAACAGCCCGGCGTGGCGGGCGATCGCCTCCGCGTGGTCGGCGCACCGCCGGTAGCGCCAGGACAGCAGCACCAGGTCGGCAATGCTGACGTTCGCCAGGACGGCCGCCGGCGCCGCGACGCCGAGCAGGGCGGGCGGCGAGGTTCCGTGCGGGACGAGGTGACCGAGCGCGCAGGCCGGCCCGCTGTCGACCACCGCCCACAGTAGGCGAGGGTGGGATCGCCTACAGCCTGGTGGTGGAAGCGCTTGGTGCCGGTGCCGGTGCCGGTGCTGTGGTGGCGCCGGCCAGTGTCGCCATCTCCCTTGAGGTATAGTCAAGTTGACGTTGCCGGACGCTCGTCGACGTGAGCGCCGGTGTCCTTGCTCGCTCGATGAATGGTCCCTGTGGCCTCTCTTGAGGCGTCCGGACAAGGAGAGTTGATGCGCAGGAGGTTCTCTGCCGCCCTCGGAGCGGTGGTCCTGTCCACCGCTGCGTTGTCCGCTGCCGTCGGTCCGGCGTCGGCCGCCGTCGCGAGGCCGGCGAACACGTCCGGCCCGTTCCGTGTCCACTCGTACTCGGGCACTGTCGGCGCGACACCCAGCGCGTGGGCGGGTTCAAGCGCGCAGATCTGCTTCAACATCTGGGGCAACCACCTGACCGACGGCTACTACGTGCTGTTCGTGTCGGACTCGGGCACCCAGTGGACGGCTCACTACTACGGCCCGAAGAACAAGACGTGCAGCCCGTGGAAGTACTTCGGCGGCAACTTCCGTGCGCGGATCCTCCCGCACGGGAACGCCAGCGTCTATGCCGACATCTGGCTGTACTACAACTGAGTCGAGTGGCGGCGCTGCGGAAAGCGGCCGGCACCCGGGGACCGGAACGCCCGGGGGCGGGGGGGGGGGGAGGGGGGGGAGCCCGCGGCCCCCCCCCGCCCATTCCCCTACAGTCCCCCCCCAGTAGCCCAC
>NZ_JBHTTU010000122.1:4415-9353 GCF_042794375.1 Kitasatospora sp. NPDC056531 | reverse complement strand
GGGACCGAAACCCCCTGGGGGTGGTTCTCCGCCGAAACCCCCCGCCCCCGGGCTCTTCCTAGCGCGTCAACGTGCCAGCCTTTCGATGGCTGCCGGCGTGACGGGGGTGAAGAAGTTGACGAGGTTGCCGTCGGGGTCGCGGAACAGCAGCGACCGGTTACCCCAGGGCATCGTGGTGGGTCCGTTGACGAAGTCGGTGACGAAGCCGGTCAGGTTCCGGTGAACGCGGTCCACGTCCTCGACGAGGAACTCGGTGATCACGCTGTGGTTGTCCGCCGGGCGGGCAGAGCCCGGGGCGAACAGCGGGACGGTGCGGGTGCTGGCGATCGCGAGGGTGGCCCCCGTGGTCTTGAGCTCGGCGAAGTCCTCGGTGGCCCACATCGCCTGCACCCCTGTGGCGCGCTCGTAGAACTCGACGAGGCGCGCGACGTCGCTGGTGATGATGCGGATCGAGACGAAGTCCATAGGGATCTCCTTGGTTGTACCGGAGGCGTGCACGTCGGAGGCTAGGAGAAATAGTGGACAGAATCGGTCCACTATTCGCGTTAGGTTGTGCACATGCCTCGACCCACTGGCCGCGTACTGAGACTCCTGGAGCTGCTGCAATCGGGTGGCACCCGGACCGTGGCCGAACTCGCTGACCGGCTCGGCGTCGAAGGACGCACCGTGCGGCGGTATGTGGACCAGCTGATCGACCTGGACGTGCCCGTGGAATCGGTGCGTGGCCGCTACGGCGGGTACCGGCTCGCCCCCGGGTACCGCTTGCCTCCGCTCATGCTCAGCGACGACGAGGCACTGGCCGTGCTGCTCGGCCTGGTCGCCGGCCGCCGGGCAGGGTTGACGACGACGGAGCGCACGGCGAACGAGACGGCATCGGCGAAGATCCGGCGGGTGCTGCCCAAGCACATCGCCCGTCGACTCGACGCACTCCTGGAGGCTCTCGCCTTCACGGACCAGCCCGGCGAGTTCGACACCCCGGACGTCGGGGTCCTGCTCACCATCGCCGACGCGGTGCGCCACCGCCGACCGGTCTCGATCAGATACACCGACCGCAACGGACGGCGCAGCGAACGCGCGCTGCACGCGTACGGGATCGTCGCCCATTCGGGCCGGTGGTACGTCACGGGCAAGGACCCCCAGATCGGCGAGGACCGAACCTTCCGGCTCGATCGCATCGCCGACGCGAGGACCCTCCCCGGCTCGTTCGAGGAGCCCGTGGGTCCCGGTCCGGCGCAGCGCGTGTTGTCAGGATTCGCCACGGCTGAGTACCGGCACGAGGTGACCTTGCGGATCCACGGGACAGTTGAGCAGGTCCGCGCCCACCTCCCCGCCGGCGTCGCGAGCCTGGAGGAGCACGAGCCCGCGGCGGGCGAGGACCGGGCGGCCGAGCGCTGGCTGCGCGTCGAGCTACGGGCGGAGCGACTCGACTGGTTGCCTCCGGTACTCGCCTCACTCGACCGACCGTTCGTCATCGAGCGCCCCGATGAACTGCGCGACCTCGTCATCGCGCTCGCCGACCGCCTCGCGTCCTACGCCCGCCGGGCCTGACAGTGAGGAACCAATGCCGTGAGATGGCACACCTGGTCGACTTTGTACGACACCCTGGACAAGCGGAGCAGGGCGAGCTGCTGCGCAAGAACGGCTGGACTCCGGCGCGCCGGCTGGCCGCCGACCGCCGCCGTGGGGGCCGCGGACCTGCTCGTCCGCGACCGACGGCGGCGACGGAAGCCGTGGCCCGCGCTCAGCGGCACAGCCGCGCGACGAGCTCCAGCTCGTCCGCCAGTAGCCCCGGGTCACGCGGGCCGGCATGCGGCGCGCTCAGCGACCGCACACGGAAACGGTTGTGCGGTGCGACGTCGTCCGCCTCACGGATCATGAGGTCCTGGAGCGGCAGCGGGATGATGCGGTCCTGCGTGTAGCGCACGAACGTACGCGGCACCCGGCCCCACTTCGCCGGCAGCCCGCGGGCGTCCTCGCTCGCGCCGACTGCCGCCGACTCGTCCGGCTCCAGGATGTTCATCAGCGCCCGGACCTCGGCGTCCGGCCGGTCGGCGGCGATCGCCTCCTTGACGACCGCGAAGAACGCAGGGTCGCCCGAGCGCCAATTGACCCGGCTGACGCCCAGCTCCGGCGGCGTACGGACCGCGGGGAGCTTGGACATGGAGCTGGTGGCCGCCTCGGGGGTCATCAGCAGCTGCAGCACCGAGGGGTGCTCGGTCGGGCAGAACGCGGAGGCGTACACCAGGTGCGCGACCAGCTCGGGCACCTGGTTGGCGACCGCGTTGAGGGTCACACCGCCGAGGCTTCCGCCGACCAGCACGACGGGGCCGTTGCGGCGCGCCCGCCGCACCACGCCAATGACATGCGCGGCGAAGTCGCCCAGCGTCACCTTGGATAACGGCGACGGCTCGGTGCGCAGCCGCTCGAGGTCCTGCGGGCACTGGTAGGACTCGGGGAGGTACGCGCCGAGCCCGTGCCCGGGCAGGTCGACCGCAATCGCGCGGTGCCCGCGCATTCCCAGCTCGCGCAACAAGGGCTGCCAGTAGAAGGAGTTGCTTCCCGAGCCGTGGACGAGGACGAAGGTGGGCGCGCCGTGCGTGGGCGCGTCCGCGTGCGCGGTGGAGGCGGCCGCGCCCATCGCGGTGACCGCCCCCGCCCCGGCCACGGCTGCCTTCAGCGCGCTGCGCCGCGACGTCCCACCGGCCTTCGCTTTGCCACTCCCGGCATTGTGCTGTTCCTTGGCCATCGACGGCCTCCTCCTTGAGTATTGAGTGACGCTTTTCGTTCATGGGCCGCGACGGGGTCCGGCTCCGCAACCGGCACCGAACCCGGAACCGGCCGCGGCCCTGCGCCAACTTACTCGGCAGTTAACTACGATTCACGGGCGCCCCAAAGGGCGGGGCGGTGTTGCACAGCCGCTTGGTGCCCATGGTGGCCATCCGTTTCCGCATCAGGCCGCTCGAACGATTGACACGGCGTCAGGGAGCACCCCGGGTGTCGGTCGTCCGTCATCCGTACGAGTGGGCGCGGTGGTGATCACCACGGGTGTCGGCGGTCGGACCGGCACGATGAGGCGCATGGACCGATTCATGACCGGGCGGGCCACTCCGGCCGCACTGGCTGCCGGTGCGGCCGCCACCGGTCTGCCCGACACCGCTTCCGGCGCCGTCCAGCCGCAGTACCGCCGTGTCGCCGCCCTGGTCACCCTGGTCACGCTCCGCACGCCCCGGGCGAACCCGTGTCCACCGGCACGGCCCCGCCCGCCGTCCCACCAGCAACGGAGGCCCGTGGACGAGCCCTTCGCCATCGCCGTTCGCGCCCGCTCCCGCGTCTGCGGTCGGGGAAGGCCCGGGGCGGACGCGCCCCCGCCGTTCGTTCTGGACCGCGTGACTGTGCGCCGCGCCGGGCGACTGCTGCTGGACGGCCTCTCGGCGCAGATCCCCGGCGCCGCGTGCACGGCGCTGGTCGGGCCGTCCGGAGCGGGCAAGTCGACGCTGCTGCGGTTGCTGAACCGGCTGGCCGAGCCGACGTCGGGTGTCATCCGTTTTCGGGACAGGCCGCTGCCGGAGCTCGACGTGTTGGAGTTGCGCCGCCGGGTCGGGCTGGTCGGCCAGCAGCCGGTGCTGCTCACCGACCGTGTCGTTGACGACCTGCGGGTGGGCCGCCCGGACCTCGGAGAGGACCAGGCGGCCGTGCTGCTGGAGCGGATCGGCCTGCCGGCCGAGATGTTGGGGCGGGCCACGGCCGGGCTGTCCGGTGGCGAGGCCCAACGGGTCTGCTTGGCACGGGCGCTGGCCGTCGGTCCGGAGGTGCTGCTGCTCGACGAGCCGACCTCGGCCCTGGACGCGGAGAGTGCGCAGGCGGTGGAGCACACGATCAGGGACCTGGTCGCGGACGGGCTCGCGGTGGTGCTGGTCAGCCACAACGCGCCGCAGGCGCGCCGGGTCGCCGACCACGTCCTGGTCCTGCGCAGCGGAGGTCTGGTCGCCTCGGGGCCGGCGGACCGTGTCGACTACCTCCGGAAGGCGACGTGAACACGGCCGTACCGGCCTGGGCCGGGGTCGCCGCCTCCGTCGCCCTGGTGCTGCCGGCGATCGCGGTGGCGTGGCGCCGGCGACTGCACCTGGCCCGGGACATCGCCGTGGCGGCCGCACGCGCCGGCGTCCAACTCGCGGCCGTCGGCGCGATCCTGGTCTTCGTCTTCCAGCACACCGGCGTGGCCGGAGCCGCCGGCTGGCTCGCGCTCATGGTGATCACGGCCGGGCGCGTCTGCGCGGGCCGCTCCGCCGGGATGCCCCACGCGCTGCCGATCGCCACCACCGCAGCCGCTGTCGGCTCCGCCGCGACCCTCGGCGTGCTGCTCGCCCTCGGGATCATCGCCCCCCAGGCCCGGGTGGTGATCCCCGTCGGTGGCATGGTGGTCTCCGGTGCGATGCAGGCCACCACCCTCGTCCTGGTGCGCCTTCGCGACGAGGCCCGCACCGCGCGCCCCGCCATCGAGGCCCGCCTCGCCCTGGGCCTGCCCGCCGTCGACGCCTTCGCGCCCCATGTCCGTTCGACCCTGCGCACGGCGCTGATCCCCGCCGTCGACTCCACCAGGACCGTCGGGCTGATCAGCCTGCCCGGTGCGATGACCGGCCTGATCCTGGCCGGAGTCGACCCGCTCACCGCGATCCGCTACCAGATCGTCGTGATGTACATGATGCTCTCCGCTGCTGCCCTGGCCGCCCTCACCGCCGCCCACCTGGCCGAGCGCGCCCTGTTCGACGACGTCCACCGGCTACGGCCGCTCACCGCCGGGACCCGACGATGACACCTCGTTCGTCCCCGCCTGGGTCGGCTTCTGCCCGCCCCCTCCGCAGGGCCGGTGCCTCACCGGAGTTCCGGATCGGCAGGGTGGATGGGGTGGAGGGCGTTCACGCCGCGCCGCCCAACTCC
>NZ_JBHTTU010000122.1:3331-4405 GCF_042794375.1 Kitasatospora sp. NPDC056531 | reverse complement strand
GTTCTGAGGGTTTGCCGTCCACACCGGTCGGCACGTCTCCGGCGATCAACACCCGGTGCATGATCCGCGGGAAGTCGAGGTGCGCGGCGTCACGAGGGGCCATGTGAACAGTGGTTCGGTTGTCCCAGAAGGCGACGCTGCCCGGCTCCCAGCGAAACCGGACCGTGTATTCGGGGCGGACCGCCTGCTCCAGCAGCATCTCCAGGACTGCCCGGCTCTCCGGGCGGGAGAGGCCGATGATCTGCTCGACGTAGAAACCGTTGACGAACAGTACGCGTTCGTCGGTTTCCGGGATGACGCGTACCAACGGGTGGGCCGTGGCCATCTGATGACCGAGCAGGTGCTCGACGTACGCGTCATGGCCGGGCCGCGGCTGGTAGCCGACTCCGAGTCGGTGTTCGGCCCGCAGTCCGTCCACGAAGTCGCGCACGGGTGCCGACAGTCCCGCGTAGGCCGCTGCGAGGTTGGCCCAGGTGGTGTCACCGCCGTAAGGCGGGACGGTCTCGGCCCGCAGGATCGTCGCGGCCGGCGGGTCGATGTGGTTGCTCCAGTCGGAGTGCCAAGGGTGCAGCAGGCTGTCGTTGCGCCGGTGAAGCCACTCCGCCCGGTCCATGCCGTACCGTCCGGACAGTTCCAGCCGATCGGCTGTCGTCTCGATCTCGGGCACGTCCGGTGGGGATGCGCTGCCGCGTCGGGGCAGGACGATCGGCTGCCCGAAGCGTCGGGCGAGTGCCACGTGCCCGGCGTGGTCCAGTCGCTGTTCTCGGAAGAAGACGACCTTCCACCGCAGCAGCGCCGCCCTGATCACTGCGGTCACAGCGTCATCGATCTCGTCCGCCAGGTCGACGCCGGTGATCTCCGCTCCGATGTGTCCGGCGACCGGGTTCACCTCAACACCGGTAGCGCGATCAGCTTCTCCTACCACCGCAGCCCCACTGTCCTCATCCGATCGTCTCGGGCCCTCCCACGCTGCCCCGGCAGGCAAGGTTCCCAACCCGGGACCCTTCGAACCCCCGTCGCGCGGGCCGGGCGGGGCGCAGGCGGTCCACTACGGAAGACTCCGAGTGGCGGTGG
>NZ_JBHTTU010000122.1:0-3321 GCF_042794375.1 Kitasatospora sp. NPDC056531 | reverse complement strand
GGTGGGGTGGTGGGGGGGTGGGAAGGGGGGGGGGGGTAGGGGGGCGGGGGGGGGGGAAGGGGCGTGGGGGGGGGTGGGTGGGGCGCAGGCGGTCTACTACGGGAGACTACGAGTGGCGGCCAGCGGGTTGGGGACGGGCACGAACCGTGGCTCGGTGCCGTCCGCGTCGAGCCAGCGGGAGAGCAGGTTGGCCTTGCCCGGCACCGTGGGCGCGGCCAGCAGCTCGGCCGTCTCCGGGAGGTCGAGCTCCTTCTCGCACCGCTCGAACTCCTGCCGCGCGGCCGGCCACAGCGCGCCCGCCACCCGGGGAAAGCGGTGCGCGAGGGTGTTGGCGATCTCGCCGAGGTTGTTGACGACGAGGCAGTACACCAGGCGCCGCCAGGCCGCCTCGCGAGGCGTCTCGGGAACGACTTTGGCTCCCTCGGCATCACGGAAGACGGTCTGGACGGGATCTCCGTCCGCGTTGACGGCGATCAAGGTGTTCTGCAGGTGGCACTCGACCGCCACACCGTGGCACGCGTACGCCTCCAGCACCGGCGGGACCAGGTGGCCCAGGTAGGCCTCCCACCAGCGCAGCGGGTCGGCGACGCGATCAAGCGGATTGCCGTCGAAGCCTTCGGTGAGCGCACCGGTCAGTATCGCGGTGGCGCCCGGCACCAGGTGCTCGTCCAGGCCGTCGCGGACCAGGACCGGAAGGGTCTCCTCAAGGCCGCGAACGGTGCGGTATCCCGGTTCACCCAACCAGGCCGCCCGGCCACCCATGGCCGCGAAGGCGTCCGCGACCAGCGGGTCGGTGCGGCGCCCCTGGCGGAGTTCGTGCCGCCGCATCCGCCGGACGTCGTTGGTGATCTGCACCTCCAGACTGAACTTGAGGAACAGATCGGCCGATCCGAGACGCTCGGGGCTTCCCGGGACGTGGACCGTGCGCACCGAGGACGTCGCCCGGGCCTGCCAGGGGGTGCTGCCGAGCCGAACGAGCCGCCCCTCGGCGAAGGCGGTGCGCACGGCCGGCAGGTGGTGGGTGAGGGAGAACTGCCAGGGGTGGGCGGGCAGCAGGCGGTAGCCGGGCGGCGCCTGGCCCAAGAAGTCGAGGGCGCGGGTCTCGCCTTCGTCGATCACCGCGTCGGCACGGACGCCGAGCAGCACGAGCGGGAATCGCGCGTACGCCTCCGGGGCGTAGCGCAGCCAGGCGGCGGGCGGGCCGCCACCGCTGCGGGCCTTGGGGGCCGGGTGGCATGGGTGTCCCATGACGAGCGCCTGCTCGGAGCGCAGCCACGGGTCCTCGGACGGGGTGGCGCGGGCGCGGGCTTCGAGGATCGCCCCCAGGGCCACGCGACTTGCCGTCGCTTCGGCGACCAGGGCGGGGTTGGGGCGCCCGGTGGCGGCACGCATCTCCCGGGCGGCGACCTCGACGAGGTCGGCGTGGTGCAGGGCGTGCCAGGTCGCACCGGTCCACAGTTCGGGCGAGGAGGGCCGGTGGCCGGTGCGCACGCGGAGCAGCCGGCCAGTGGCACTCAGACGGTGGACGGTGTGACCGGTGTGACCGGTGGACGTGCTCACCGACGGTTCGACGGCTTCGCGCAGGAGGCAGTTGAGCAGCGGGGCAACGGACAGTGCGTCAGCTGTCCTGGCGAAGTCATCCATCAGCCACCAATATCATCCACCGGCCGTCATGATGTCTGGAACGGAACGGCCAGTTGGTGATGGGAGGTCACATGCCTGACAGTGCCGCCGAACGGAAGCTGGCGGAGCAGCTGGGCGACATCCGCCCTGAGCTGGTCGATGCCTATCTCGCCGCCCTGCCCGCGGCCCGGTCCGCGGTGCTGGCACGGCTGTGGCGGGGGCTCGTCCACGAACCGCTGCCCTGGATCGTGGGACGCGTTTCCGGGCGGGACGGTATCAGCCTGCGGCTTGCGGACGGGCGGCTGCTGCACGGCCCGCCGTCGGATCCGTGGGCCACCGGGACGGCCGTCGCCCGCGTGGAGTTGGACGGCCGCCCGTTCGACCGTCCGGCCCACCTGTTCACGGCCCTGGCCGTACCCGGTGGCGGGCGTTTCGCCGGCGAGCTCGATCACAGCGTTGCCTCGATGGCGCTCTCCCGTACCGCCCCGCACCCCGCCGGGCCGCCCGCGATGCCGTGGGAGTGGGAGCAGCGGTCGCCGGACGGGCACCCCTACCACCCCGCCTGCCGGTCCCGTCCGGGCTTCTCGGCCGCCGAACAGCTCGCGTACGCACCGGAGCACCGGCCGGTGGTGGGTCTGCGGCTCGCACCGGTGGCCGACGCCACGGTGCGCGGCCCGTGGCCGGCGGACCTGCGCGACGGCCGGCTCGCGCTGATCCCGGTGCACCCCTGGCAGGCGGAGCACGCCCTGACCGGACGACCCCTGCGGCCCGGCCCGAACGCCCATCCGCTGCTGTCCCTGCGAACGCTCGACCTCGGCGGGAACATCCACGTCAAGACCGCGCTGAGCGTCCAACTCACCTCCGCGGTACGCGACATCTCGGCCTACTCGGTGGA
Organism: Kitasatospora sp. NPDC056531; assembly: GCF_042794375.1. Lineage (NCBI taxonomy): Bacteria > Bacillati > Actinomycetota > Actinomycetes > Kitasatosporales > Streptomycetaceae > Kitasatospora > Kitasatospora sp. NPDC056531. The sequence continues at coordinate 803 of NZ_JBHTTU010000122.1, read as the reverse complement.
GCACGCGCTGACCACCTCCGAGATCGTCGAGCGGGCCGCGGAGCACCTCGGAGGCCGGCTGCACATCGCGCGGACCCTGGCGGCGGCAGGAGACGGCACACCGGATCTGGCCGCGATGCTGCGTCAGTCCCCGTACGCGTACGCGGGGCCGGGAGAGCAGGTGGTGCCGGTCGCGCAGCTACCCGCATGCTTCGCACCGCTCGCGGCCGACGAACGAGGGGACCGGATCGCCGAGTTCGCGCGCCTGGCCGTGGGGGTCTGCTTGGACCTCCTCGACCTGGGCGTGGCCCTGGAAGCACACGGGCAGAACCTGCTCGCCGTCCTGGACCGGCAGGGCCGAGCCCGGCGACTGGTCTACCGTGACCTCGCCGACATCCGGATCAGCCCAACTCGTCTGGCCCGACACGGAATCCGGCCGCCGATGACCGGTCGGCTCCTGGACGACGATCCCACCACCCTGCGCCGCAAGGTCTTCGGCTGCCTGCTCACCGGAGCGCTGGGCCCACTGGCCGGAGACGCACCGACCCTCGGCGCGATCCTGGCAGCCGCCACCCGAGGCCTCCCGGCGACCCCCGATCTGCAAGCCCTCGTGAAGGACCCGCTGCCGGTCAAGGCCCTCACCTCGATGCGGCTCGCTCCCGAAGGCGACCACTGGGCACGGCTGCCCAACCCGGCCCTGCTCTGCTGAGCCAGCAGCGTCCCGGCCGGTGCACGTGCGCACTGTTGCCGGCGCGGTCCGGCTCTCACTTCCCGGGGCGGTCGGATTCAGGACAGTGAGTGACATGTTCACGACAGTAGAGTGA
>NZ_JBHTTU010000121.1:0-13529 GCF_042794375.1 Kitasatospora sp. NPDC056531 | reverse complement strand
TCGGTGATGGTGCCGTCGCCCTGGGCGCTGTACAGCCGCAGCCGTCCGTCCTCCCGGCGGCGGGCGGTGACCCGGGTGGTGTGCGGAAGGGCGATGGGCAGGACGAAGCCGTCGTTGTAGTCGGTGTGCTCGCCGATCAGGTTCACCCGGCCCGAGGCGGCCCACACGCCGCTCGGCCGTGCGCCGTGAACGGCCTCGAAGTCGCCGGCGGCCTCGTCGATCATCTGTTCAGCTCCATGCCTGGTCCGCGTACTGGTTCCCGTCGGCGACTTCCTCCAGCAGACGAGAGCGAATTCCGACATAATCAAACACGACCGTCCTCACGGTCAACATCTGCGATGTCCGTGTTCAGTCGGGTCGAGTCCGCAGTCACCCGCAGTCCGGAACCGTCGCCACCAGCAGCGATACCTGTTGACAAGCGATCGTTTCCGTTTGAATCTGTTGAAGCTCGAAAACTGCCGGGCCGACGTCCCATGCGTAAGGAGTACAGCGGTGCACCGAACCGCCACCAAGTTGGCCGACGGCCGCGAACTCGTCTACTTCGACCAGTCACCGGGGACGCCCCGCGGCGTCGTGGACGAACGGCCGCTGGAGCCGGCCGCGAGCCTCTCCGAGACCCGGCTCGACCCGGTGCTCGGCGACTGGGTCACGGTCGCCGCGCACCGCCAGCAGCGCACCTACCACCCGCCCGCCGGCGAGTGCCCGCTGTGCCCCTCCCGCGACGGACGGCTCAGCGAGATCCCGGCGGCCGACTACGAGGTCGCGGTGTTCGAGAACCGCTTCCCCTCTCTCGCCATGAGCTCCGCCGAGCACGTCGCGGCCCAGGAGGTGCCCCTGCACACCCTCCGGCCGGGCAACGGCCGCTGCGAGGTGGTCTGCTTCACCTCCGACCACGACGCCTCCTTCGCCGACCTGGACGAGCCCAGGGCACGCCTCGTCCTGGACGCCTGGACCGACCGCACGGCGGAACTGTCCGCCCTGCCCGGCGTACAGCAGGTGTACTGCTTCGAGAACCGCGGCGAGGAGATCGGCGTCACGCTCGCCCACCCGCACGGCCAGATCTACGCCTTCCCCTTCGTCCCCTCCCGCACCACCCGGATGATCACCCGGGCCGAGGAGCACCGGACCCGCACCGGCCGCAACCTCTTCGAGGACCTCCTCACCGCCGAACGGGACTCCCCCGAGCGGCTGGTCCTCCAGGGCGAGCACTGGACCGCCTTCGTCCCCTTTGCCGCCCGCTGGCCGTACGAGGTCCACCTCTACCCCCACCGCCGGGTCCCCGACCTCACCGCGCTCGACGAGGCCGAACGCGCCGAGTTCCCCGGCCTCTACCTCGACCTGCTGCGCCGCTTCGACGCGCTGTTCCCCACCGCCCCCGACGCGGCGCCCAACCGGACCCCCTACATCGCCGCCTGGCACCAGGCACCCAAGACCGGCGGCGGCGAACTCGCGCTGCACCTGGAGCTGTTCACCATCCGGCGGGCCCCGGGCAAGCTCAAGTACCTGGCCGGCGTGGAATCCGGGCTCGACGCCTTCGTCACCGACGTCAGCCCGGAGGCCGCCGCCGAGCGGCTCCGCGCCGCCGCGCTCGACTGAGCGTCGGGGACGGAAGAGTGCCGGGCCCCGGGACGGTTCCCGAGGCCCGGCTTCAGACCCGTCCTCCCGGACGGGCCTGGGTCAGGTGATCGACCACTGCTGGAGCGGCGAGCCGGTGTCCGGCTGCTGCGTCACCAGGGCGCCGTCTGCGGTCGAGGCGGTGGTGAGCAGCAGTCCGCTCCTGGCCGAGGTGACGGTGTACGAGCCGTTGGCGAGCAGCCGGACGTTCCAGTGCTGGTTACTCCCGCCGGAGCAGGGCCACTGGATGATTTGGGTGCCGGCGGCGGTGGAGCCGCCGCTGACGTCGGCGCACATCGACGAGAGGCCGTTGACCAGCTCGTACGAGCCGTCGGGCTGCTGCCGGAACTGCCAGAGCTGGTTGCTGCTCCCGGACGCGGCCCAGGTGATCAGGTGGTTGCCGGCGGCGGTGCCGGCGTCCGCGTCGTCGAGGGCCTTGCCGCCCGTGGTCAGCGCGTGGTTGCCGCTGAGTGCCGGGTTCACGGTCCAGGTGAGGGAGGTCGAGGCGCTCGTCGTGCCGGAGGAGGCGGTGACGGTGACGGTGGAGGTCCCGGCAGCGGTCGGGGTACCGGAGATCAGACCCGAGGGGCTGACGGAGAGCCCGGCGGGCAGGCCGGTCGCCGAGAAGGTGAGCGGGTTTCCGGCGTTGTCGGTCGCGCTCAGCTGCACCGAGACGGCCTTGCCGACGGTGCCGGACTGGTCGCCGGGGGCGGTGAGCACGACCGTCTCGGGGGCTTTGCCGGTGGGGGTGAAGGCGAGGGTCTGCTCGTCGGCGGTGCGGCCGCCGCCGACCGCGCCGCCGGTGGCGTCGGTCCAGGAGCGGGCGGGCGTGGTCTCGGTGAGCCGGTCCGCCGTGCCGGACAGGCCGATCACCAGACCGCTGTAACGGTTCACCAGCTGGAACCTGCCCTTGCCGGCCGTGCTGGGGAGGATGAACCACTGCTGGCCGACGGTGGCGTTCCCGCCGACGGCGTCGGTGACGGTCGGCCCCGCGCCCCAGGCCCGGCCGGCCGTCGCGGTGGAGTCGACGCCCAGCAGCTGCCCGGTGGCGGCGTTGGCGATCCGGTACGAGCCGTCGCCGTCGGACAGGAAGCCCCAGGACTCGTGGGTGGAGCCGCTGGGCCACGCCGTGGAGGTGGTGGCGGAGCCGCCGTCGGCCTGGGCCAGCACGCGGCCGTCACCGTTCTGGATCCGGTAGGTCCTGGTCAGGTCGACCGGAGGGGCGGCCGGCGCGGAGGAGCCGATGGTGATGTCGGCGTACTCGCCGTCGGAGGTGGCGCAGGCGATGGAGCAGTACGAACGGAAGGTCTTGCCGATGACCGTGCCGCCGGTCCGACTGGCGGGGTCGAGCATCCAGCGGTACCAGGAGCCGGAGGTGTAGCCACTGCCGCTGTCGCCGATCAGGCTCCACCGCTGGGTGGCGAGGTCCTTGGTGGCGTAGAACTGCTGAGGCGCGGTGCCGGAGACCACCTCGGGTTCGCCGATGTACAGCCCCAGGTAGGCGTCGTAGGCGATGTTCATAATGAACAGCGGTGACTTGGCGGGGAGTTCGCCGCCCGCGACCTGCTGGTCCACGGATCCGGGGTTGGCCGGGTCGTAGTCCTGCGCGGGCGGGGTGTACCCGGTCGGCGCGGCCGGGGTGACCGGCACCATGTTGCTCTCCAGGCCGCCCTCCCCCGGCTGCGCCCAGTTGCCGTCGTACCACTTCTGCCATGAACCGGGCTTCATCTTCGCGGAGATGGGGGCGCGCGCGACATGGGCCAGGCCGCCGTTGCCGCCACCGACGCCGGCCTTCGGGATGATCCGGGAGCCGTAGTAGACGTAGAAGTAGCCCGAGGCGGTGTCGATGAACAGCCGGGGGTCCCCGTCGCCGTAGTCGTAGGTCTGGTTGGGGAAGGCGGCGTCGTCCCCCCGGGTGGTGCTGTACGGCGAGGTGATCACGTGGTCCTTGATGGACCAGGTCTTCCCCTGGTCGGTGGAGACGGCGTAGTCGATCGCGTCGTAGTGCAGGCCGTCGCCGAAGGGCTGGGGAGTGAACTCGTTGTGCACCAGCCCGTACCAGTCCCCGGTGTCCGGGTCGACCCAGGTCCCGACCAGGTCGCAGAAGTTCTGCTGCGAGTACCCGGAACCCTTTGGCGCCCTGCTGGCCTCCAGGCCGGTGGGGCTGTTGTTGCACCGCCAGGTCGTGTCGTTGTTGCGGTCGTCGGGGTTGGCGGGGTTGACCGCGTCGCTGATCGCGGCCGAGCGGGTGGCGCTCTCGAAGTCCGTGCCGGTGTAGAAGCCCCACTGCCGGGAGTCGCTCGCGCCGTACAGCGAGTGCGACTGCTGGAAGTAGAACGTGCCGTCCTTGTCGGTGTAGACGCTCGCCGGGGTGTCGTCCGGGTACGCGTACGAGCCGGTCTTCCCGATCGAGATGGTGTAGGTGGCGCCGGCGTGCTTGGCGGCCGCCGGGGTGGCGGCCAGCGTGCCGGTGCCGAGGACGACCAGCGCGACTGCAGTGAGGGCGCTGACCCATCTGGTGCGTTGAGCTGACACTGCTACTCCTCTTCCGTGGCGGGGCGCACCGTTGCGCCCCTGGTGTGGGGGTGCGGAACGGGAGAGTGGTCGGTGGGAGGCGGCGGCTCAGCCGACCGCCATCCGGAAGTCGTACTGCGGCGGGACGGGCGTGCCGGGGTGGACGGCGCGCCAGAGGGCGTCCAGGGAGAGTTCGCCCTCGCGCATGTTGTCGACCTGGATACCCTCGGCCAGCAGGCGCCGGACGCGGTCGTCGTCGCCGGAGGCGTGCGCCGCCTCCGCCTCGGCCAGCCTGATCCTGCCGTGCGCCCGGTCAGCCGGGGGCAGTTGCCCGATCAGCGCGAGTGCCTGGGCCGGACGCTCGGCGCGCCCCAGGGCCTCCAGCGCCTCGATCGTCAACTCCATGAGATCCGGCCGGAGTTGATGGGAATCGACCATGAGGTCCGCGGCCGCCTGCCGGTCCGGGGTCAGGAAGGCGAGCGCCCGCAGCGCCCAGGGTGAGGACTGCACGGCGATCGAACGCTGGAAGGCCTCACGGGCGGCCTCCTGGTCCCCGGCCGCCAGGCGCAGCAGCCCGAGCTGGTACAGCGCGTGCCAGTCCGTGGCCCCCGCCTCCAGCAGCGCCCGCCAGTGCGTGCCCGTGACCGGTTCGGCCGGCGGGTCGCAGAGCGGGAGCGTGCCGGTCTTGAGGAGTCGGCGCCAGGGTTCCTGGGCGTCGGTGGGCACGCCGAAGGGCAGCAGCGGAGATGCCGCCAGGGCGCCCGCCTCGATCTCCAGGGCGGCCCAGCCGCTGCCGGGGGCCAGCAGTTCCTCCGGTTCGCCGAACTCGGTGGCCAGCGCGTCGGCCAGGTCCACTTGCAGTGGCGACACCAGCGCGTTCAGCGCCTCGCCGACGGCTGCCCGCGCGGTCTCCCAACTCCCGTGCACCGCCTCGAGATCGGCCTGTAGCAGGCCGTACGCCTCGGTCCAGTACCAGGTGGCACCGGCCGGCATGGGCAGGTGTTCCAACTGGGTGCGGGCCAGGCCGGCCTGGATCTCCAGGTAGGCGGAGTCCGGGCCGGAGAGCCACTCCTGCCAGTGCTTGCCGCCGGTGCCGGTGCCCCAGCAGAACAGCTTGCGCCCGCGAAGCCGCGCGGTGGAGGTCTGGGCGAGTCCCGTCCCGGTCTCGTCCAGCGCGGCGATCCAGGGGCGTTCGCCGCGGGGGATGTCGAGGAAGTAGTCGGCGGCGCGTGGGACCCGGCCGGGGTAGCTGCGGTCGGCCCCCTCGACCCGCGGGAACGGGACGCGCCGCAGGTCGCTGACGTAGTCGCAGTGGAAGGCCTGGTCCGCCGGGCCGAGGACGCGGACGCCCTCGTGCTCGGGCACCGCGATGTTGGACCACCAGTAGACCGGGGTCTCGGTCGGCGAAGGGTTGTGCACGGCGATGTGGACGTACAGCACCGGGGAGCCGGCGGGCAGCCAGGTGTCCATCCGCAGGAGCAGGCGCCGCAGCCGTTCGAAGGCGTACATCCTTAAGACCGGGGTGCCGTCCGGAGCGGTCACCCGCGCGGCGTGCAGCGGCTCGCAGGTCAGCGGCCAGTGCCCGGTGGTGCCGAGGTTCCACTCCACTCCCCCGGCCAGCCAGGCGTCGCGCAGCGCGAGGTTGGCCGGTTGGAGGATCCGGTTGCGGTGCAGCAGCTCCCGCCCGCTCGGCCGGTGGACCAGGGACCACAGCCGCCCGCCGAGGGAGGGCAGGAAGGTCGCGGTCAGGGTCTCGTTCTCCAGCACCACGCAGGGGACTTCGCGCTCGGTGCGGTCGCGGTCGTACCCTCCCTGCCGGGTGTACGGCAGCAGGGTGTGCGGCACCCCGTAGGCCAGGTTGCGGCGCATCTCGGCGTCGACCCCGACGCCGGCGGCGGTCTGCTGCGGCAGGCCCTGGAGGATCGGCAGGGTGCCGCCGACCGGGTCGGGGGTGCCTACGATGCGGAGGACGTCGGTGCGCAGTGTCGAGGTCATTTGCCGATTCCAACCGTCATGCCCTGGATGATCCGCGAGCCCATCCAGGAGAAGAGCGCGATCATCGGGGCGAGGATGATGCAGACTCCGGCGAACATCGTGCCGTAGTCCAGGCCGTTGAACTGCTGTGCCGCGACGAACGAGGAGAGGGCCACCGGGAGGGTGGTCTTCCCTTGGCTGTTCGTCAGGACGAGAGCGAACAGGGTCTCGTTCCAGGCGGTGATGAACTGCAGGAGGAAGGCGGTGATCAGACCGCCGCGGGCGACCGGGAGCACCACCTGGACGAAGGTGCGCAAGGGGCCTGCGCCGTCCAGGACGGCCGCCTCCTCCAGGACGCCGGGGATGCCGCTGAAGAAGCCGGTCAGCAGGAAGACCGTGAAGGGCATCGCCAGGCCGACGTAGACGAGCCCGAGGCCGAGGTCACTGTCGGTCAGGTTCACCCGGGACAGGCCGACGAACAGCGGCACCACCAGGACCTGGCCGGGAACGCCGAGGCCCATGGCGAAGGTCATCGTCAGCGCCGAGGAGGTGCGTGAGCGGCGCCGGGCGAGGGCGTAGGCGCAGGGGGCGGCGAGGGCGACCGCGACCACGGAGGAGAGGCCGGCGGTGAGCAGGCTGTTGAGGGCCGCCCGTGCGAAGCCGCCCTCGTCGAGCGCGGTGGCGTAGTTGTCGGTCTTCGGGCTGGTCGGCAGGCCGAAGGCGTGGTGCAGGATGTCGGGGCCGCCGCGCAGCGAGGTCAGGAGGATCCACAGGACCAGCAGCAGGTCGGCGGCGACGACGAGCCAGACGACGGCCGTGCCGATCCGCGTCGCGAGTCCCGATGATCCGCGTCCGCTCCTGGTTCTGCTTCTGCTTCGCACGGGTGGTGGCCTTTCCGGGTTGCGTGTGGGGGCGGGGACGCGGCGGGTCAGTACTCGATCGGGTCGCGGCGCAGCAGGCGGCGCAGCACGACGGTGATCAGGGTGACCATGGCCAGGCTGACGATCGCGGCGGCGGTGGCCGTGCCCAGCCGGGGGACGGTGCCCTGCGGGAAGGCCTCGGTGTACACGTACACGGCGGTGTTCCAACTGCTCACCGGCGGGTAGGCGTTGGTGCTGCCGCCGTAGAGCAGGATCAGTTCGAAGATCTTCACCGAGCTGACTGTCCACAGCACGGCGCAGACCGCGATGACGTCCCAGGCGCAGGGCAGGGTGATGTGCCGGAAGCGCTGGAAGGGGCCGGCGCCGTCGAGTTCGGCCGCCTCGTAGAGGTAGTCGGGGATCTGGTCGACCGCCGCCATGATGATGGAGGTGTAGTAGCCGGTCGCCGTCCAGACCAGGGTGCCCAGCACCATCGGGAGCAGGTTGTCCGTCGACAGCCACTTGGGCGGTGTGGTCACCCCGAACAGCTTCAGCGCCTGGTTGACCGGGCCGGTGGGCGAGAACAGGAACCCGGCGGCGATGCCGAAGACCATGCCGTTGACCAGCGAGGGGAAGAACAGCACGGACCGGGCGAAGAGCTTGGCCCGCATCTCGCGCAGCACCAGGGTCAGCGCGAAGCTGAGCACGAAGGTGATCGTGCCGCCGATGACCATCAGTTCCAGCGTGTTGAACAGGGAGGTGCGGAACCTCGGGTCGCGGAACAGCAGGGTGTAGTTCTGCAGGCCGCGCCAGTCCATCGCGCCCATGCCGTCCCACTTGTACAGGCTGGTCCACAGCGCGTAGCCGACCGGGGCGATGAACAGCACCCCGTACACGATCAGCGCGGGCGCGGTGAACGGCCAGAACATCCGGCGGCGCTGGCGCTCCAGCGGGCCGACGCCGGTGCGGGCGGCGCGCTCGGACCGGCCCCGGACGGCGTCCGTCCGGGGCGGGTTGTCGATCGTCGTCGCCACCGTCAGCCCTGGGTCTGCCAATAGGTGACCTGGTCGGCCTTGCACTTGGCGACGAACTGGGCGGCCGTGGTCTTGCCGTGCCAGAAGTCCAGGTAGTTCTCGTTCAGGACCTTGGGCAGCCAGCTCCCGCCCGCGCCGTCGAAGCCGAGGCGCACGGTCGGGGAGGCGAGGGCCTGCTGGGCACCGGCCAGCTCGGCGGGCGCCGGGATGTCGGTGCGCGGGGTGATGTTGAGCGCGGTGGTCGAGATCCCGGACAGGTGCTTCTTCTGCAGGAAGAAGGCGATGAACTTCTCCGCCGAGGCGGCGTTCTTGGCGCGCTTGGGGATCGCGAAGCCGAACAGGCCCGCGTCCGGGGCCTTCGCGGTGGGCGGCAGTATCGAGGCCGTCTTCCAGCCGGCCGGCACCTGCTTGGCCACCTCGGCGGTGACGTAGTTGCCGTCCATGTAGAAGGCGGCCTTTCCAGCCGTCCAGTTGGTCTCCTGGGCCGGGAACTTGGTGGCGTCGTAGCCCGGGATCAGGTGACCGCCCTTGACCAGCTGCTCGACCTGTTGCGCGGCGGTGAGGACCGCCGGGTTGTCCCAGCTCGCGCCGGACTTGTCGGCGGAGAGCTGGGCGACGTTCACTCCGGCGCCGTTGAGCAGGTAGTCGAAGTACAGCGCGTTGCTCCAGGGGTCCTCGCCCTCGGAGGCGATGCACGCCTTCCCGGCCGCCTTCAGCGCGTCGCAGACCTTGAGCAGGCCGGCCCAGTCGGTGGGCGGGCTCGGCATGGCGGCGGTGATCGCGGGGTCGGCCGCGTTGTAGAACATCGCGTTGGTGACGACCTCGTACGGGATCACGTAGTGGTTCGAGCCGGACGGGTCCTTCGGCAGCATGTCGAAGTACTTGGCCGGGATCACCTGGGAGACCGGGACGTTCTCCTCCGGCACCTGCAGCTGCAGCACGGGCGAGAGGTCCAGGGCCTGTCCGGCGGCGGCGGTGGTGCCGTAGACCTTGTCGTCGGACTCGTCCCACAGGTCGGGCGCCTGGTTGGCGGCGATGGCCGGGCCGATCTTCTTGGCGATGTCCCGGCCGGCCCAGGTGACGTTCACCTTGGCGCCGGTGGCGGCGGTGAAGTCGTCGATCGCGGCCTTCAGCACCTTGGCCTGCGGCTCGTCGGAGCGCCACATCGACCAGTAGGTGAAGCTGCCGCCCGACTTCGCGTCGTCCCCCGAACCGCTGCTGCAGGCGCTCACGGCGAGCGCGAGTGCCACGGCGGTGGCCGCGCCGACGACGCGGCTTGCGGACGTGGTCGTTCTGCCCATGGGTGGTTCCTCTCGGAGGCGCGAGACGCCGCGCGGACGGGTCGTCAGCAGGGGCCCGGAGACTGGGGCGTCGCTGGATGGCTGGGACGATACGGGCGGGTTGACCGGTAAATCAAGGGTCCCTGCAAAAACCTCTGCCGGCTCGCTGCACTGCGGCGGAATTTTGGTGGCGAATCATCAAGTCAGCGCCGCGGCAAGGATTTCGATCCACCTTGACGACCCTGCGGCCGTGCCCTACGTTTCACCGAAAGCAAGTTGACCGGTAAAATCGAAGGATCCAGTCATGGTGACGATGCAGGACGTGGCCGAGCGCGCCGGGGTCACGAAGCAGACCGTCTCCAACGTCATCCGGGGCCGGGGAGCCGTGAGCCCGGCGACCGCCGCCCGGGTGCGCGCCGCGATCGAGGAGCTGGGGTACACCCCCAACCTGGTCGCGCGCTCCCTGGCCACCGGCGCCACCAGGACGGTGGGCCTGTTCGTACCCACCGTGACGGGCTCCTTCTACGCCGACATCGTCGAGGAGGTCGAGGACGTCCTCGACGAGAACGGCTACCACCTGCTGCTGTGCACCACCCGCCTCGACGGCGAGCGCGCCAAGCGCCACCTGGCGGGCCTGACCAGCCGCTCGGTGGACGCCCTGCTGATCGCCGGCGACCGGGACCTCATCGACCACCTCCCGCTGCTGGCCGAGGCCTCCTTCCCGGTCGCCCTGTGCGCCTGGGAGACCGACGCCCCCGACCGCTTCCCGGTGGTCACCATCGACTACGAGCGCGCCGGCTACCTGGCCGGGCGCCACCTGCGCGAACTCGGCCACGAACGCGTCGCCGTCCTCGCCAGCCCCGACCACACCCCACGGGTGGCCGGCTTCCGGCGCGCCTTCGCCGCCGACGGCCTGACCGTCCCCGACAGCGCCGTCCACTTCGCACCCGAGCCCACCCCCGCGGGCGGCTACACGGCGGCGAACGCGGCCCTGGCCGCCGATCCCGGCACCACCGCGCTCTTCGCCACCCACGACGTCCTCGCACTCGGCGCCCTGGAGGCCGCCCGGGCCGCCGGCCGCTCCGTCCCGCACGACCTGTCGATCGTCGGGCACGACGACAACCCGGAGGTCGGAGTCTCCCGACCGGCCCTCACCAGCGTCGCCATCCCCAAGCGGGAAATGGCCCGCGAGGCCATCGAGCTGCTGCTGCGCGCCCTCACCAAGTCGGGCGCGCCGGCCAACTCACTCCAACTGCTGCGCCCCGAGCTGATCGTCCGGGACAGCACCGGCCCAGCCGGCAGCCGCTGATCCTCCGCCTGGGCCACCAACTCCCCGAGAGGAAAACGCCCTTGTCGACGGCTCCTGCCCCCGGCTCCGAACGCCTCTGGTACCGCCGACCGGCCGGTTCCTTCCTGGAAACCCTGCCGCTGGGTAACGGGCGCCTCGGCGCACTGTTCCACGGCGGCGCGGGCGGGTCCGGCGCAGGCGAGACCGTGCACCTCAACGTCGACACCCTGTGGTCCGGCGGCCCCGGGCCGCACGACCGCACCGACGCGGCCGAGCACCTTGGGGAGCTGCGCACCGCCGTCCTGGCCGACCGCGACTACGCCCGCGCGGAGGCTCTCGCGACCCGCCTGCAGGGCCCGTACTCGGAGGCCTACCAACCGCTCGCGACCCTCCGACTGGAGCTCATGGACGGTTTGTTGGACGACTACGTACGTTCACTGGACCTCGACGAGGCCGTCCACCGGGTCTCGTACCGGACCGGCGGCGCGGAGATCCTGCGCGAGTCCTACGTCTCGGCCCCGGCCGACGTCCTGGTCACCAGGATCACCTCCTCCGTACCCGGGCGGATCGATCTCACCGCCCGGTTCGATACCCCGCACCCGGACGCGCGTGGCGGCGGCAGCCCCGACCGCCTGCACATCTGCGGCCGGGCCCCCGCCCACGTGGCCTTCGGCGAGCCGGACCCGGTGCGTTACCGCCCGAACGAGGGCATGGGCTTCGCGGCCGGGCTCCGAGTGGTGCCCACCGGCGGCCGGGTCGAGCGGACGGCGGGCGCGGTGACGGTGCGCGGCGCCGACGAGGTGCTCCTGCTGGTCGCCGCCGCAACCGGCTACCGCGGCCACACCGAGCCCCCGGCCGGCCCTGAAGACGGACCGGTGGAGCAGGTCGAACGGCGCCTGGACGAAGCCGCCGCCCGACCGTACGGACAACTGCTCGCCGAGCACCTCGCCGACCACCGGCGGATGTACCGCGCCACCACGCTGCGACTTGGCGACGCCCCTCCGAACCACCGGCCCACCGACGAACGGCTCGCCGCCGTCCGGGCCGGCGGTGACGACCCCGCGCTGACGGCCCTCCAATTCGCCTACGGCCGCTACCTGCTGATCGCCTCCTCGCGCCCCGGCAGCCAGCCCGCCACCCTGCAGGGCATCTGGAACACCGAGACCGCCCCGCCGTGGAACTCCAACTGGACCACCAACATCAACCTGCAGATGAACTACTGGCACGCCGAGACCACCGGTCTCGCCCCGTGCCACGAACCGCTCTTCGACCTGATCGCCGACCTCGCGCGGACCGGTGCCCGGACCGCCGCCGCCTACTACGGCGCCTGCGGCTGGACCGTCCACCACAACGTCGACCTGTGGCGCTCCGCCAACCCCGTCTCCGGCTCGCCCTCCTGGGCGAACTGGCCGATGGCCGGCGCCTGGCTCTGCGCGCACCTGTGGGAGCACCACCTCTTCACCGGGGACCGCGACTTCCTTTCCGCCCGCGCCTACCCGCTGATGCGCGGCGCCGCCCGCTTCCTGCTCGACTTCCTCACCGAGGACCGGGACGGCCACCTGGTCACCTGCCCGTCCACCTCCCCCGAGCACCACTTCCGGCTGCCCGACGGCACCCTCGCCGCTGTCTCCGCCTCGGCCACCATGGACCACTGGCTCACCACCGAACTCTTCACCAACACCGCCTCCGCCGCCCGCCTGCTCGGCGTGGACGCCGACCTGGCCGAGGAGTTGGACACGGCCCGTGCCCGGCTCCGTCCCCCGCCGACCGGCGAGGACGGTCGCCTGCTCGAATGGTGGGAGGACCTCCCCGAGGAGGACCCCGGCCACCGACACCTGTCCCACCTCTACGGCCTCCACCCCGGCAGTGCCATCGACCCGCTCACCGACCCGGTGCGCACGGAATCGGCCCGACTGGCCCTGGCCTGCCGCCTCGACCACGGCGGCGGATCGACCGGCTGGAGCCTGGCCTGGGTGGCCGCCCTGGCCGCCCGCCTCGGCGACGCCGACCTCGCCCACCGCAGCGTCCGCGGCCTGCTGGCCGACTACTCCGCGCCCAATCTCTTCGGCCTGCACCCACCGGACCTGTTCCAGATCGACGGCAACTTCGGCGCCAGCGCCGCCGTCGCCGAGATGCTGCTGCAGAGCCACAACGGCGTCCTGCGGCTGCTGCCCGCCCTGCCCGAGGCCTGGCCGACCGGCCACGTCGAGGGGCTGCGCGCCCGCGGCGGTCTCACCGTCGACCTCAGCTGGGACAGCGGTCGCCTGACCGAGGCGACCGTGCACAGCACCCGTCCGCAGGCCCTCGACCTCCTGCTTCCCACCGGCACGCCGGCGCCCACGGTGACCGACCCGACCGACCGGGTCGTCACCGCGACGCTCACCCCCTTTCCGTCCGGGCTGCGTCTGACCACACAGCTCGACCGGGAAGGGGGCTACCGGCTCCGTACGCCCGGCTGACCGGGCCCGGTGCGTCAGCCCACCCCGACCCCGCCGCCCAGCGGCTGCGCCAGTCGGCCCAGCAGGCCCGCGACCAGCGCCGTCCGGGTCGGCACGGTGTCGGGGTAGATGAACTCGCCCTGGGCGTGGGCGCCGTAGCCGACCGCGCCCATCCCGCACAGCACCGGCCGGCCCAGGGCCGCGACGAAGTTGGCGTCGCTGGCGCCGCCGACGGAGGCGGCGGGACTCGACCAGGGGCAGCGGTGCTCGGCCGGCTCGGCGTGCGACTGCTCCACCGCGACCGCCAGGTCCTCCCTGACCTGCCGTGACCGCGCCCGCAGTGCGTCGACGGCTGCCCAGTCGGTCGCCCCGACGTCGGCGTAGCCGGTCAGCAGTTCGGGCAGCAGCCGGTCCTGCACCCGCAGCCACTCCGCTAGCCCCATCCTCCGCACGTGACACGTTCGGGTGAATGGATGGCATGACTGCCTTCTCGGGGATGGAAGTTCGCTTGGGTGGGGGTGTGTCGA